>NZ_AUIW01000002.1 GCF_000423905.1 Thermus antranikianii DSM 12462 | reverse complement strand
GTTCTCGGAGGTGAAGGAGGTGCTGGAGAAGATGCTTCAGGAGCGGTATGCCCCCCGTACACAGACTCTTACACATAACTCTTGACACGACCGGGTTAACTGGGCTCGCCTGGGCATAGATGTGCTTTACAGTGTAGCAAAGGTTCATTATCGATTGCTTAGTAGAGATAACCTTCTCCCCCTTTCCTCATGGTCCTCATCCGCCGTGGGGGTACCATGAACCACTCCCAAAAACAGGGAGGAGTGAGCATGCGCAAAGTAGAACCCAAGGACTGGATCCCCCTCATCAAACCCTATGCCAAGCCCGACACCCTAAGAAGCCTGCGCCAGGTGGCGGACACCCTTCTTCCCCTTCTTCTCCTCTTTTACCTGGCCTACAAGGCCCTTTCCGTTTCCCTGGCCCTGACCCTCGTTCTGGACCTCGCAGCCGCCTTGTTCCTGGTCCGCCTGTTCATCCTGCAGCACGACGCCGGCCACGGCTCCTTCTTCCCCAGGAAGTGGGCCAACGATCTCCTAGGCTTCTTCACCGGGGTCCTCACCCTGGTTCCCTACCACCACTGGCAGCTATCCCACGCCCGGCACCACGCCACCAGCGGCAACCTGGACAAGCGGGGGGTGGGGGACATCTACACCATGACCCTGGAGGAGTACCTGAAGGCCAGCCCCTGGGAGAGGCTCAAGTACCGCCTTTACCGGAACCCCTGGGTCATGTTCCTCCTGGGGCCCATCTACGTCTTCATGCTCTCCTACCGGCTTCCTTTAGGCTACGGCTCGGACAAGCCTTCCGTGCGCAACTCCGTGGCCCTAACCAACCTCTTCCTGGCCCTCTTGCTGGCGGGGATCGTGGTCTTCTTCGGGGTTAAGACCCTCCTCTTCGTCTACCTGCCCATCCAGTACCTGGCCGGAATGATCGGCATCTTCCTCTTCTACGTGCAGCACCAGTTTGAGGATGTCTACTGGGAGCACGACCCCCGCTGGGAGTTCCTGAAGGCGGCCATGGAGGGAAGCACCTACCTGAAGCTCCCCAAGGTGCTCCAGTGGCTCACCGGGAACATCGGCTTCCACCACATCCACCACCTGGCCCCCAAGATCCCCAACTACCTCCTGCCCAAGGTGCAGGAGGAGGTGGACCTCGTGAAGGTGGCCCCCACGGTTACCCTCAAGGATGCCTTCAAGATCGCCTTCGCCGACATGCACCTCTACGATGAGGAAAGCCGGAAGCTGGTGGGCTTTAAGGAGGCTCACCAGCGCCTGCGGGAAGCCCAAGGCAAGAAGGCCTACTAAGCGCCCCCTTAGGTTTAAAGGAGCCCTGCAGGGCTCCTTTTTGGTTACTCAAGACCCAAATGCTCCCGGATACGGGGATTAAGACGCCTAGTGCTTAAAGTGCCGCACCCCGGTGAACACCATGGCCATGCCCAGCTCGTCCGCCGCCCGGATGGAATCCTCGTCCCGCACGCTTCCCCCGGGCTGGATGATGGCGCTGATGCCAAACTCCCCCGCCAGGCGCACCACGTCGTCAAAGGGGAAGAAGGCATCCGAGGCCAAGACCGCCCCCCTGGCCTTCTCCTTGGCGGTCTTCAGGGCGTGTTTGGCGGAGGCGTAGCGGTTGGTCTGCCCTACCCCGATGCCCAGGGTCTGGCCCCCCTTGGCCACCACGATGGCGTTGGAACGCACGTGCTTCACCACCTTCCAGGCGAAGAGGAGGTCCTGCCACTCCTCCTGGGTGGGGGCCTTTTGCGTGACCACCTTGGGCTCCATGGGATCCAGGGTATCCGCATCCTGGAGGAGCACCCCGCCCCTAAGGCGCCTCAAGTCCAGGTAGGCTCCCTGGGCGGGGAAGGGCACCTCGAGGAGCCGGAGGTTCTTCTTGCGGGAAAAGACCGCCAGGGCCTCCGGGGTGAAGCCCGGGGCCAGGACCACCTCCAAAAAGACCTCCCTCATGGCCTCCGCCGTGGGTCCGTCCACCTCCCGGTTAAAGGCCACGATGCCCCCGAAGATGGAAACCGGGTCCGCCTCGTAGGCCTTCCGGTACGCCTCCAAAGGACCTTCCCCCAAGGCCACCCCGCAGGGGTTCTGGTGCTTGATGGCCACGCAGGCAGGGCCCTCAAACTCCGAGACCAGGTTCCAGGCGGCCTCGGCGTCCAGGTAGTTGTTGAAGCTCATGGCCTTGCCCTGGAGGACCCGGGCCTCCAAAAGAGGCCCCTTTTCCCCATAAACCCGGTAAAGGGCCGCTTCCTGGTGCGGGTTTTCCCCGTAGCGCAAGGGGCTTTCCCGCCTGAGGACCAAAAACTTCTCGGGGGGGAACTTCTCCCCGGCAAGCCACTCGGCAATGGCGGCGTCGTAGCTGGCGGTGTGGGCGAAGGCCTTGCGGGCAAGCTCCCTGCGGAACTCAAGGGAAGGGCCTTCCTCGAGGGCCTGAAGCACCCGAGGGTAGTCCTCAGGGTCGCACACGGGCAGGACCGCCATGTGGTTCTTGGCCGCCGCCCGGAGCATGGCGGGGCCCCCGATGTCGATCTGCTCCAGGGCCTCGGCGAAATCCGCCCCCCTGGCCACCGTCTCCCGGAAGGGGTAGAGGTTCACCGCCAGGACCCCGATCCGCTCAAAGCCCAGGGCCTTGAGCTCCTCCTCCTGGTCGGGCCGGGCGAGAAGCCCCGCATGCACCTTGGGGTGGAGGGTCTTGACCCGGCCCTCGAGGACCTCGGGAAAACCCGTGAAGTCCGAGATGTAGGTGACGGGAAGCCCCGCCTCCACCAAGGCCCTGTGGGTGCCCCCCGTGGCCAAGAGCCTATAACCCAGCCGTAAAAGCCCCTGGGCGAAGGGCACGAGCCCCCTCTTGTCGGAAACGGAAAGAAGCGCCCACATAAGGCGCATTCTACCGGCTACACTAAGGGGGATGAGCATCTACGAGGCCATCAAGGAAGCCATCAAGGAGGCCATGAAGGCCCGGGACCAGAAGACCCTGGACTTCGCCCGGGTGGTGAAGGCGGAGCTGGACCGAAAAGGGGATGGCAAACCCCTGCCCGATGCCGAGGCGGTGAAGGTGCTCAAGGCCCTGCGCGAGATCGCCCTGGAGCAGGGCAACACCTTTGAGGTGGAGTTCCTGGACCGCTTCCTCCCCAAGGAGATGAGCGAGGAGGAGATCGAGGCCTGGATCCGGGAAAACATAGACCTGTCCCAGTTCAAGACCCCCCTAGCGGCCATAGGCGTGGTGACCAAGGCCCTGGGCCCCAGGGCCCCCGGGGAGAAGGTGCGCCGGGTGATAGAGCGCTTGGCGAAATGAGCCCCTGGAAGCGCCTCGAGCTGGAAGAAATCCTCTCCGAGCCCGTAAGGCTGGTGCGGGAAAGGTTGCGCACCCACACCGGCAAGGAGCTCACCTACATCTACCGCCCGGGACCGGTGGCGGCGAGTTTCGTCCTTCCCGTGACCGACAAGGCCACCGCCCTCCTCATCCGCCAGTACCGCCACCCCACGGGCAAGTTCCTCCTGGAGATCCCCGCGGGCAAGGTGGATCCCGGGGAAACCCCCTTGGAGGCCGCGCAAAGGGAGCTTCTGGAGGAGGTGGGGGCCGAGGCCAAACGGTTCTTCCCCCTTCCCCCCTTCCACCCCCAGCCCTCCTTCACCGCGGTGGTCTTCCACCCCTTCCTGGCCCTTCAGGCGGAGGTGGTGGCCAAGCCGGCCCTCGAGGACGGGGAGCTTCTGGAAACTGTGGAACTTCCCCTTCCCGAGGTCTACCGCCTCCTGGAGGCCGGGGAGATCCAGGACGCCTCCACCGCCCTCACCCTCTTCTACGCCCGCCCCCACCTGGAAGCCGAAGGCCTCCTGTAAAAAGCCATCTTCTGCTGCATAAAATGCGCCTGGGAAAGGGGCCAGGGGCTTGGTAGACTGGCCCCGTATGAAACCCAGCATCCACACTCCGCTTCCCGGTCCCAAGGCCAAGGCCCTCCTGGAAAGGGGTCAGGCGGTCCTCTCCCCTTCCTACATCCGCCCCTACCCCTTTGTCCCCGCCCGGGGGCAGGGCGTGTTCCTGGAGGACGTGGACGGGAACATCTTCCTGGATTTCATGGCGGGGATAGCGGTCAACACCACCGGCTACGCCCACCCCAGGGTGCTGGAAGCCGTGCGGGCCCAGGCGGAGCGCTTCGCCCACGTGTGCTTTTCCGACTTCACCCACGAGCCCACCCTTTCCCTGGCGGAAAGGCTGGTGGGGAGGCTCGGCGGAGGCTACCGGGTCTTCTTCGGCAACTCCGGCACCGAGGGGATCGAAGCCGCCATCAAGCTGGTGCGCCACCACACGGGAAGGCCCTACCTCCTGGCCTTTACCGGGGCCTTCCACGGCAGGAGCCTGGGCGCCCTCTCCCTCACCGCCAGCAAAAGCGCCTACCGCAAGGGCTTCTCCCCTCTCCTTCCCGGGGTGGTGCACGTCCCCTTCCCCAATCCCTTCCGCCCCCCCCTGGGGGCAAGGCCGGAAGAGGTAGGGAAAGCGGTGCTGGAATACCTGGAGCACCTCTTCCGCACCGTGGTGCCCCCGGAGGAGGTGGCCGCCTTCTTCTTGGAGCCCATCCAGGGCGAAGGGGGATATTTGGTGCCTCCGCCCGGCTTCATCCCCGAGCTCAAGGCTCTTCTGGAACGGCACGGCATCCTCCTGGTGGCGGATGAGGTGCAGTCGGGCGCTGGCCGCACCGGGCTCTTCTTCGCCCTCGAGCACGAGGGGGTCAAGGCGGACGTCTACGTCCTGGCCAAGGGCCTGGCCTCCGGCTACCCCCTGAGCGCCCTTCTTTTCCGGGAGGAGCTCGCAAGCTGGCGCCCCGGGGCCCACGGCACCACCTTCGGCGGCCAGGCGGTGGCCGCCGCCGCCGCCCACGCCACCTTGGACCTCCTGGAGGCGGGCCTCATGGAAAACGCCAGGCAGGTGGGGGCCTACCTCCTCAGGGAGCTCAAGGCCATGCAGGGCCGCTTCCCCTTCCTGGGGGATGTGCGGGGGAGGGGGCTCATGATCGGCCTGGACTTCGGCACCCCAACGGAGGAGCGGCCCGACCTCAGGGACAAGGCGGTGGAGCTGGCCTTCAAGAAGGGGCTTCTCCTCCTCCCCGCCGGGCCTTCCGCCCTCCGCATCGCCCCGCCCCTCATCCTCACGGAACAGGAGGCGGCCCTGGGTCTGGAGATCCTCGAGGAGGTCTTCCAGGCGCTCTAGCGCCCTCCTGCCCCAGGGCAAGGGGTTCAGAAGACCCTTCTCCGGGGCCATGCCGGAAGGACTACAGGGCGCAATACCCAGCGAAGCGGTTCGGCCAAAGGCCAGGAGATGGAAAATGGGCCAGGGAGGTCCTCCCTGGCCCCAAACCTTCGGGTTCTATTTGGGTTCTCCGGGCCAGTCCCCCACCACCCCTGGCGCCGCCCACTCCATGGTGAGGAGCTCCTGGAGGGTGGCCTTTTTCCCCGCCGGGATCCGCACCACCCCCTTCCGGTCCTGGATGGGACCCGTGAAGGGGTCGAAGGTGGGCTTGGGGCTCTGCATGTCCTTAAGCAGGCTCATGATGCGGTCGTAGACGCTCACCTTCTTCCCGCCCACCGTCATCTCCGCCTTCTGCAACAGGGGCACGTGCTTGGGGTTTATGGGCACCCCGTAGTCCGCCCCCATCTCCACCGCCTTGTGCTGCAGGAGCCAGAAGTAATCCACATTCTGCAGGTTCTTGGCGGTGTAGACCCCCTCCTTCACCTTCTTGAGAAAGTCGATGTAGATGACATCCCAGTGGACGATCTGGCCGGAGACCACGTGGTCCGGGGCGAACTTCAGCATGGGGGTGTAGTGGCCGAAGGAGTAGGCTCCCTTCTTGGCCGCCGTCTGGATCACCGTAGGGGTGTCCTCGGTGAAGGCGAAGACGTCCGCCCCTTGGGCCAGAAGGGCCTCCGTGGCCTCCCGGGCCTTGGCCGGGTCGTACCAGGCGTTGATCCAGCGCACCAGCACCTGGGCCTTGGGGTTCACCGCCCTAACCCCCAGGGTGAAGGCGTTGATGTGGCGCTTCACCTCAGGGATGGGGAAGGCGGCCACGTACCCCACCTTGCCCGTCTTGGAAAGGGCCCCGGCGGCCAGGCCGTTCAGGTAGTAGACCTGGTAGAAGTCCGCCATGTAGGTGGCCACGTTGGGAGCCCGCTTGACCCCGGTGGCGTGGGCAAAGATGACGTTCGGGTACTTCTTCGCCCCCTCGAGGACCGCCTCCATGTACCCGAAGCTGGTGGCGAAGATCACCTGGCACCCTTCCCTCACAAACCGGTCGATGACCGGAAGGGCCTGGGCCTCGGGCACGCTTTCCACATACCGGGTTTCCAGCCAGGGAAGGGCGGCCTCCGCCTTCTTCCGCCCTTGATCGTGGGCGTAGGTCCAGCCCGCATCCCCAATGGGCCCCACATAGATAAAGCAGGCCTTGAGCTTATCCCCTTGGGCCCACGCCAACCCCAACGCCAATAGCAGCAAACCTAGAATCCTCCTCATCCTTCACCTCCCCCGGTCAAAGGGCTGGCCCAGGGCCTTGGGGGCCCGGGCGCGGCCCGAGAGGGCCAGGACCAAGATAACCAAAAGGTAGGGCATGGCGGCAAAGGCCTCCGACGGTATAGGTACACTGCCCTGCAAACGGAACTGCAGGAAGAACAGGAGGCCAAAAAAGTAAGCCCCCAGCACGGCCCTTAAAGGCTGCCAGCCCGCCAGGATCACCAGGGCGATGGCCACCCAGCCCAGCCCCGAGGTCATGCCGTCCGTCCAGGAGGGGCGGTAGGCCAGGGAAAGGTAGGCCCCAGCCAGGCCGATCATCCCGCCCCCCAGGGCCAAGGCCAGGTACCGCACCCCATCCACGCTCACCCCGAAGAGGTCCGCCGCCTTTGGGTTCTCCCCCACGCTCCTCAGGTAAAGGCCATACCGGGTGCGGGAAAGGAGGAGGTGGAGGCCCAGGGCCAGGATCAAAGCCAGCCCGGCCAACACCCCTTCCGGCAGGGGGTCGGGCAAGGGGGTTCCCTCGTACCGCTTCCCCAAAAACCCCGAGGCCCCAAGGCCCAAGGCGGCCAGGGCAAGCCCCGCCACGAACTGGTTGGCCCGGAGAAACACGGCGAAGACGCCCAGGAAAAGGCCCAGCAAGGAGCCCACCCCAACCCCGCAAAGAACCCCCCAAACCGGCCCGGCCTCGAGGGCCGCGGCAAAGGCGGCCAGGGCGGAAAGCGCCATCATGCCCTCCACCCCCAGGTTCACCACCCCTCCCCGCTCGGAAAGAAGGGCCCCCAGGGAGGCCAAGAGCATGGGCGTTCCGAAAAGCACCGCGCGCACCAGAGCCTCTTCCATCAGCGCCTCCAGACCAAGCGACGTTGGCTCAAGGCCTCGGCCCCGATGAGGCTAAGGAGCAAAAGCCCCGCCACCACGTCCACCACCCGAAAGGGCATGGAAAGGGCGAGCTTCAAGGCATCCCCCCCGGCCAGGATGAGGCCGAGAAGGGGGGCGGTAAAGAGCGCCCAAAGGGGCCTTCCCCGGGCCAGCCAGGCCACCAGGATGGCGGTGAAGCCGTACCCCAGGGAGATCTGGGCGGGCTCCAAAAGCCTCAGGTGGATGCCCGCCACCTCCCCCACCCCCGCCAGGCCCGCAAGGAAACCGGAAAGAAGCGCCGCCAAGAGGATCAGCCTGCCCCCCTTAAGGCCCAGGTACCGGGCGGCCTCCGGGTTTTCCCCCAGGACGCGCCATTCAAAGCCCAAGGGGGTACGGAAGAGCAGGAGCTGAAGCCCCAAGGCCGCCGCAATCCCAAGAAGCAGGGTGGGCCAGTGCACCAGGGTATCCCCCAGGCGGGGAAGCTGGGCCTCCGGGGGAAACCGATCCGTGTAGAGGAAGCCGAAGACCATCTGCCCCTTCCAGGGTCCCGCCACCAGGTAGACCACCAGGTAGTAGACCAGGTAGTTCTGCATGAGGGTGGTTAGGATCTCGTTGGCCCCAAAGCGCACCCGAAGCCAGGCGGCAAGCCCACTCCAAACCGCCCCCAGACCACCCCCCAAAAGGAACATGAGGGGCAGGGTCCAGGGTCCAGGAGGCAGGAAAAGGGCCACGTAGGTTCCTCCCACCGCTCCCATGAGAAGCTGCCCCTCCGCCCCGATGTTGAAAAACCCTACCCTAAAGGCCAGGGCCAAGCCTGCCCCGATGAGGAGGAGGGGGATGGTGCGCCGCCCCACCTCGGCCAGGCCCAAGGAATCCCCCAGGGGGGAGAGGAGAAGCCCGTAGGCCTTTAGCGGGGATACCCCATAGAGGCGGAAAAGAAGGCCTAAAAGCAACAAGGCCAGGGCCACGAACAGGCTATAGGCCAAGAACACCTTCCAGGGGCTTGGGCTAGGATCCAGCTCCCACCTCATACCCGCCCCTCCGTCATCATCCGCCCCAGCCGCTCCCGGTCCGCCTCCTCCCGGGGAACAGGCCCCACGAAGCGCCCGTGGTACAGGGCCGCCACCCTATGGGAGAGGGCCAGGATCTCGTCCAGATCCTCGCTGACCAAAAGCACGGCCGCACCGCCTTGCACAAGCTCCAGGATACGCCCGTGAACCTCCTCGGTGGCCCCCACGTCCAGCCCGTAAGTGGGGTGCATGGCCAAGAGAAGGCGAGGCCCCCCCCAAAGCTCCCGGGCCAGGATCACCTTCTGCACGTTTCCTCCCGAGAGGAACCGCACCGGGGTGCGGGGGGAGGGGGTGCGGATGCCGTAGCGCTGGATCAAGCCCTCCGCCTCCATTTCCATGGCCCGGTAATCCAGCAAGCCCCTGCGAACAAAGCGAGGGTAGGTTCTAAGGGCCAGGTTCTCGGCCACGCTCATACCCCCCACCACCCCCATGCTCCGCTCCTCGGGAATATGGGCCACCCCCTGGCGGAAGAGGCCCATGGGATCCCGGGGCCAGGGCTTGCCAAGGAACCGAATCCGGCCCTGGTGGGGCCTGAGACCCGCCAAGGCCTGCACGAGTTCCGCCTGCCCGCTTCCCGCCACCCCCGCGATCCCCAGCACCTCCCCTGCCCGCAAGGTGAAGGAAACCCCCTGGACGGGAAAACCGTGTCGGGGCACCAGAAGGTCCTCCACCTCGAGGACCACTTCCTCCCGGGGCGGGGGCACCTTGGGGGGCGGGGCCAGGCTCCGGCCCACCATGAGGCGCACCAGGAGGTCCTTGTCCGCCTCCTGCCGCCAAACCTCCCCCACCTTCTCCCCCGCCCTAAGCACGGCAATCCGGTCGGCGATGGCCAGGACCTCCTCCAGCTTGTGGCTGATGAAGATCACCGCCAGGCCCAAGGCCTTGAGGCGGCGGATCTCCTGGAAGAGCCCCTCCGCCTCCTTGGGGGTAAGGACGCTGGTGGGCTCGTCCAGGACGAGCACCCGGGGGCGGTTAAGGAGGGCGCGAAGGAGCTCCACCCTTTGCTTCTCCCCTGCGGAAAGGCGGGCCACGGGCGCCTCGAGGTCCACGCCCAAAGGATGCCCCTCCAAAAGCGCCGCAAGCCGCCGCACCAGAGCCCGGCGGGAGAAAGCCAGGGGCAGGTCTAGGCCTAAAGCCAGGTTCTCGGCCACGGTGTGGGCCTCGATGAGCTCAGGGTGCTGGGGCACCAAGGCGATGCCCAGCCGCTGGGCGGCCTTGGGGGACGGGATCCGCACCTCTTGACCCTCCAGGAGGATCCTCCCCTCATCCGGGGCATAAAGGCCGTAGAGGATGCTCACCAAGGTGGTCTTCCCCGCCCCGTTTTCCCCCAGAAGGGCCAGGACCTCCCCCCGGGCCACCTCGAGGGTGATCCGGCGGTTGGCCACCACGGAACCAAAGCGCTTGGTGATGTTCTCCAGTTTCAGCATGGACCGGGCCACAAGGGCCGGCCTTGAGGATACCACGCCTAAGACCCCTTCCCGGCCCCTTCGGCAAAGGGAACCGGCGGCAAAAGCAGTACCCCAACCGTACAAAGACCCCCCGGCCATGCTACCGGGGGGTAAAGCATTGCGTCCTGGACCTGGCGGGCCCGGAGGGATTCGAACCCCCGACCTACCGCTTAGAAGGAGGCGAAGACCCCTAACCTCCGATAACCCGTTATTGCAAAAATCGGCGTCCTACACGCGTTTCCCCCGGGATGGCATTACCTTGGATTACCTCCGGTTAGGGGTCAGTTTTGGGGGTCAATGGGGGTCAAGTTTGGGGGTCAACCCGTGAAGCTATTCCACGAAAAGAACCCTTTGCAAGAAAAGGTTTTGTGGGGTGATGTCATGGTATTGCGAGTGAAGAGGGGGCGTGCTATGGTAGGGGCAAGATGCAAGGGGGACTCACGGCCAAGCTACAACACTTCGCCCAAAGCGAAGCCGTGAGGAACCTTCAGGCCTCTGTTGAGGCCTACGCCGCCACCTGGACCCTTCCCCAGGAAACCTTAAGGAACCTTAACGAGGCGGTGGAAACCGCTAGGAGGACTCTACACCAGGCACTTAAGGCGGCGGAACCCGCCAGGAGGACGCTACACCAGACACTTGAGGCGATGGCCCCCCTGGCCGGAGAGGCAGGGGCTGTAATCAGAAGTCTGCAAGACGCGCGGGATAACCTTTTTGAGGCACTTAGGCCTCTATTGAACTACCTCTCTTTAGTAGGGCGGCACCTTGCTCAAGGTGTTTTCTTCAGGGGGAGGGCCGCCAAGCGCGGGGGGACGCGGATCCGCTTCCGGAGGTTGCCCCATGAGCGGGTGCTTAAGCTCTTCTTCGTTTACCTGCAGAGCCTAAGGCGCGGCAAGACGCTTAACGAAGCTCTTAAAGCCGCACTTAAAGCTCTGAGCGCGCTCCTTATTCTGGTCTTTGACCTCATCCGCCTGACTCACGAACCCCAGAAGACCCTTTCCGAAAGCTACCAGGAAAGGGCACCGCCAAAAGACCCCACGCAAAACCTGACCCGAAGCCTGGTCATCGCCCCTGTTGCCCCGCCCCTGGCGGCCTGAAGCCGTAGGTTTTGCGGCTTTAGGTCGTCAGGCCCGTCCAGGGTGCCCCTCCCTGGGCGCGGAAAAGCGGGGCAAAAACATGCGTAAGCTTGGACTGAGCGTCAAGGAAGCGGCTTCGGCACTTGGAGTCCATCCAAACCACATTTATCGGCTGGTCTGGCGGGGGGAGCTGAGGGCGGCCCGCCTGGGGGCGAGGCTCATCATCCCCAGGAAGGAGCTGGAGCGCCTGCTGGGGATGCCCCTGGACGAGGAGGCGAGCCCCGAGGGGGGGCCTCGGGGGCGGTAGGGGGTGGCCGTGCGTGCCGTTGTGGTCATCATAACGCCCGAGGGGGCCAAAGAGGAAACCGCCATCTTGCTAGACGCTTTTCAAGCTATCTTCCTGGCCCTTCCCTGGGGGGAGCGCATTGACGCCCGCAAGCGCATTGACCTCCTCATTGATGCGGCCCTGGCCCAGGAGGAGGAGGTGAGTAATGAGGCCGATTGAGCACGTCCTGGGCTACGCCCGTCTGGGCTACGCCGTCCTTCCCCTCCTCCCCGGGGAGAAGCGCCCCCACCCCCGGCTGGTGCCCCACGGGCTCAAGGAGGCCTCCCAGGACCCCGCCACCCTCGAGGCCTGGTGGCGGGCCTGCCCCGAGGCCGGGGTGGGGCTCTTGGCCCCGGAGGGGGTCTTGGTCCTGGACTTTGACGACCCCACGGCCTGGGAGGGGTTGAGGCAGGAGCACCCCGCCCTCGAGGCCGCCCCAAGGCAAAGGACTCCCAAGGGAGGGGTACACCTTTTCCTCCGGCTTCCCGAGGGGGTGAGGCTTTCCGCCAGCGTGCGGGCCATCCCCGGGGCGGACCTCCGGGGCATGGGCCGGGCTTATGTGGTGGCCGCGCCCACCCGGCTCAAGGACGGGAGGACCTACGCCTGGGAGGCGCCCCTGGTGGGGCCGGAGGAGCTTTCCCCGGTGCCTGCCCCCCTCCTGGCCCGGCTCCTCCCCCCGCCGCCTCCTCCGAGGGAGGTTTGGACCCCGGTGGAAGGGGCTAGCCCTAAGCGGCTAAGGGGCCTCCTCGAGGCCTACTGCCACCGGGTGGCCGCCACCCCTCCCGGCCAGCGGCACCTGACCTTGCTCAGGTACGCCCTGGCCGCCTTCGGCCTGGTGGCCCACGGCCTCTCCCCCGAGGAGGCCGAGGCCGCCCTTCTGGAGGCCGCCCTGGCCTCGGGCCTGCCCGAGCGGGAGGCCCGGGAGGTGTTGCGCTGGGCCCGGGAGGTGGGGGAGGCCAAGCCTCTCCCCCTGGAGGCCTCCCCTCCTCTTCCTCCCCGCGTGCGCTGGGCCATGAACCGCCGGGCCCGGGTGAAGGGGGTGGCCCATGAGTGAGGCCATCCGGGCCATCGTGGACGCCCTCACCTCGGAGAACTGGGGCCGGGTGCGGAAGGCCCTCTTTGAGGCCCTGGTGGAGGAGGGGCTGGACCCCGTGGAGGTGGAGGCGGTCCTGAAGAAGGTGGCCCAGAAGGTGGGGGCCACCCTGGAGGCCGTGCGCCAGGCCTGGCGGGACTACCTGGGCCCGGCCAAGAAGGAGGAGGCCACCGCCGCCAAGAACGCCGTGGACCTGGGCCTGGGGGAGGTGGTGGCCCTCTGGCACACCCCGAGCAAGGAGGCCTGGGCCACCCTCCCCAGGGACGGGCACGTGGAGCACCATCCCGTGCGGGGGCGGGAGTTTCGCGCCTGGCTTGCGGGCCTCTACTACGCCAAGGAGGGGAAGCCCCTCTACGCCCAGGCCATGCAGGACGCCCTGGCCGTCCTGGAGGCCAAGGCCCTCTACGAGGGGGAGGAGCACGAGGTGCACACGCGCCTGGCCGGGTGGGGGGGCAGGGTGTACCTGGACCTGGCCCGCCCGGACTGGCTGGTGGTGGAGGTGGGGCCCGAGGGGTGGCGCGTCATCCCCGCCCACGAGGCCCCGGTGCGCTTCCGCCGGGGGCGGCACCAGAGGCCCCTCCCCCTTCCCGAGCGAGGGGGGGACCTCGCCCCCCTTTTTGGCCTCCTCCCCCTCCAGGAGCGCCGGGACGCGGCCCTGGTCCTGGGGTGGCTGGTGGGGGCGCTTTCCCCGAGAGGCCCCTACCCCATCCTGGTCCTGGCCGGGGCCAAGGGGGCGGGGAAGAGCACCGCCGCCCGGCTCCTCAAGGCCCTGGTGGACCCCCAGGAGGCCCCCTTGCGGGCTGAGCCCAAGGACGTGGAGGCCCTGATGGTGGCCGCCAAGGCGTCCTGGGTCCTGGCCTACGACAACCTGAGCAAAGTCCCCTCTTGGCTTTCCGATGCCCTCTGCCGCCTCTCCACCGGGGGCGGGCTGGGCAAGCGGGAGCTTTACACGGACTCCGAGGAGCACGTGCTGGAGGCGCAAAGGCCCGTCATCCTCACCGGGATAGGCTTCGGCCTCCTCCGGGACGACCTGGCTGACCGGGTGATGATGGTCAACCTGGAGCGCTTGGAGGACGGGGCCCGGAGGCCTGAGCGGGAGCTTTGGGCGGCCTTTGAGCAGGCCCACCCCAAGGTCCTGGGTGCCCTCTTGGACGCCGTGGCCCTGGCCCTGAGGCGGTGGGAGGAGGTGCGGGCCGCCATGCCCTCCTTGCCCCGCCTGGCGGACTGGGCCATCTGGGCGGAGGCCGCCGCCCCCGCCCTGGGCCTCGAGGCCGGGGAGGTGGTGCAGGCCTTCTACGCGGTGCAGGCCGGGCTCAACCAGGATCTGCTGGACAACGACCCCGTGGCCCAGGCCATCCTCCTCCTCACCGCCGACTGGCCCGAGGGGCACCGGGCCGTCTACACCGCAAGCGAACTCCTCGCCGCCCTGGAGGAGGCCATGGGCCTCAAGGAGGCCCGGGTGAAGCCCGAGGGGTGGCCCCGCACCCCCGCCGGGCTGGGGAAGCACCTGCCCCGGGTGCAGACCGCCCTCCGGGGGGTGGGGGTCAAGGTGGAGGGGGTGCGGGACGCCAGGGTGAAGCGCCTCCTCTGGGTTTTAGAAAGGAGTGGGGAGTCATCCCCCGCAACCCCCGCAACACCCGCAAACGCCCTCCAGGACACTACTCCCGAGCGCGGGAGATGGGAAGCCCATCCCCCGCAAACCCCCGCACATCCCCCGCAAACCCCCGCAACCCCCGCACATCCCCCGCGCGTACTAAACGGCTCCAGGACGCCATTTGCGGGGGATGCGGGGGATGCGGGAGGTGTTGCCCCTCCTCTTTCTAAAACGGCCCGGGGGGAAGAGGAGGACGAGGTGGAGGTGGAGCTGTGAGCCCCTGGCGGAAGCTCATCACCCTGGCCCCGGACCTCGCGGCCAAGGTGCGGGCCATGCGCCCGCCCAAGCTCCGGGTGGTGGCCGATGGCCGGGTGCTCTACTGGGCCCTGGCCGTACCCTCGGAGGAGGACCTGGAGGCCCACGCCGCCTGGCCCGGGCAGAACGCCCCGAGCCTCGAGGCCTGGCTGGTGGAGCGCTTGGCCTTCCTGGAGGAAGGATGGCCGGAAGTGAAGGAGGTGGAGCTTATAGGGGTTTGGGCGGGGGCCCCGCCCCGGCTTGAGCCCATCGCCCGGGCCCGGGTGAAGCGGCGTGAGGAGGTAGGAGCGTGAGGCGCGTGCGCGTTTTTCCGGGAACGCCGTCCCGGACGAGGAAGAAAACGCGCACGCACCCTGTGCCGTCCAGGACGGGGCTTCTCCCCCATGCGTGCGCATCCGTGCGCATAGCGTGCGCGAGGGTTTTGCCCGTGCAGGACGCGATAAACCCCCCGTTAGGAGGGGAACGCGCACGCGCTTTCGGGGAGATAGCGCACGCGAAAAGCGCCCCCTGCCTGGGGGTAGAGGTGGAGGTGCCCCATGCGGGCCATTGACGAGGCCGAAGAGGTTTTTTCTTCTAGCCTCTTCGGCAAGGAGGTTAGACGATGGGGCAAATCAAGGACCTGGAACTGGCGCTTAGGGCCGCCCTCGGGGCGGGAAGGCGCGGCCCTCTCCCCGGGCTGGGGAGAGGGCCGGGAAGGCCCTGGGAGGGGATTGCCGAACGAACCCCCCAAATCTGGGCCGCGTGGCTGGCGGAGTGGTGGCGGATGAAGACGGGCCGCCCCCTCCCCGAGAGGCCGCCCGTTTGCCTGGCCTTCGGGGAGCAAGTGGTGAGCCTAAAGGGGGTGAGGCACCCCTTCGGGGTGGAGTGGGTCTTCGTCTGCCCCGGGTGCGGGGGGAACCGCCGGGTGCTCTACCTGGTCCACCGGGGGCTCCTCTGCAGGAAGTGCGCCCACCTGGGCTACCTCTCACAGGCCCGGAGAGGGGGGAAGGACCGGGCCCTGGACCTTGGCCTGCCCATGTGGGGGAGGTACGCCCTCCGGGCCTTCCCCGAGGCCCTGGCCGAGGACCTGGGCAAAGACTTCCGCAAGGCGCTGGAAGCCCTCTTCTCCGGGCTCAAGCTCAAGGAGGTGGAAGATGAGGAAGGCGAAGGCGAAGCCGAAGTGGACTGAGCGGTACGAGGAGGCCCGCGCCCGGTGGGAGGAGGCCGAGGCCTGGCGCACGCGCCTGGCCGGGCTTGGGGGCAAGGCCGTGGCGGTCCTGGAGAAGGCCCTGGAGGAGGCGGAAGGCCTCAACCCGGAGCACAAGGCCCGGGTGGCCGCCCTGGCCCTCAAGCTGGCCCTGGCCGCCGCGCCGAAGGCGGAGCCCCATCCCCTCTCCTTCACCGCGGCGGAGTGGCCCTTGGACGAGGAGGGGTAGCCCTCTTTGGAAAACGGCAGGGCTAGAAAGCCCCAGAACCTTCCCCACACGAGGGGGAGGAGCCTTCCCCTCAGCGTGGGGAAAATGGCGCAAACTTTCGCCGGGAAAAACCCGGGGGCGAACCCCCAGGCTACTCCCCCTTCGCGTCATGGGTTGACGGGTTGCCCCCGGCAACCTTCGCGAAACAAAACTTTCGCGAAGCCCACGCCGCCCCCCCGTGGAATGGTAGGGTAGAGGAGGTTATGCCCAAGAAAGGATTGAAGGCCCGCAAGCGTAAGGATGGGCGCTGGGAGGTGCGCCCTTACCTCCGGGAGCCCGATGGGCGGTATAGGCGGGTGAGCGTCTTCGGCAAGACTGCCGAGGAGGCCCTGCGCAAGGCGCGGGAGCTTGTGGCCCAGCACGAAAAAGGCCTCCTGCCCGCCAAGAGCGCCGCCACCCTGGCCGCCTTCGCGGAAGGGTGGCTTGCCCGCAAGCGGGCCACCCTGGCCCCCAAGACCTTCGTCAACTACCAGCGGGAAGTGGGCTACCTCCTGGCCCACTTGGGGGAAAAGCGGCTCCAGGCCATCAGGCCTGCCGATATCCGGGAGGCCTTGGACCGCATGGCCGCCCAGGGGCTAGGCCCGAGGGCCATCCGCAAGGCGCTGACCCACTTGCGGGCCATCTTCAGGGAGGCCCTGGCCCTGGAAGTCGTGCACCGGGACCCCACGGCCTCCATCCGCCTCGAGGCCCCCACGCGCCGCACCGCCGGGAGGACCTTGGAGCCCCACGAGGTGGCCGCCCTCCTTCAGGCCCTGGACGCCTGGCCCACCTGGGAGGTAGGCACGGCCCTGCGCCTTTGCCTGGCGGTGGGCCTCCGGCCTGGGGAGGCCCTGGGGCTCAAGTGGGGGGACCTGGACTTTAGGGCGGGGACCCTGGCCGTGCGCCGGGCCTGGACCAACCTCGGAGGCAAAGGGCTTCTCACCGCCCCCAAGACCCCCTCCAGCCTGCGCACCATTCCCGTTCCCCCCAAGACCCTGGAGCACTTGCGGGCCCGGTGGGAGGCCCTGGTGGAAACGGGTATGGACCCCCTGGACCTTCGGGAGGCCTGGGTGTTCCCGAGCGCCAAGGACCCCTCCCAGCCCCTCAACCCCCATAGCCTGGCCCACGCCCTTCGGAAGATTGTGGCCCGTGTGGGCCTGCCCCCCATACGGCCCCACGACCTCCGGCACACCTTCGCCTCCATGCTCCTGGCCGAAGGGGCACCGCCGGAGGTGGTGGCGGCCCGCCTGGGCCATGCGCGGCCCTCCATCACGCTGGACATTTACCGCCACCTGCTGGCCCGGGAGAGGGAGGCCTGGACCTTTGACCCGGAGGACCTGGTGGCGGGCCCCAGGCCTCAGGCCTGACCCCTAAAGCTGACCCCCAAAACCGCCCCCCGGCCTCGAGGCCGGGGGAGAGGTTTGCCCTTCCTTTGGGGGTCAAGTATGGGGGTCAGCTTGACCCATTCCTAAGCTTCCGAGTGCGGAAGCTTTGCCTTCAGAAGGTGGCGGGCCCGGAGGGATTCGAACCCCCGACCTACCGCTTAGAAGGCGGCTGCTCTGTCCACTGAGCTACGGGCCCATAAGCAAGGCCGGGGTGAAGCCCCACCCCGGCCATCTGGAGCGGGAGACGGGACTCGAACCCGCGACCCTCGGCTTGGAAGGCCGATGCTCTACCAACCTGAGCTACTCCCGCGTGGTCGGGGCGGCCCGATTTGAACGGGCGACCCCCTGCTCCCAAAGCAGGTGCGCTACCGGCCTGCGCTACGCCCCGGGGCCTAAGGCCACCCCAGAGGCCACGATAACACTTGACCCTAAGAGGGTCAAGGCATGCTACAATGGCCCCATGCGCTTAGGTCCGGTGGAAATCCTCCTCATCCTTCTCGTCATCCTCCTCCTCTTCGGCGCCAAGAAGCTTCCCGAGCTGGCCCGGGGCATTGGCCAGTCGGCCAGGGAGTTCAAAAAGGGCCTTCAGGAGGGCGAGGAAAAGAAGGAAGAGCCTAAGGCCTGAGGACTCCCTCGGGCACTGGCATACCGCCTGGGGCGTAGAGGCGGTAGCCTGTTGGGCGCACGTAGGCCGCCAAAGCCAGGCCATAGTGGCGCGCTAGGTTTACGGCAGGAAGGGTGGCCCCCGTCCGGCTCGCCAGGAGCACCGCCCCCATGCCGATGGCCTTTCCCGCCATCTCCTGGCTCACCCTGCCGGTTACCGCCAAGAGCACGGGAGGCCGCACACCCTCTAGGAGCATGTACCCCGCCAGGCGGTCCACAGCGTTGTGGCGACCGATATCCTCGTTGACGTAGAGAAGCCGCCCAGAAAGGTCAAAGAGGGCCGCTCCATGTATACCCCGGGTCCGGGCGTAGCGCACCGCATGCTGGCGCAGTTGGGCCATGAGCTCTAGGGGCAGTTCGGGATCCAGGGGTACCTTCGGCAAGGGAGAAAGCCTGGGTTCACCATACCGTAGCCCCGCAGCGCAACCGCTATCCCGCACCCCCACCCCCCTCTCGGGATCCCCCGGCAGGTCCACGGCCACCACCCCTTCGCCCACTAACCAGCGCACCCCCTCGAGGCCCGAGAGCACCCCGCTCAGGAAGAGATGGCCTAGGGCGAGGTAGACCTCATCCCCAGGGGTATAGCTGAAGGAAGCCCAGGGCCTGCCGTTCACCAAAAGGAGGAATCGCTCCTCCTCCGGCAAAGAATAGGCCTCCTCCTGAAAGCGACCCCCTTCAAACCTCCACATCCTCAATAAAGGTTACTCCTGGCACTGGAAGCCAGGAGGCCATCCGTTACATTTTCCCCACCCAGTACCCTACAGGCGCCTAAGCACCTCCTCCGCCTCCTTGTAGCCAGGCCTCAGCTTTAAAGCCTCCTGGCACTGGTAGCGGGCACCCTCCTTGTCCCCCAGCTTCTCGTTGGCCAGGCAGAGCTGGTATCGGTACTCGGCCCGCTTGGGCTCGAGGCGCACCGCCACCGTGAGGCGGCTTTTGGCCTTCTGGGCATCCCCCAGGGCCAGGTAGATCTGACCGAGGTAGTAGTAGGCCACGGGGAAGCGCAAAGGAGCCAGGGCCACCGCATTCTCCAGGGCCACCCCTGCCTCCTTGTAGCGGCCCAGGACGAAATAGGCCTGGCCCAAAGTGTACCAACCCTCGGCATCCAAGGGCTTGAGGCGGTGGCCCTCCTCCAAAACCCTCGCCGCCTCCTCCGCCCGGCCCTTCAGCAGGAGGGCCGAGGCATAGCGGACCCTTAGATCCCCATCCTGGGGTGAAAGCTGGACTGCCTTGACATACTGCTCCAGGGCCTCGTCCAAGCGGCCCGCCGCTAGATAGAGCTCGGCCAAAGCCGCCCTCACCTCCGCGGAATCCTGCAGGCTAAGGGCCTTCTTAAAGGCCTCCTCCGCCTTGTCCACCTGGCCCAGGAAGGCGTAGACCAGACCCCGCTGGGCGTAAAGGGGAGCGTAACGGGGATTCACCCGTTCGGCATCGCGAAGTACGGTGAGAGCCTGATCCAGATAGCCCCTCCCCTTCTCCCGATCCTCCGAGGCACGAAAGAGGGCCACGTAGGCCTCGGAGAGGACCATGTACCCCCCGATGTACCGGGGGTTCCTGGCCACCAGCCCCTTGGCGTTCTCCAAGGCGGGGTTAAGGAGCCCGACTTTAAGCTGGGCCCGGGCCAGCCAGTAGAGGACATCCGGGTCCTGCGGCTTCTCCTTCAAGGCCCGCTCAAAGAGCTCCAAGGCCGCCTCGTACCGGCCCAGGGCGTAAAGCTGCACCCCAAGCCGGAAGGCATCCTGCTTCTCCACCTGGCTGGCCGGGGGCGGTGGGGTCTGGGCCAGACTGGGTAGTGCCAGTAAACCCAAAGCCAAAAGGATCCAGCGCATCTCTGTCCTCCTAAAGCACAAACCGCGTAAGGTCTGGGGAAGCGAAAACCGCCTCCAGCCTTTGCTCCACGTAGGCCCGGGTGATCTCCACCCGGCCCAGGTCCGTCTGGAAGCTGACCTCCTCCAGTACCCGCTCCAAGACCGTGGCCAGCCTTCTGGCCCCGATGTCCTCGAGCTCCTGATTGGCCCGGTAGGCCGCTTCGGCGATGGCCCTTAGGGCGTCCTCGTGAAAGACGAGTTCCGTTCCGTCGGCCCTCAAAAGCTCCGTGTACTGGCGGATCAAGGAGTTTTCCGGTTCCTTCAGGATGCGGTAAAACTCCTCGGGGCCCAAGGGAGAAAGCTCCACCCGGATGGGAAATCGTCCCTGGAGCTCGGGGATCAGATCCGAGGGTTTGGCCACATGGAAGGCTCCCGCGGCAATGAAGAGCACATGCTCGGTGGACACCGGACCGATGCGGGTAGAAACCACCGTGCCCTCCACGATGGGCAGGAGGTCCCGTTGGACCCCCTCGCCGGATATATCCGGCCCCACCATGCCCTCTCGGCGGGCCACCTTGTCGATCTCGTCGATGAAGACGATACCGTCCTCCTGGGCCCGCCTCCTGGCCTCCTCCTTCAGCTCCTCCTTATCGATGAGGCGCTCGGCGTGCTGGTTCTTGAGGACCTCCCGGGCTTCCTTCACCGTCATGCGCTTGCGCACCGGCCGCTTGGGAAGCAGGCCCTTGAGCATCTCCCCCATGCCGCCAAAGCCCTCACCCCCGAAGACGCCCATGAAGGGCAGGCTCATCTCCTCCTCCACCTGCACCTCCACCGAAAGGCTATCCAGTCGGCCCGAGCGCACATCGGCCACCGAGGTGCGCAGGAGGGTGGCCAGCTCCTCCTCAGCCAAGGCCAGGGCTTTTTCCTCCACCTTCTTCTTCATCTCCTCCATCACCAGCTGGTAGCTGGCCTCCGCCAGATCCCGCACGATGGAGTCTACATCCCGGCCCACGTAGCCCACCTCGGTGAACTTGGTGGCCTCCACCTTGACAAAAGGAGCCCCCGCCAAGCGGGCCAGGCGGCGGGCAATCTCCGTCTTGCCTACCCCCGTGGGCCCGATCATGAGGATATTCTTTGGAGTCACCTCCCGGGCCACCTCGGGCGGAAGTTTCTTCCGGCGGTACCGGTTCCTTAAGGCCACGGCCACCGCCCGCTTGGCCGCCTCTTGTCCCACGATGTGCTTGGAAAGCTCCCGGACGATCTCCGCAGGCGTGAGGTTCATGCTTCCCCCAGGGTTAGAACCGTTACCTGGCCCGAGGTGTAAAGATCCACCTCCGCTGCAATCCTAAGGGCCTCCTCAGCGATCTCCCGAGCGGAAAGGTTGGAATGCCGGTAGAGGGCTTTAGCCGCCGCCAAGGCGTAGGGGCCCCCAGACCCCACCGCCAAAAGGGGTTCTTCCGGGGTGATGACCTCGCCGCTTCCCGAAAGGAGCACCATCCCCTCCCGGTCGGCGGCGATGATCATGGCCTGAAGGTGGCGCAGCACCCGGTCGGTGCGCCACAGCTTAGCGGTTTCCACCGCCCCCTTGAGCAGATTGCCCTTGGCCTCCTTGAGCTTCTCCTCAAAGCGCTCCAGGAGGCTTAAGGCATCCGCCACCCCACCGGCAAAACCCACCAGGATGCCTTCCCCCACCTCGAGGCGCCTCACCTTCACCGCCCCCCGCTTGAGGACGGTCTGGCCGAAGGTGACCTGGCCATCCCCGGCCAAGGCGGTGACCCCATCCTTGCGCACGGCCAAGATGGTGGTGCCATGGATCTCCACGAGAGGAACCATACCGCGAAGGGATGAGAAGGGCGTTAGGCGAGGGTTACGGGGGAAAGGACGCCATGCCCTTCAAGCGAGCCCAGGCTCCCCCCGTTCAAAAATGGGGAACACGCTTCTTCATGGCTGCTTGGACCAGGCCGTGCCCCTTCGAAGGACCCCTTACCGCTTCCTCCCAGGTGTAGGGGAAGACCTCTACCCCCCGAATCCCCTCCGGCCGGTAGAGGACCAGGCGCTCGGGGAAGGGCAAGAGGGGGGCTTCCCAAAAGGACAAAGAGGTCCGCGTCGCTCATGGCCGTGGCCTCCCCCCGGGCTAGGAAGCCGAAGGGGACCACCGCCAAGACCTCTGGCCGCTCGGCCAACCTGGCTGCCGCCCGTTCCAACCCCGCACGGCGGGCTTGCGGATCAAAGGCAAAAATCCACGTCACAAGGCCTCCCCCCACAATCAGATTCTGTGCCAAGCGGATGGCCTCCTCCGCCTCCCCACGGGCACAGGCCCTGGCAGCAGGTCCTAAGGGGTAGGCATCGGGATGCCGGATGGGGATGTAATCCTTGTCCCAAACCTTGGCCGCCTCCAAGAGGTCTTCCAGCATATCTCCCCCGGCAGACCGGCCAGGAGATCCTTGGATAGGGCATCCCCAAGCCACTTGGCCTCGGGCGAGATGGGGCCCTTTCCGCGCTGGTTCCGCAGCCTGCCGAGAAGCAAAGCAAGCCCAGGCGTAGTCCTCGAGGCCCAGGCTTCCCCTGGCATGGCGCAGGTTGTACCTGGCTTGCTCCACCCACTCCCTCGCCCGGTTCACGCCTCCATGCTAACGCCTTACCACCCTCCGCCACAAATCCCCACCTCCCTCTGGCCCTAAACTGGAGGAGTGAAGGCCAAGACCCTCGGCGAACTTCGGCGCACCTATCCCTTGGAGAAGCTTAAGCGCACCGTCAAGGACGAGGCCCGGGAAAACCTTAAGGAAAAGCTCCGCAAAGGGGAGCGGCTTTTCCCGGGCATCCACGGGTACGAGGACACCGTCATCCCCGCCTTGGTCCAGGCCATCCTGGCCAAGCAGAACTTCATCCTCCTGGGCACCCGGGGCCAGGCCAAAAGCCGCATCCTTCGCAGCCTGGTTAACCTTCTGGACGAGGAGATCCCCGCCCTGGCCACCGAGCTTAGGGACAACCCCCTAAGGCCCATCTCGCCGGAAGGGAAGCGGCTTCTGGAGGAGGCCGGGGACGAGGCTCCCATCGTCTGGATAACCCGGGAGGAGCGGTATGTGGAGAAACTGGCTACCCCCGACACCACCGTGGCCGACCTCCTGGGGGACATGGACCCCATCAAGGCAGCCCGCAAGGGAACGGGGATGGCGGACCTGGAAAGCATCCACTTTGGCCTTCTTCCCCGGGCCAACCGGGGCATCTTCGCGGTGAACGAGCTGGCCGACCTAGCCCCCAAGGTGCAGGTGGCCTTGTTCAACATCCTCGAGGAAGGAGATGTGCAGATAAGGGGCTACCCCATCCGCCTGCCCTTGGATGTCTGGCTGGTGTTCACCGCCAATCCCCAGGACTACACGGCCAGGGGGCGGATCGTGACCCCCCTCAAAGACCGCATCGGCAGCGAGATCCGCACCCATTACCCCAAAACCCTCGAGGAGGGCCTTAGGATCAGCGCCCAGGAAGCCTACGTGCCGGAGGAGGTGGTGCTCCCCGAATGGATCCGCCTTTCCGTGGAAGCGGTGGCCTTCGCCGCCCGGGAGGACCGCCGGGTGGACCAGACGGCCGGCGTCTCCCAGCGCCTTTCCATAAGCCTTCTGGAGGTGGTGGCTGCCAGCGCCGAAAGGCGGGCTCTTCTTCAGGGCACCAGGCCTGTGGCCCGTCCCCTGGATCTCTATGCGGGGCTTCCCGCCATCACCGGCAAGCTGGAGCTGGAGTACGAGGGAGAGCTCCAGGGAGCGGAAAAGGTGGCCCGGGACCTGGTGCAAAGGGCCTTCGGCATGGTCCTCCCCCGCTACCGCCTTAGGACCGACGCCATCGTGGCTTATTTTGAAGAGGGAAACCTCCTCACCCTGCCGGAGGGAAGCGTGGAGGAAGCCCTAAGCGCCATGGAGGAGGTGCCGGGCCTCCTGGAGGCGGCAAGGAGCCTGGCGGAAAGCCAGGAGCCTGAGGTGCTCCTTTCGGCGGCAGAGTTCGTCCTGGAGGGGCTCGTGGGAAGGAAGAAGCTCGCCCGGGGAGAAATGAGCTACCAGGCGGCGGAGAGGACGCGGAGCTATGGCAACTAGCCTGGAGCGGGATAAGGAGGCGGTGCTCCAAGCCCTGGCGCCCTACCTCCAGGGGCGAGGGGTAAAGCTTATCCTCTACGGCTCCTACGCCCGGCAAGAGGCAGGGCGGGGTTCGGACCTGGACCTGGCCCTCCTCGGGCCCAAGCCTCTTGGGGAGCTTCTTCCCCTTCTCAGGGAGGCCCTCGAGGAGGCCCCCGTGCTGAGGCGGGTGGACCTGGTGGACCTAGGGGAGGTGGACCCCACCTTCCGGGAAAGGGTCCTGAGGGAGGGAGTGGTATGGGCCGAGTTTTAGAACGCCTTGAGGTAGCCAGACGGGCCCTCAGGACGCTGGAGGAGGTAGCCTACCTGGAGGAGCCGAGCCCCCTGGAGCGGGATGCCGCCATCCAGCGGTTTGAGTACACCTTTGAGACCTTCTGGAAGGCACTCCAAGCCTTCTTGCGGGAAAGGGAGGGTCTGGAGGTGGCAAGCCCCAAGCGGGCCTTCCGCCTGGCCCACGAAACCGGCCTTATGGCGGAGGAAGAAGCCCGCCTGGCCCTGGCCATGGCCGATGACCGCAACTTAACGGTGCACACCTACAACGAGGTCTTGGCCCAAGCCATCTTTCGTAGGCTGAGAAGCTACGCGGAGCTTATGGGCCGGGTGCTGAGGAGGATGGATGAAGGCCATTCGCTATAGCTGCTACGAGGGAAGCCTCGAGGACCTCTCCCCCGAGGAGATCCTGAGCCTAATCGAGGACTTCCTCCTGGACTCCGGGTTTTCCGATCCCTTCCAGCGCTACGACCCTGACCCCGAGCGCCAGCCCACCCTGGAGGATCTCTACGATGCGCTCCTCGAGGCCCTCCTCAAAAACCAGCTGGTACCGGAGGACTGGCTTAGGGAAGCCCGCTTCGCTGACCGAAAGGAGGAAACCCGGCTCTATCAGGCCATTACCCGCATGATGGAGAAGCTCCGGGAGGCTGGGTATATCCGCCTTCCCGGGGAGGATCCCACCAACCCCGTTCAGGGCGGGTACAAGGGCGAGGCGGGTGAGGCCCGCTTTGAGCTCACGGAAAAGGCCTCGGATTTCCTGGGCTTAAGAAGCCTTAGGGAACTCCTCGGAGCCCTGGGCCGGAACCCTCCCGGGCTCCATCCTACTCCCCACTACGCCCCAGGGGTGGAGAAGACAGGGGAAACCAAGGAATGGGAGTGGGGAGACCCCTTGGAGCTCAATGTGCCGGAAACCCTCAAAAAGGCCATGGCCAAGGGGCTTAGGGAACTTTCCCACGAGGACCTGGTCATCGACCTCTCCGAGTACACGGCCAGCATGAGCACCGTGGTCCTCTTAGATTGCTCCCACTCCATGATCCTTTATGGGGAGGACCGCTTCACCCCTGCCAAGAAGGTGGCCCTGGCCTTGGCCCATCTGATCCGCACCCAATACCCCGGGGACCGGGTGCGTTTCGTCCTCTTCCACGATACCGCGGAGGAAATCCCCCTTTCCCGGCTTCCCCTGGCCCAGGTGGGCCCTTACCACACCAACACCAAGGCGGGGCTGGAGTTGGCCAGGACCCTCTTGAAGAAGATGGGCGGGGAGATGCGGCAGATCATCCTCATCACCGACGGCAAGCCCTCGGCCATCACCCTTCCCAGCGGGGAGATCTACAAAAACGCCTGGGGCCTCGATCCCGTGATCCTGGCGGAAACCCTAAAGGAAGCCACCCTAGCCCGCAAGGAAGGCATCCCCATCCACACCTTCATGCTGGCCCGGGAACCCGAGCTCCTGGCCTTCGTGAAAAAGCTTTCCCAGATCACCCGGGGCAAGGCCTACCTCACCCACCCCGGCAACATCGGCAGGTACCTCCTTTTGGACTTCCTCAACAAGAAGGTCCGAAGGAACTGAGCCATGAAGCCCTTGAGGCACCAGGGAACCCCTCACCGGAAGGAGAACGGGAAAGCCCTCCGGGCTTTCCGCCTCGGCCTTCTTTTGGAAAGGCTCCGCCCCCGCCTTTACCTAAAACCCCCTCCCGCCTTGGTGCAGGAGCTTAAGCAGGTGCGCACACCCCTATGCCTGGACCTCCCCTACTACGCCGCCCATTCAGGCCGGGAGTACGTGTTGATTCCCTGGGATGCCTACATGGAGGAGGGGGAGGAAATCCTAAGAAGCCTTTGAGGGGCTAGGGCATCCTCTTTATTCCAAGGCTCAGGCCCATTCCTCACATGCCCTTTGTCCCTGTCATGGCACCCTGAAGACATGGGCGCGCAGATGTCCAGGTGGCTAACGCTCTTAGCCCTCCTGGCCCTACCTGGGGCCATGGCCCAAGACTGGCGGCTTACCCGCAGCCAAACCCTAACCCAGGCGGGGGCCCGGGAGTGGCGGTACACCCTTGGCCCTTCGGGCAAGGAAGCCCAGGACCTTTGGCGCAGGCTTTCCAGCCAGTACCAGGACCACCTGCGCGCGGGATACCGGGTGGACCTCGGGGCCTGGCGGGTTTACTTCCTTGGGGGGAAGCTAAGGCTTGAACCCCACTGCCCGGCGGTGAACCCCGCCTGCCTCACCTTTGGGGCCCTTCCTGTGCCCAAGGAACGGCAAGATCGCTTCCTCCTGGAGCTTTCCCAACTCCTGCACCAGGCCCTTACCCAGGCTCAAACCACAGGGGGCGTGGTCCTCCTTTCGCGGCTATTCCGCCTCGAGGTCCCCCGCGGGGCCAATCCCCCTTATCCCGCAAGCCCCTCAGGCTGGCGGCCCTGAGTGCTCCTCGTCCCCTACGGTAAACTGGGAGCATGACCTTCTTTGGCCAACCAATCGGGGAACATCCTAAAGGTGCGTCTCCCATGGGCAAGGGTCCGGGGGGGTGGGTTCTTCCCTCTCCCCTCTTGCGGGTCTCGGCGTGAGGACACTCAAGCTGGGCCTAGTGGCCTACCCCGGCCTCGGGGGTAGCGGCATCGTGGCTACAGAGTTGGCCCACCGCCTGGCCCAGATGGGCCACCGGGTTTACCTTTTCGCCACGGAAAGGCCCTTCCGCCTGCCCAAGGAAAGCCCTGTGGTCTACATCCCCGTGGACCTGCCCTTTTACCCCGTCTTCCCTGGCCCCCTTTACACCCTCTCCCTGGCCGGGGTGTTGGAGCGGGAAGCCAAGGGGCTGGGGCTGGATCTGGTCCACACCCACTACGCCATCCCCCACGCCGCCGCCGCCTACCTGGCTTTGGGGGAGGAGCTTCCCCTAGTGCACACCCTCCACGGCACGGACGTATCGGTGCTGGGGATGGACCCGGCCTTCCACGGACCCACCCGGAAGGCCCTCCAAAGGGCCAAGGCCACCACCGCGGTGAGCCGGGCCCTAGCCCAGGAGGCCCAGAAGGCCTTCGGGGTTAGCCCCGTGGTCATCCATAACGCCGTGGACCCGGACCGCTTCTACCCCAGGCCGGAGCGCAAGAAGCTCTACGCGGAAGAAGGGGAGTGGCTTTTGGTGCACGCCTCCAACTTCCGCCCCATCAAAAGGGTGCCGGACATCGTGCGGGTCTTCGCCAAGGTGCGGAGGAAGGTGCAGGCCAGACTCCTTCTTCTGGGGAAGGGACCGGAGGAAGGGGAAGCGAAGCGGGTAGCGGAGGAGCTCGGGGTGGAGCGCTGGGTCACCTTCCATCCCCCCACTCCCCATCCCGAGGGGATTCTGGGAGCTGCTGACCTCTTTCTGCTGGCCTCGGAGGAGGAGTCCTTTGGGCAAGCGGCCCTCGAGGCCCTGGCCAGCGGGGTTCCCGTGGTGGCCACCGCCGTGGGAGGGGTTCCCGAGCTGGTACAGCCCGAGGTGGGCCGGCTGGTGGAGCTTGGGGACCTGGAAGGCTTCGCCCAGGCGGTGCTGGACCTCCTCGCCCACCCCAAGCTCTCCAGCATGCGCAAGGCCGCCCGGGAGTACGCCATCGCCCGCTTTCACCCAGAGAGGATCACCCAGGCCTACCTGGAGGTGTACCAAAAGGCCCTGGAGGATTCCCCCTGAATTAGGAACAAAGCCCCGCCGGGCAAGCCAGCCAGCGGGGCGAAAGAGCACCCCTTAACCCGCTAGAGGCCCCCCCTAGGCATGGGCCACGACTTCCTTTTTGGACCGCGCCCTTGCCCCCTTGGCCTTGGCCTCCCGGGCCCTATGCTCCAAGGCCTTGAGCCCACCCACCAGGGCCAGATCCAGGACCTGGTCCAAGTGCTCCACGAAGTGGAAGGTCATGTTCTGGCGCAGGGGCTTGGGAATGTCGCTGAGGTCGGCTTCGTTCTGCTTGGGAAGGATCACCTCCCTTATCCCTGCCCGCCTGGCCCCCAGCACCTTCTCCTTGACCCCACCGATGGGAAGCACCCTGCCCGTGAGGGTGATCTCCCCGGTCATGGCGATGTCGTGGCGGACGGGCACCTCCGTGAGGGCGCTGACCAAGGCGCTCACGATGGCCACCCCGGCCGAAGGCCCTTCCTTGGGAATGGCCCCCGCCGGCACGTGGATGTGGATGTCGGACTCCTCAAAGCGCTTCAAGGGGATGCCGAAGCGCTCGGCGTTCCGCTTGGCGTAGGAAAGCGCCGCCCGAGCAGACTCCTTCATCACATCCCCAAGCTGCCCGGTGAGGATCAGGTTCCCCTTACCGGGCATCACGGAAACCTCCACGAACATGATGTCCCCGCCCACCGGGGTGTAGTACATGCCCGTGGCCACACCCACCTGGGGCTCGCGGGCCTCGGTTTCCGGCAAGTAGCGGGGCGGGCCCAGGTATTTTTCCAGGTCCCTCTCTGTGATGCGTACCCGCTTCTTGCCCTCTTCCAGGATCTGCCGGGCCGCCTTGCGCAAAAGGGACCCGATCTCCCGTTCCAGCTGGCGCACCCCAGCCTCCCGGGTGTAGTGGGTGATGAGGCGCATTAGGGCTGCCTCCGTGATCACCGCCTGGCCCTCGAGGAGGCCGGTCTCCCGCATCTGCCGGGGCAGGAGGTAGCGCTTGGCGATCTCCAGCTTTTCCTGTTCGATGTAGCTGGTGAACTCGATGGCCTCCATCCGGTCCCAAAGGGGGGCGGGGATGTTCTGGGGAAAGTTGGCGGTGCAGATGAACATCACCTCGGAAAGGTCAAAGGGCACCCCCAGGTAGTGGTCCACGAACTCCTTGTTCTGGGCGGGGTCCAGCACCTCCAAAAGGGCCGCCGCAGGGTCCCCCTGGTAGGAGATGCCCAGCTTGTCCACCTCGTCCAGGAGGAAGACGGGGTTCTTGGTGCCCGCCTGGCGCAGGCCCTGGATGATACGCCCGGGCATGGCCCCGATGTAGGTGCGCCGGTGCCCCCGGATGTCGGACTCATCCCGCACGCCGCCCAAGGAGATGCGCACGTACTTGCGGCCCAAGGCCTCGGCGATGCTCTTGGCAATCGAGGTCTTCCCCACCCCAGGAGGCCCCACGAAGAGGAGGATGGGCCCCTTGTTCACCTCGTCCGGTGGGATTTCCCCCCGCTTGGCCCGCTCCGCTTTTAGCTTCCGCACCGCCAGGTACTCCAGGACCCGGTCCTTCACCTTCTCCAGACCGTAGTGGTCCCTTTCCAGGATCTCCTTGGCCCGGTTTAGATCCAGGTTGTCCTCGGTGCGGGTGTTCCAGGGCAGGTTCACGATCCAGTCCAGGTAGGTGCGAATGACGCTGGCCTCGGCGGAATCGGGGTGCATGCGGGCGAAGCGGTTCAGTTCCCGCTCCGCTTCCTGCCGCACCACAGGGGGCAGGTTGAGTTCCTCCACCTTCCTGCGGAACTCCTCCACCTCCTCGGCACCCTCCTCCCCGTGGAGCTCCCGCTGGATGGCCTTCATCTGCTCCCGCAGGAAGTACTCCCGCTGGTTACGGTCGATCTCCTCCTTGACCTGCTGCTGGATGCGCCTTTGCGTTTCGATGAGCTCCAGCTCCGCCTCGAGGAGGACCAAGACCCGCTTTAGCCTCTCCGCCACATTGGAGGTCTCCAAAACCCTCTGCTTGTCCTCCAGGCGGAAGTCCATGTGAAAGGCGATGTAATCGGCCAGCTGGCTCGGGTCCTCCAGGTTCAGGACGAACTGGGCCACCTCGGGGACCAGGTACTTACCCTCCTTGAGAAGGGCCTGGAACTTGTCCTTCACCTCCCGCACCAGGGCCTTGATCAAGGTGGAGTCAGCGGGCTCATCGGAGAGGACCTCCCCCTTAGCCTCGAGGTGGTCCCCCAGGTCCAACCACTCCTTGACCCGCACCCGGGCAAAGGCCTGCACCAGCACCTGAACGGAACCGTCCGGGTTCTTACGCATCTTAAGGATGTTGCAGGCGGTGCCCACCTCGTAGAGGTCCGAGGGCTTGGGGTTTTCCACCTCCTTGTCCCTCTGGCTCACGATGAGAAGCACCCGCTCCCGGGTCAAGGCCTCGTCGATGGCCCGGATGGAAACGGGCCTCCCTGCATCGATGGGCATGACCATGGTAGGGTAGATGACCGACCCCCTCACCGGGCAGACGGGCAAGGTTTCCGGCAGCATGATTTCCCTCCTTTCTCGTCCATAGCCTAAGCCTACCTATATCAAGTTTACTGCATCGCTATTTTTAGCACCAAGCCCCTGGCCCTGGGGTATGCTGAAGACCATGCGCCGCCTCGTCTGGTTCCTTCTTTTGGCAATCTCCTTGGTCCTAGCCCAGAAAAGCGGGGGCGGCGCAGGCGGACGTCCCTACAGCCCCACCCCACCTCCCATGAGCCCAGGACCAGCCCCGGTCTTCCCCACCCCTCCGCCTTTCTACCCCCCCTATCCCGGCCCGGTGGTGGTCTACCCCGGGGGAGGGGGAAGCCTAGGCATTGTACCCGTCCTGGTGGTCTTGGGCTTGGTCTTGGTGACCGTCTACATGGTGCGGGGGCTCCGCCAAGCGGGGGAAGGGCCCACCGCCAGTGGGGCCAGGTTGCGCCTGGCCCTCCTGGCCCGCCCCCAGATGCAAAAGGCGCTAAGGCGCCTGGCCGAGGAAGCGGACACCACCTCGGCCAAGGGCCTGGCGGACCTGGTGGACGAGGCGGCCCTCTTGCTCCTCAGGGAGGAGCCCGCCTGGCGCTTTGGGGATTACCAGGTGGCCGTGGGTTCCGAGGAGGAGGTCCTGGCCCGGTTCGACGCCTGGATGCTGGAGGAGCGGAGCAAGTACCAGGAAACCTTCCGCCACTTTGAGGGCAAGAAGCACGCGCTGGAGGCATACCCGGCTCAGGTGGAGCCCGGCGGGCGCTACCTGGTGGTAAGCCTCCTCCTCGCCGACCGCAGGCTTCTTCCCCCCCAATCCCCTTTAACCCGGTCCCGGGCCAGGCAAGCCCTCATGGACCTGGCGGGATCCAGTTCCTTCACCCTCCTGGCGGCGTACCTTTCCTGGACCCCAGAAAGGGAAGGCGAGGCCCTGACGGAGGAAGAGCTCCTTCTCCTCTACCCGGAGCTGGAGAAGCTTTAGCTCCGGCCTAGGCCCGGGTAGAGTATTCCCGTGGTACGGGTTTCCAAGCGCACCGTCACCTTTTTTCCCCCGGCCCAGGCCAGGGCCCTGATAGGGGACTTCACCGACTGGGAAAGGAATCCCATCCCCCTCCAAGGCCCCGTCACCCTGGAGTTTCCGGAAGGGGCTTACGTGGAATACGCCTTCCTGGACGAGCGGGGTAGGCCCTTCCCCGACCCCGAAAACCCTGAGCGAGCGGACAATCCCTGGTGGACCTATCCTCGGGCTGTTCGGCTTCCCGGGCACCGCTTTGAAGCACCTCCCGAGCCCAGGGAGGAACCCAAAGTGGAGCGGCACCGCCTCGGGGAAAGGCGCTTCTACGTGGCCGAAGCCGGGAAGGATCCTAAGGCCACCCTGGTGGCCCAGGATGGAGTGGCCTTCTACCGCACCGCAGGCCTCCACAAGGTGGCCCAGGCCCTGGTGGAGGCAGGCGAAATCCCCCCGGTGCGCCTGGTTTTCGTGGAGCCCATAGACCGGAACCGGGAGTACCGGTTTTCCGAGGCCTACGAGGAGGAGTTCCACCGGGTGCTAGGGGAAGTGGAACGCAGCAAGGGCCCCTTGGGGGAGATCCTCCTGGTGGGGGCTTCCTTGGGAGGCCTTTTCTCCTTGTGGCAGGCTCTGCGCCACCCGGGCCGCTTCCCAAAGGTCCTCGCCCTCTCCCCGGCCCTGAAGGCCCACCCAGGGGGTACCGACGCCTACCGGGACCGGGAGTGGCTTTTGGAACAATACGCTGAGGCTAAGGTTCTGCCTCGCATCTATCTAGAGGTGGGTCTTTTGGAATGGCTCCTGGCCCCGGCCCGCCGCTTTGCCGCCCTCCTCGCTGAGCGCAAGGTCCCCCACGCCTACCGGGAAAGGGCCTCGGGGCACAACTGGGTAACGTGGAAGCAAGCCCTGGCCCCAGGGCTTCGCTACCTGCTGGGGGAGGCATGAATCCGGAAACCGTTCTGGTGCTCCTTTCCGTGGCGGCCCTCGAGGCCCTCCTCTCCGGGGACAACGCCTTGGTCCTGGCGGTGATGGTCAAACCCCTCCCCACCCACCTCCGCCGCAAGGCCCTCTTCTACGGGGTCCTGGGGGCCTACTTGCTAAGGGGCCTGGCCCTTCTCTTCGCCGTGTACGTGATCCGACTATGGTGGGTCCAAGTGCTGGGAGGGCTTTACCTCCTCTTCCTCATGCTCCAACACTTCCGCGACCATCCGGAGGCCAAGCCCTTACCCGAGGCCGCCGCCCGGGAGTTCTGGCGAGTGGTCCTCCTCATCAACCTGGTGGACCTGGCCTTCGCCGTGGACTCCATCCTGGCGGTGGTGGCCTTTTCCAAGGACCTCCTCCTGGTCTTCCTGGGCGTGGCCCTGGGCATCCTCTTCATCCGCCTGGCCGCAGGCTACGTGGTGGCGGTGATGGAACGCTATCCCAGCCTGGAGAAGGTGGCCTACGCTCTAGTGGGCTGGGCCGGGGTCAAGCTCCTTTCGGAAGGGAGCGCCACCCTGGCGGAACTCCTACACCGCCCGGAGCTGGCCTGGCACCTGCCGAAACCTGTCTTCTGGGGTGTAACCCTCCTCATCCTCTTGGGGGGAAGCCTTCTGGCTTTGCGCAAGCATGCCTAGGGACTGGGATGCGTTTTACCGCCAAGCCGCCCTGGAACGGGCTCCCGCCCAGGTGGTGCGGGCCTACGGTCCCTTTGCCCCCAAGGGCCCGGTCCTGGACCTGGCGGGGGGCCTGGGCAGGAACGCCCTTTACTTCCTGGACAGGGGGCATCCCGTGGTCCTGGTGGAAAAAAGCCGCGAGGCCCTAAGAAAGCTTAAAGGTATCCACGGCTTGACCCTGGTGGAGCTGGACCTCGAGGCCCCCAAGGCTCTTGCGCACCTTCCCAAAGGCCCCTTCGCCGCCATCCTCATGAGCTATTACGTAAACCGCCCTCTTCTTAAGGCCCTTCCTCCCCTCTTGGCCCCAGGGGGGCTTCTCCTGGTGGAAGGCTTCAGCCGCCGGGAAGCCGTGCGGCGCAACAGGCCGGAAAGCCCTTTCTACTGGGAGCCCTACGAACTCCTCACCCCTCCCCCAGGCCTCGCGCTGCGGGCCTTTGGGGAGGGGTGGATGGAGGGCTACCGAGTCTTCGCCGTCTATCAAAATCCTAAGCCTTAAGGCCCTGGGCTACCAGCTCGGCGATGTCCAAAACCTCCGGGGGCTTCTCGTCCTGGGCCACCTCCACGTTCATCATGGCCATGCAGAAGGGGCAGCCGGTGGCGATGACCTCCGCCCCCGTGCCCTTAAGCTCCCGGTAGCGGTTTTCCGAAACCCGCATGGCCCCGGGTTCCTCCTCCTTCCAGAACTGGGCTCCACCAGCCCCGCAACAGAAGCTCCGCTCCCGGTTCCTAGGGGGTTCGGTGAGCACAAGGCCTACCCTTTTGAGCACCTCCCGGGGTGCTTCGTACACCCCGTTGTGCCGGCCCAGATAGCAGGGGTCATGGAAGACCACCCGCCGGGTTTCCTCGGAAACCTTAAGCCGGCCCGAGCGCAATTGCTCGGCGATGAACTCCGAGTGGTGGACCACCCGGTACTCCCCGCCAAAGGCCTTGTACTCGTTGCCCAGGGTATGGAAGCAGTGGGGGCAGGTGGTGACGATGGTCTTGGGAGCCACCCGGTTTAGGGTTTCCACGTTCTCCGTGGCCAGCTGGAAGAACAGGTACTCGTTGCCCGCCCGCCTGGCGGAATCCCCCGTGCACTTTTCCTTTCGGCCCAGGACCGCCCAGTCCACCCCGCTGGCGTTCAGGATCTCCACCATGCTCCTTGCGATCTTCTGGGCCCTGGGGTCGTAGCTGGCCGCACACCCCACCCAGTAGAGGACCTCGGGGTGAGGCTTTTCCTCCACGGTGGGCACGCTAAGCCCCTCGGCCCAGTCCAGGCGCTTATCCTGGCCGATGCCCCAGGGGTTGCCCGAGCGCTCCATGCCCCGGAAGGCGTTGCTGAGCTCCTGGGGGAACTCCCCCTCCATGAGCACCTTGGCCCGGCGCACATCCAGGATGTGAAGCATGGGCTCGTTGCCCACCGGGCAGACCTCCACGCAGGCCATGCAGGTGGTGCAGGCCCAAAGGGCCTCCTCGTTCAGGGCAAAGTCCATGAGGGGCCTCGGGCTTTCCTGCCCGCTGGCAAAGCCCGGGAGGATCTCATTCAGTTCGTACCGCTCGGAGATGACGATGGCCGCCGGGGAGAGGGCCTTTCCCGTGGCGTAAGCAGGGCAGGCCTCCTGGCAGCGGTTGCACATGATGCAGGCATAGGCGTCCAGAAGCCGCTTCCAGGAAAGGTCTTCCAGCTTCTCCGCCCCGAACTTTTCCTCCTCCTTCTCGAAGTCCAGGGGCAAGAGGGCCCCAGGCTTCTCCTGGCGGAAGGCCAGGTTGATGGGGCCCATCATCAGGTGGATGTGCTTGGAGCGGGGGAAGTAGGGAAGGAAGAGGAGGATGGAGCCCAAAGCACCCCACCAGAAGAAATGTTCCAACACCACCAGGCTGGAGGGCGAAAGGCCCGCAAGCAGGGTGGCCAGAAAGCTGGCCACCGGCTGGAAGGGGTCGGGCTCCCCTTGGGCCAGGCCCGCTGCCTTGGAAAGCAGGCGGCTTCCCACGTGGAAGGTGATAAAGGCCCCCACGATGGCCGAATCCCGGGGGATCCCCTGGCGTACCCGTTCGTGGAGAGGTACCTTGGGATTCCAGGTGAAATCCTGGGGAGCGAGAAGGTAGCGGCGGAGCATGAGCCCCAGGATGCCCACCAGGATGGCGGCGGTGAGGAGATCGGCCACGAGGTTATAAGCGTTCCAAAGCCCCCCTTGGGTGTGCAGGGGGAAGTATCCCTCCAGAAGGTCCACCAGGTTGACCAGGAGGTAGTAGATGAAGCCGTAGAAGACGAAGGCGTGGAGGAGGGAAACCAGAGGGCGCCTCTTGAAAACGGTCTGCTGCGTAAGGGTAAGCCAAAGGGCCCGGCCAATGCGCTCGGGCAGGCGGTCAAAGCGCTCCTCCGGCCGTCCCCTTCGGATGGCCAGATACACGCGGCGAAAGCCCGTGTAGGCGTAGTAAAGGCTTACCAAAAGGAACAGGATAAAGAGGATTTTCTCCGGTAACGTCAACATGGGTGCAACCTCCTTATACCCGGTAAAAGTTTACCCCATCCCGCCAAGTCGGCAAGGGCGTACAATAAAGCCCCGTGGAAACGGTTGCCTTCGGCGTCCTCCTCTTCTTCGGCCTTTTGAACCTCTGGGTCTTCCACCGCTTCAAGAAGCCCCTTCTGCCCCTGGTGCTGGCCTTGTTCGCAGGCTTCTTCACCTTCTTTCTCTTCCCCGCGCTTGGGCTCCTCGTCTTCCTCCTGGGACAGACCCTGGCCTTTTACGCCGCCGGGAAAAGGTGAAAGCTGAGGAAGGCCACCAAAGCGCCGAGCAACGCTCCCACCAGGACCTCGAGGTAGGTGTGGCCCAAAAGTTCCTTAAGGGGCTCCGGGGCAGGGCCTTTCTGGAGCACCTGTTGCAGTTCCTGAACCAACTGGTTTAGGAGCTGGGCGTGCAGGCCAGCTGCCCGGCGGATTCCCGTGGCGTCGTACATGACGATGAGGGCGAAAATGGCGGCCACAGCGAACAGGGTGCTGCCAAAACCCTCCTGGAAGCCCACGCCCATGGCCAAGGCGCTGACGGTGGCGGAGTGGGAGCTGGGCATCCCCCCGGTTTCCAGAAAGCGCTCCCACTGGAACCGGCCCTCCAGCAGGTAGTAGAGGAAAAGCTTCAGGGTCTGGGCCAGGAAGTTGGCCAGGATGGCTGTCCAAAAGACCTGGTTAGCGAGGAGCTCCATGCCGCCTAAGCAACGCCGCCTTTACGGTATTGGCCATCAGCATGGCCACGGTCATGGGCCCCACGCCCCCGGGCACGGGGGTGAGGGCGGAGGCCACCTCGGCCACCTCGGGGTGAACATCGCCTAGAAGCTTGCCCTCCACCCGGTTCACCCCCACGTCCACCACGATGGCCCCAGGCCGCACCCACTCCTTTCGCACCAGGTGGGGCCGCCCCACCGCCACCACCAGCACCTCCGCCCGCCGGGTCACCTCGGGAAGGTTCCGGGTACGGGAATGGGCCACGGTCACCGTGGCATCCTCCCGCAGGAGGAGGCCTGCCAGGGGCTTCCCCACGATGTTGGACCGGCCCAGGATCACCACCTCCTTGCCCCTTAGCTCCACCCCGTAGTGCTTGAGTAGGCGGACGATACCCAAGGGCGTGCAAGGGAAAAGCCCCTCTCCTCCGCTCCAAAGCTTCCCCACGTTGAGGGGATGGAAGCCATCCACATCCTTAAGGGGGGAGATGGCCTCCAAAACCCGCTCCGTGCGGATGTGGGCAGGCAAGGGAAGCTGGACCAGGATGCCGTCCACCTCCGGATCCTGGTTAAGGGCCTCTATGCGCCCGAGAAGGGCTTCCTCCGGGGTATCCGCGGGGAACACCTCCACCCGGCTCAAAAGGCCGAGCTCCCTGGCCCTTTTGTCCTTAAGGCGCACATAGGATACCGAGGCGGGATCCTCTCCCAGGCGGATCACCCTGAGAGAGGGTACAAAGGGCAGGGAGCTAAGGGTTTCCCTCAGCTCCCGATACACGGTCTCCGCCACCTCATGGCCGGAAAGGGTACGGGCAAGGGTCATCTCAGTCCTCCTTGGGCACCGCCTTCAGCTCACCCCCCTGGATCCGCCGGTACAAGCGGCCCAGCACCCCGTTGACAAACGCTCCCGAGTGCTCTCCCCCGTAGCGGTTGGCGATCTTCACCGCCACCTCGATCAGGGGAGCAAAGGGAGTGGGCTCGTAGAGCATCTCGTAGGTTGCCAGGCGCAACACCGTGAGGTCGGTTTTGGACATCTGGGCGAAGTCCCAGCCCTCCACCGTATCCCGTAGCACCTGGTCCACCTCTTCCGCATGGGCCTTGTATCCCTCCAGCAAGCGCCGGGCAAAGGCCACGCCCTCCTGGTCCAGGGGGTCCCCATAGGAGTCCTCCTCGCCCCCCATCTCCTCCAAAGCGTGGCGGAAGGCCTCCTCCAGCTCCACCCCCCCCTGGGTATGGGCAAACAAGGCCCGCATGGCCAGTTCCCTGGCTCGCCTAAGCATGGGCCTCCTTCCGGTACTCCACCTGGGCCACGGTGAGGTTCACCGCCTGCACCTTCTCCCCCGTGGCCAGGTAAAGGGCTTCCGCCACGGCTTTTTGCACCGCCTGGGCTGCCTCGGGAATGGAAACCCCGTAGTCCACGGAGAGCACCAGGTCCACCGTGAACCCCTCGGGGGTGCGCTCCACCTTGATGGGCTTCATGCGGCGGAAAACCTCCCCCAAGGAGCGGGGAGCGGTTTCCAAGACCCGCACCCCCTGAAGGTCCGAAAGGGCATGGGCCACCAGCCCCTCGAGGGCATGGTCGCTGATCTCGTACTCCACCATCACACGCCCAGTCTACATCTCCATCCGCCGGGCCACGAAGTTGGTGTAGACCGCCCCCCGGCGGAAGAAGGCGTTTTGCAGCACCTTCTGGTGGAAGGGAATGGTGGTCTTCAGGCCGGGCCCCTCGATCACCGTTTCGGAAAGAGCCCTTTCCATGCGCTTGATGGCCTCCTCACGGGTGGGAGCCCAGGCGATGATCTTGGCGATCAAGCTGTCGTAGTGGGGCGGGATCTGGTAGCCCGCATAGAGGTGGCTGTCCACCCGGATCCCCGGTCCCCCGGGGAAAAGCAAGGTTTCCACCTTGCCGATGGAGGGCCTAAAGCCCTTCTCCGGATCCTCGGCGTTGATGCGCACCTCTATGGCATGCCCCCGCACCTCCACCTCCTCCTGCTTGAGCCAAAGCTTCTCCCCCATGGCGATCCGGAACTGGGCCTGCACCAGGTCAATCCCGGTGATCATCTCGGTCACGGGGTGCTCCACCTGGATGCGGGTGTTCATCTCTATGAAGTAGAAGTTCCCCTCCTTATCCACCAGGAACTCCAGAGTGCCCGCGGACACGTACCCCACGTGCCGAGCAAGCCGGGCGGCTGCCTCGGCAATGGCCTTCCGGGTTTCCCAAGGCAAGGTACTGGGGGCTTCCTCCAAGAGCTTCTGGTGCCGGCGCTGGATGGAGCAGTCCCGTTCCCAAAGGTGGATGACGTTCTCCCCATCCCCCAGGACCTGGATCTCTATGTGCTTCGGCTCTTCGATGTACTTCTCCAGGTAGATGGCCGGGTTGCCAAAGGCAGCCCGGGCCTCCTCCTGGGCCTGCTGGACCGCCCTTTCCAGCTCCTCCTCGGTGTGCACCAACCGCATGCCCCTGCCCCCGCCCCCAGCGGAGGCCTTAAGGATCACGGGATAGCCGATCTCCTGGGCAGCCCGCTTGGCCTCCTCCACGCTGGTAAGCTCATCCGTCCCCGGAACCGTGGGTACCCCGGCCTCCCGCGCCACCTTCCTGGCGGTGGCCTTGTCCCCAAGGGCGCGCATGTTCTCCGGGGTGGGACCGATAAAGGTGATGCCGTGGTCCCTGCACATCTCGGCAAAGGTGGCGTTCTCCGCCAGGAAGCCGTAACCGGGATGGATGGCGTCGGCCCCGGTCACAATGGCCGCGGAAAGCAGGTTGGGGATGTTCAGGTAGCTCTGCCCGGAAGGAGGAGGCCCGATGCAGATGGCCTCGTCCGCCAGAAGCACGGGAAGGCTTTTCTCGTCGGCGGTGGAGTGGGCCACCACGGTCTTGATCCCCAGCTCCTTGGCGGCCCGGATAATCCTCAAGGCGATCTCGCCTCGGTTGGCGATGAGGACCTTCTTCATAGCGGCTGGATCAGGAAGAGGGGCTGCCCGTACTCCACGGGTTCCCCGTTTTTTACCAGGATCTTCTTGACGATCCCGGAAACCTCCGACTCAATCTCGTTCATGAGCTTCATCGCCTCGATGATGCAGAGCACCTGTCCCTTTTCCACCCGGTCTCCTTCCTCCACGTAAGGGGGGGCATCCGGGGCCGGTGCCCGGTAGAAGGTACCCACGATGGGGGCCCTCACCTCCACGCAACCCGCGCACTCCTCCTTGGCCTCCTTGGCCTCCTGGGCCTCGAGGCCCGGGGCTCCGGCTGCCGGAGCCAAATTCCCAGGGGCAGGCACGCCAGTAGGGGCGGGCGTGGGCAGGGAGGGAGGCGGGGCCGCAGGGGCAGCTATCCCTTGCGGCAAGGCCACCACCTGCACCTCGCCTCCTCGGCGCACGGTCAGCTTGTAATCAGGGGTTTCCAGGGTGAGCTCGCTCACCCCGTGCTCCACCAGGGCCTGCAGGATCTGCCTCAGCTCCTTGGGCGTCATGGGCACACCTCGCGGCATAAAGCTTACCCCATGTGCTCCCAAAACGGCTTTTGTACCCGGTCAAAATGAGCCGAAGCCAAGGGGGGCCTGGGATCCACCCAGGCCCCTTAGTAGGCTGTTCTAAGCCCGACCCACGTACTGGCCCGTGCGGGTATCCACCTTGATGACCTCGCCGGGCTCCACGAAAAGGGGCACCTGCACCACCGCTCCCGTTTCCAAGGTGGCGGGCTTGCTCCCGCCGGAAACCGTATCCCCCCGCACCCCCGGGGGCGTGTCCACCACCTTGAGTTCCACCACGGTGGGCGGGGTAATCTTCAGGGGACGCCCCTCGTACATATCCCCCAGGACGGTCATGCCCTCCTTGAGAAACCGGGCAGCCTCCACCTGATCCTTGGGCAGGTGGAACTGCTCGTAGGTCTCCAGGTCCATGAAGACGAGGTCGTTCCCCTCCTGGTACAGGTACTGGAGCTCCCGGGTTTCCACGTAGATGTCTTCCAGCTTCTCCCCGGAGTTGAAGGTGCGTTCAACGGTAGCCCCCGTTTCCAGGTTCTTGAACTTGGCCACCACCTTGGCCCCGCCACGGCCGATCTTCTGGTGCTGGTATTCCACGCACTCCCAAAGTCCGCCCTCCATTTTCACCTTGGTTCCGGGTCTAAGGTCAGTCACGCTGATCATGCTTCCTCCTGTAGATCCAGGACCTGGGGCCTAAGCCCTAAGAGGTCAATATACCGGAGGTACTCCTCCTCCCCAAGCTCCCGCCCAGCCAGGGCCACCAAAAGGGCCTCCATGACGTTGGTGCCAAAGCTTCGCCCGTTTAAGCGGGGGGTGGTGGTGATGAGGCGCCTTACCCCCCTCTCCCGCAAAAAGGCCACGTCCTCCTTCGTGGTGGTGTTGGTGAGCACCGTCTTCCCCCGCATCTCGTCGGGCATATGCCGCTTGATGTAGTGCCAGTCCCCCGCCACCAGGTCCGCCCAGGTGTAGTAGCGGCTTCGCCAGTCCACCGCCCGCTTCTCCTGCTTTTCCCCCGTGGGGTAAAGGAGCTGGAAGGGAAGCTGGGTAAGGACCGGGAGGAGGACGAAGGCCAGTTTCTGCAGGAAGGAGAGGGAGTAAAGGGGTATGGGTAAACCCAGGGCAAAGATGAAGTCCCCGTAAAGAACCTTGGCCCCGGCCTCGTGCAGGGCCTCGGCCAAGCCGAAGCGATCCACGGCAGAGGGCAGAAGCACCTTGGTACTTTTCCAGTCTATCAGCCCCGCCAGCTGGGCCACCGCCCGGCGCTCCAAGGTGTGCTTGAGGCCCGAGCCATCCACCACCGGGGTTTTACGGGCCGCCTCCTTAAGCCTTTTGGCATCCCGGATGGTGTAGCGCCGCCCCCCTGCCCAAAGGTAAAGGTCAATGCCCCCGAGGCCGATGGCGTCCACCTTTCCATCCAGCTCAGCAATGAGGCGCAAGGCTTTCTGGAAGTCGCCATCCGTGCCCCGCCTTTCCAACACCACTTCCTCCCCAAGGAGCTCCACCTGGACCACGGAGTCCCGGCGGCTAGCCCCCAGGGACACGGAAACCACGCGCTTGGCCACGAAGGGCTATTCTAACCGAAGGAGGAGGCCAAGGACCAGCCAAAGGGCAGCCAGCAGGAAGAAGGGCCAGGTGCGCCGCACCCCCAGCAGGCGGGCTAGAAGGCCAAAGACCACGCTGCCGAAGGCAAGAGCGAAGAAGAGGGCCTCGAGGTTCTCAAAAAGGACCTGCATGGCTCAAGGTTAGCGCAAGACCCGTCCGAAAAAGGCCAGGACCCTTTGGCGGAACACCCGGTCCACCGGACCACGGAAGAGGTGGCCCGCCGGGTAGCTGAAGCACTCCACCGGCTTCCCCAAGGACTTAAGCCTTCGGCAAAGCTCCCATGACCACTCCGGGGGCACCTGAGCGTCTTGGGTGCCATGGTGGACACTGAAGGGCACGGCAACCCTCTCCAGGTAGGTCCAGGCGGAAGCCTCCTCCAGGGTTTTGGGAGGAAGGGTTAGAAGCTCCTGGCCTCGAGTACCCCCCGACCAGTAGCGGATCCGCTCCAGATTCCGCCTCTCGTCCCCGCTCATGCTCCCGTAAAGCACCACACCCTTCAGGCGGAAATCCACCAGGGCCACCACCTGGGCAATCCCCCCACCCATGGAGTGGCCGAAGAGGCCGATGCGCCTCCCATCCGCCTGGGGCAGGACGCCCTTGCGCACCTCGGCCAATAGATTCAACACATCCACCGCGTAGACGTGGCGCAGGCCCATGGCGGGCCTCCCCTCCGAGGGGGGATGGCCCCGGTAGTTGGGGTGGAGGACCAGGTACCCTGCCTCCGCCAGAAAGTCGGCGTAGGGGGTGGTGTAGGCCAGGATCCGGTAGCGGCTCGGCTCCACATACCCGTGGAGCACCACCACCACGGGAAAGGGACCCTGGCCCAAAGGCAGGTTGGCAAATCCGTACACCCGAAGCCCATCAGAAAGATGGGAGAAAAGCACCCGGGTGAAACGGGGGTTCCTCTCCAAGACCCGTTCCACCCGAAAACCCCCTTCCCCATAAGCCCTCTCCCAGAGGTCGGGCAGGGTGAGGGGCTGGGCCAGGCCCACCCCCAGGAGGAGCACGCCCAGGAGCCAGGGCTTCATCTTCCCAGGCTACGGGCAAGCGGGGGAAGGAAATGTAGCCTACAGGCCCCTGGCCTCGAGCCACCCTGCCTGGAGGCCCTTCAGGCCGATGGCGTGATAGACCAGCTGGGCCGCGGTCATCTCCGCATGGAACTGGCCGTTGGGGGAAAGCTCCACGAAGTCCATGCCCACCACTTCCTTTTCTCGGAAGACCGCCTCCAGGAGGTCCACCACCTGGCGGTAGGAAAGCCCCCCAGGCAAGGGAGTGCCCACGCTGGGCATAACGCTGGGATCCAGGGCGTCAAAGTCCAGGCTGATGTACACCCTCTCCCCCAAGGCCTCGAGGATCTCCCTTAACGGAAGGCCCTCCCGGTGCAGGCGGTGAGCGGGGAAAAGGGCCACCCCCTTCGCCCTGGCCAAGGCCAAGGAATCCTGATCCATGGCCCGGATCCCCACCTGGACCAAGGGGAAACCCTCCCCCAGCAAGCGGTAAAAGGGCGAGGCATGGGAGTACACCGAGCCTTGCCACTCGGGGTAAAGGTCGGCGTGAGCATCGATGTGGAGAAGGGAAAACGCCCCCAAGACTTCCCGGTGGGCCTGGACCAGGGGATGGGTGATGGAATGGTCCCCCCCCAGGGCCACCAGGAACTTGCCCGCCCGAAGGTGGGTGAGGGCGGCTTCCCGGATCAGAGCGTGGCTTTCCTCGGCGCTTCCCGCCACCCAGGGCACCGGCTCCGCCGCGTAGATGCCCACCTCCTCCGGGGCCACCTCGAGCTCCAAGAGAAAAGGCTCCAGCTCCCGGCTGGCCAGCAAGATGGCCTCAGGGCCCCGCCTCGCCCCCGGCAAGAAGGAGAGGGAAAGGTCGTAGGGCACGGGCAGGACCACCACCCGGGCCTCCTCGTAAGGGGTATCGCGCTCGCCAAAGTAAAGACGCATACCCCTAAGAGCCTAGCAGATGGCGCTAGCTTCCGAGAAAGTAAAGCTCAAGAAGCCGGAGAAGGGCCAGGGTGCCCCGCTCAAAATCCCGGATGCGGATGTGCTCGTTGGGGCTATGCACCCGGCTTCCCGGATACCCCACCCCCAGTCCCACCGCCGGGGCTCCCAGGTGGTGCAGAAAAGGATGCATGGGACCGGACCCCGCCATGTTGGGGTAAAGCACCGCCTTCACCCCAAAGGCCTCTTCCAGAGCCCTTTGGACCATGCCCACGAAGGGATGGGAAAGATCCGAGCGGGCCGGGTGCTCCCCCTTTTCCAGGACCACCACCTCCACATCGTGGAAGCCCTGGGCCTCGAGGTGCCGCCTCAAAAGCTCTGGGATCTCCTTCGGATCCTGGTCGGGTACCAGGCGGAAGTCCAGCTTGGCAAAGGCCTCCGCCGGCAGCACGGTCTTGGAGCCTGGGCCCCCATAGCCCGAGTGGAAGCCGTTTACGTTGACGCAGGGCTCCGCATAAAGGCGCTGGTTGAACTCCAGGTTCCTGGCCCCGCCCAGGAAGTCCCGCACGCCGAAGGCTTCCTTCAGCGCCTCCGACTCATCGGGAACCTCCGCCAGCACCTCCATCTCCTTGGGCGAAAGGGGGCGGACCCGGTCGTAAAAACCCGGGATGAGGACCCTTCCCTCCTCATCCCGCAGGCTGGCGATGGCCCGGCTCAAGCGGTAAATGGGGTTTTCCACCACCGCCCCGTAGGAGGAATGCAGGTCAAAGGCAGCGGTGCGCACCCGAAGCTCGAGGGCCACGATGCCCTTAAGGCCGGCATACAGGTAGGGGCGCCCCTCGGCGTCCACCCCTCCCGCCTCCCAGACGATGGCCTCGGACCTCAGGAGGTCCTTTTTGTCCCGGACGTAGTCCGCCAGGTGGGGGCTTCCCACCTCCTCTTCCCCCTCCACCACGAACTTCACCCGGGGAAGAAAGCCGTGCTTTTCCCGGAATAAGCGCAGGGCCATAACCCTGGCCACCAGCTCCCCTTTGTCGTCGTGGGTACCCCGGCCATACCAGAGGCCGTCCCGTTCCACCAGGCGAAAGGGCTCGGTTTCCCATAACTCCAAGGGATCGGGAGGCTGAACATCGTAGTGGTTGTAAAACAAAAGGACCCTTTCCCCCTCACCCCCCTCGGCGTAGACCACCGGCGGCCCATAACCCCGATGGAGCTCCGCCTTAAGGCCTAGATCCTGGAGCACCTCGGCCACCTTGGCCGCACCCTCCTCGAGGGCCCTTCCCTCGGCACTCACCGTGGGCAAGGCCACCAGCTCCCCCAAGAGCGCCCTGGCCTCTTCCAGAAATGACCTCATGGTAGACTGAGCATACTATGGTGGAACCTTCCCTGGTCCTCTATGGGACCCTGTACCAGCGGGCCATGGACGTGCTACAGGAAACCCTGCAGGAAACCGGGGCCCGCTATGCCCTCTTCATCGACCGCAAGGGATTCGTCCTGGCCCATAAAGAGGCCCTATGGGCCCCCAAGCCCCCGCCCCTGGACTCCCTGGCCACCCTGGTGGCGGGAAACGCCGCCGCCACCCAAGCCTTAGCCAAGCTGCTGGGGGAGGCACGCTTCCAAGAGGTGGTGCACCAAGGAGAACACATGGGGCTTTATGTGGACGAGGCCGGCGAGGCGGCCCTCCTGGTCCTGGTCTTTGACGAGAACGCCCCTCTGGGCAAGATCAAGCTCCACGGGAAGCGGGCGGCGGAGACCCTGGCCCGCCTGGCCGAGGAAGCCCTGGCCAATCCACCCAAGCTGAGCTTGGACACCCAGTACCGCGAGGAGGCCAAAGCCTTGCTGGACGAACTCTTCGGCAACTAGCATGAGCACCATCAACTTCGCTAATCGAGAGATCAACTTCAAAATCGTCTACTATGGCCCGGGGCTCTCTGGGAAAACCACCAATCTCAAGTGGATATACAGCCGCATCCCCGAAGGCCGCAAAGGGGAGATGGTCTCCCTGGCTACCGAGGACGAGCGCACCCTTTTCTTTGACTTCCTTCCCTTGGACCTAGGCGAGGTCAAGGGTTTCAAGACCCGCTTCCATCTCTACACCGTGCCGGGGCAGGTCTTCTACAACGCCAGCCGCAAGCTGATCCTGAGGGGTGTGGATGGCATCGTCTTCGTGGCGGACTCCGCCCCCAACCGTCTCCGGGCCAACGCCGAAAGCATGCGCAACATGCGGGAGAACCTGGCGGAATACGGGCTCAAGGTGGAGGACATCCCCGTGGTGCTCCAGGTGAACAAACGGGACCTACCCGACGCCCTGCCCGTGGAGATGATCCAGGCGGTGGTGGACCCCGAAGGGCGCTTTCCCGTCTTTGAAGCCGTGGCCACAGAGGGAAGAGGGGTTTTTGAAACCCTCAAGGAAGTGAGCCGCCAGGTGCTGGCCCGAGTTGGAAGCACTTAGGGATATCTCCCTTCCCAAGGGGCAAGGTTTTACACCTCGCCCCGATTTTTTTTGAAAGGAGCCCCGTGTCTCAGTACCCTCTCATACAGGGACAAATGTACTTCACCCTTTTCTCAGCTTTGGGCTAACATGGGCGCCGTATACGGCAACCCGCCGTACGGGAGGAAGGGTATGGAGGAAAAACCGGTCGGCGCAATAGGAGTGATAGTGGTTCTTACCCTCACCATCCTCGTCTTCTGGCTGGGGGTATATGCAGTCTTCTTTTCCAGGGGGTAGGGTATGGTGGACGAGCACAAGGCTCATAAAGCGATTCTGGCTTACGAGAAGGGTTGGCTGGCCTTCTCCTTAGCCATGCTGGCGGTTTTCATCGCCCTCATCGCCTACACCCTGGCCACCCACACCGCTGGGGTGATCCCCGCGGGCAAGCTGGAGCATGTAGACCCCACGAGGGTGCGCACGGAAGGCCCCTGGGCCGATCCCGCCCAGGCGGTGATGCAGACTGGCCCCAACCAGTACACGGTCTACGTTCTGGCCTTCGCCTTCGGCTACCAGCCCAACCCCATAGAGGTGCCTAAGGGAGCAGAAATCATCTTCAAAGTAACCAGCCCCGACGTTATCCACGGCTTCCACGTGGAGGGCACCAACATCAACGTGGAGGTACTCCCCGGGGAGGTATCCACCGTGCGGTACACCTTCAAAAAGGCCGGAGAATATCGCATCATCTGCAACCAGTACTGCGGCCTAGGCCACCAGAACATGTTCGGCAAGATCGTGGTGAAGGAGTGAGCCATGGCGGTGCGTACCTCTGATTTCAGCCGGATCTACGAGGCCTATCCGGAAAAGAAGGCCACCCTCTACTTCCTGGTCCTGGGCTTCATCGCCCTCATCATCGGAAGCCTCTTTGGCCCCTTCCAGGCCCTGAACTACGGGAATGTGGACGCATACCCCCTTCTTAAGCGACTCCTTCCCTTCGTGCAGTCCTACTACCAGGGCCTGACCCTGCACGGGGTGCTCAACGCCATCGTCTTCACCCAGCTTTTCGCCCAGGCCATCATGGTCTACCTGCCCGCCAGGGAGCTGAACCTGCGGCCCAACATGGGCCTCATGTGGCTTTCCTGGTGGATGGCCTTTATCGGCCTGGTCATCGCTGCTCTGCCTCTTCTGGCCAACGAGGCTACGGTCCTCTATACCTTCTACCCACCCCTCAAAGGACACTGGGCCTTCTATCTCGGAGCCAGCATCTTCGTTCTCTCCACCTGGGTTAGCATCTATGTCGTCCTGGACCTCTGGCGACGCTGGAAGGCCCAGAACCCGGGCAAGGTGACCCCCCTGGTCACCTACATGGCCGTGGTGTACTGGCTCATGTGGTTTATCGCCTCCATCGGGCTGGTTTTAGAGGCGGTGCTTTTCCTCCTCCCCTGGTCCTTTGGCCTTATCCAGGGCGTTGATCCCTTGATCACCCGCACCCTTTTCTGGTGGACGGGCCACCCCATCGTCTACTTCTGGCTCCTGCCCGCCTACGCCATCATCTACACCGTGCTCCCCAAGCAGGCAGGGGGCAAGCTGATCTCCGACCCCATGGCCCGCCTGGCCTTCCTGCTCTTCCTTCTCCTCTCCACCCCCGTGGGGTTCCACCACCAGTTCGCCGACCCTGGCATTGACCCCACCTGGAAAATGATCCACTCCATCCTCACCCTCTTCGTGGCCGTGCCCAGTTTGATGACCGCCTTCACCGTGGCCGCCAGCTTGGAGTTTGCTGGCAGGATGCGCGGCGGAAAGGGGATTTTTGGCTGGATCAAGGCCTTACCCTGGGATAACCCTGCCTTTGTGGCCCCGGTGCTGGGCCTCCTGGGTTTCATCCCGGGAGGAGCCGGGGGTATCGTCAACGCCAGCTTCACCCTGGACTACGTGGTCCACAACACGGCCTGGATCCCTGGCCATTTCCATCTCCAGGTGGCCAGCCTGGTGACCCTCACCGCCATGGGCTCCTTGTGGTGGCTCATCCCTAACCTCACGGGTAAGCCCGTCTCCGATGGCCAGAGGCGGCTCGGCCTGGCGGTGGTCTGGCTTTGGTTCATCGGCATGATGGTCATGGCCCTGGGACTCCACTGGCAGGGACTCCTCAACGTGCCCCGCCGGTCCTACATCGCCGACCCCATGGTCCGAGACGCCGGTGCCTATGCCCATGCCGCCCTACCCATGGTCTTCAACATCCTGGCGGGCATCATCCTGCTGGTGGCCCTTCTCCTCTTCATCTATGGCCTCTTCAGCGTTCTTCTGGGCCGGGAACGTAAGGCGGAGCTGGCCGAGGCCCCGGTGCCCTTCGCCGAGGTCATCTCCGGCCCCGAGGACCGTCCCTTGGTCCAGGCCATGGACCGGATCGGCTTCTGGTTCCTGGTGGCGGTGATCCTGGTGGTGCTGGCCTATGGCCCCACCCTGGTCCAGCTTTTCAGCAACCTGAACCCGGTGCCGGGGATGCGCCTCTGGTAGATCATGGGTGGCGCAAGGGCCGGAAACTTCCGGCCCTTGACCTTTTTCCCGTAAAGGAAAAGGCTATGGGCGTGGGGTTTATCCCTGGTCGTAGCCTCCCTTGGGTGGCGGGCCTCTCCCTCCTTCCCTTCTTCCTGCAGTTTCTGGGACTCAGCCTGGGGAACAAACTGGGCCAGGGGCTTTGCGGAAGCGCCCTAGGGGTTTCCGAAGCCGAGGCGGTCATGTACGGCTTGGTGAACGAGTACTACCTTTACGGCCAGCTCTTCCTGGCCCTTCTGGCCTTGAAGGTAACCTATGCTCTAGCCCTTTGGGTCCTCCGCTTCATGTACCCAGATAGGGACCCTTCCTTCGCCCCCGTGGTATGGAAGGTTGGGGTGGGGCTTTCCGGGGTTTTCCTTCTTCTTTTCCTGGTCACCCGCACCCTGCCCTTGCCCTTTGTCACCCCGTTGGGTCCTGCCCTTCTTTCCCCCGCCCCCCTGGACCCCCTTTCCCTCATCATGGTTCTGCCTGAGCCTTTCTTGCTCTGGCTCTACTTTCGCCATCGTCCATGAAACTTCCTCCTTTGGTTTACCTCTTGGGGCTGGTCAGCTTCCTGATGGATGTGGCCAGCGAGATGGTCTACCCCCTTTTGCCCCTATTCCTCGCCAGTCTGGGCGCAGGAGCCGGGGCCATCGGTTTGGTGGAGGGAGTGGCCGAGGCCACCGCCAGCCTCTTCAAGGTGGTGGGGGGAAGGATCTCGGATCGGTTAGGCCGCAGAAAGCCCCTCCTGCTTGCGGGCTATGGCCTTCCCGCCCTCTTAAGACCCATCTTGGCCCTGGCCTCGAGCCCCTGGCACGTCCTCCTCTACCGCTTCTTGGACCGGCTTGGGAAAGGCCTACGCACCGCACCCCGGGATGCTCTCCTGGCGGAAAGCGTGGACAAAAGCGCCCTGGGACGGGCCTACGGCCTTCACCGGGGCCTGGACACCCTGGGGGCCACCGCGGGCCCCTTTCTGGCCTTCCTTCTCCTGCCCCACGTGGGGGTGCGGGGCGTGTTTTGGCTTTCCGCTATTCCCGCCTTCCTGGCCATGCTCACCCTCCTTTGGATCCAGGAAGCCAGAAGCGTAAAGGTAGCCACGGGCTCCCTTCCACCCCTTCGGCCAGGCCACCTAGGGACCCTACCGGCCGCTTACCGGCACTTCCTTCTGGTTTCCAGCATCTTTGCCCTGGCCCTTTCCTCCAATGCCTTCCTTCTCCTTCGGCTCAAGGACCTAGGCCTCCCACAGGAACAAGTCACCTTGGCCTACGCTGGCTACAATCTCCTCTACGCCCTTTTCTCCTATCCTCTGGGCGGGCTTGCAGACCGGGTGGGGTTGAGGCGGGTGGTGGCCTGGGGATTTGCCCTTTACGCCACGGTCTACCTGGGATTCGCCTGGGCTGAGACGGCGTTTTGGGGCGTGGCCCTTCTGCTTCTTTACGCCCTGTACTCGGCGGCCTTTGAAGGGGCGAGCCGGGCCTACCTGGCCACCCTCATACCCCAGGAGGCCAAGGCCACCGCCATCGGCCTCTACCACACGGTGGTGGGGGTTTTGCTCCTTCCGGCCAGCTTGATCTTCGGCTTTCTCTGGCAAAGTTATGGGCCTGAGCTGGCCTTCGGCGTGGGGGCGGGTCTGGCCCTTTTGGCTCTCTTGCTTTTCCTGCTTGACGGAAGGAGGGCCAGGCCCTAACCTGATAGAGGTCCTTCGGGGCCTCGAGGAGGAAGGGGCCAGAAGCTTCTTCCACCCTGACGGAGGTAGAGATGCCTATCAGCAAAGAGGAAAAGCAAAAGGTCATACAGGAGTTCGCCCGCTTCCCCGGGGATACGGGGAGCACCGAGGTGCAGGTGGCCTTACTCACCTTGCGCATTAACCGGCTTTCCGAGCACCTCAAGGTCCACAAGCACGACCACCATTCCCACCGCGGCCTTCTCATGCTGGTGGGGCAAAGGCGCAGGCTTCTCCGCTACCTGGAGCGGGAAGACCCCGAGCGCTACCAGGCCCTGGTTGAGAAACTGGGCCTAAGGAAGTAAACTGGTATCCAGGTCGGGGGCGGGGCCTTAGGGCTCCGCCTTTCGCTTGAGGAAACTATGCCGGAAGCCACACCCAACACCCCACAGGCCCATAGGTACGAAACCCAGGTGGCCGGCCGCCTCCTGGTGTTGGAGGCAGGGAAATACGCCAAACAGGCCTCGGGCTCAGTCCTGGTGCGCTACGGCGACACCGTAGTCCTGGCCACCGCCCAAGCCTCCGAGGAACCCATAGAAGCGGACTTCCTCCCCCTCACCGTGGAGTTTGAGGAGCGGCACTACGCCGTGGGCAAGATCCCAGGAAGCTTCATGCGCCGGGAAGGACGGCCTGGGGAAAAGGCCATCCTCTCCGCCCGCATGACGGATCGGCCCATCCGTCCCCTCTTCCCTAAGGGCTTTCGCCACGAGGTGCAGATAATCGTCACCGTGCTCTCCGCCGACCAGAAGAACCCTCCGGACATCCTGGGGCCCACGGCGGCCAGCGCCGCCCTCATGCTTTCGGACATCCCCTGGGAGGGACCCGTGGCCGCGGTGAGGGTGGGCCTCATTGGAGGGCAGTTCGTCCTGAACCCTACCCTCCAAGAGCTGGAGGAAAGCGCCCTGGACCTGGTGGTGGCGGGAAGCCGGAACGCTATCCTCATGGTGGAGGCCGGGGCCCAGGAGGTAGATGAGGAAACCCTGGTCCAGGCCTTGGAGTTTGCCCACCGGGAGATGCAGCCCATCCTGGACCTGCAGGAGGCTATGGCCAAGGCCTTGGGCAAGCCTAAGATGGCCTGGACCCCACCGGAGACCCTCAGCGAGGAGGAGAAGGAAGCCTTCTACCGCTTGGCCGTGGAACGGGGGCTTTCCGCCGTGCTCCAAACCGCCAGCAAGGGGGAGAGGAGCCGGGCCCTCGAGGCCTTCGCCGAAGCCCTGATCGCCGAGGCCCTGCCCAAGTTAGAAGACGGCACCCCGGACGAGAGCAAAAAGCCCCTCTACGAAAGCGCCTTTGACGAGGTGGTGCGCAGAGAGCTCAGGCGCCTCGTGCTGGAGGAAGGCAGGCGGGCGGATGGCCGTACCCCCAAGGACCTCCGGCCCATCTGGATCGAGGTGGACGTCCTACCCCGCACCCACGGCTCCGCCATCTTCACCCGGGGGGAGACCCAGGTCCTGGGCACCGTCACCCTGGGCACGGGCCGGGACGAGCAGATCATTGACGACCTGGGGATTGACGAAACGGAAAAGTTCCTGGTGCACTACAACTTTCCCCCCTTTTCCACCGGAGAGGTCAAACGGCTTAGGGGGGTTTCCCGCCGGGAGATAGGTCACGGCAACCTGGCCAAACGGGCCTTGAAGGCGGTCCTGCCTCCCGAGGAGGCCTTCCCCTACACCATCCGGGTGGTGGGGGATGTCCTGGAATCCAATGGCAGCAGCTCCATGGCCACGGTCTGCGCGGGGTGCCTGGCCCTGATGGACGCTGGGGTACCCATAAGGGCCCCCGTGGCTGGGGTGGCCATGGGCCTGGTCTGGGAGGGGGAGCGGGCGGTGATCCTCACCGACATCCTGGGACTGGAGGATGCCCTGGGGGACATGGATTTCAAGGTGGCGGGAACCCGAAAAGGGGTCACCGCCTTGCAGATGGACAACAAGGTGGGCGGGCTTCCCCGGGAGGTGCTTAAGGAAGCCCTCATGCAGGCCCGTGAGGCCCGCATGAAGATCCTGGACCTCATGGAAAGCGTCCTTCCTGCCCCACGCCCCGAGCTTAAGCCCTTCGCTCCCCGCATCCTCTCCCTCAAGGTGCCGGTGGAGAAGATCGGCCTCGTCATCGGGCCCGGGGGGAAGAACGTGCGGGCCCTCGAGGAGCTCGGGGTGGAGGTGGACATCGAGGAAGACGGGACGGTGCGCATCTACTCCAGCGACATGGAGGCGGCCCAGAAGGCCAAGAAGCGCATCGAGGAGCTCACCATGGAGGCCAAGGTGGGCGAGATCTACGAGGGCACCGTCACCAAGATCACCCCCTTTGGGGCCTTCGTGAGCCTGTTCCCTGGCACCGAAGGGCTCCTTCACATCAGCCAGATCGCCCCCGGTCGGGTGGAGCGGGTGGAGGACCACTTGAAGGTGGGGGACGTGATCAAGGTCAAGGTGCACCGCATCGACGAGCGGGGCAAGATCGACCTGATCCGACCGGAGCTGGAGGGCAAGATCCCCCCCAGGCGTCGCAGCTAGCCCTGGGGGGTTTTCCTTAGGGCAAGATCCCGGCCAGGCCGGGAAGATGGGAGGTCTATGGAAAACCAGGAACGTAAGCCAAGGAAAAGACGGCGCAGAAGGCCACCCGACGCCGCTTCCCTGGGCCTTGGAGAGGGCAAGGACTATGTGGAGATCATCCCCCTAGGGGGGATGGGGGAGATCGGCAAGAACATCACCGTCTTCCGCTTCCGCGACGAGATCTTCGTCCTGGACGGTGGTCTGGCCTTTCCCCAGGAGGGAATGCCCGGGGTGGACCTCCTCATCCCCCGGGTGGATTACCTCATCGAAAACAGGCACCTCATCAAGGCCTGGGTTCTGACCCACGGGCACGAGGACCACATCGGGGGGCTTCCCTTCATCCTCCCCATGGTCTTCGGGAAGGAAAGCCAGGTACCCATTTACGGCGCTAAGCTCACCCTGGGCCTCCTTAAGGGGAAGCTGGAGGAGTTCGGTTTGAGGCCCGGAAGCTTCAACCTCAAGGAGATCTCCCCCGATGACCGCATCAGCGTGGGGCGCTACTTCACCCTGGACCTCTTCCGCATGACCCACTCCATCCCCGACAACTCCGGGCTGGTCATCCGCACCCCCATCGGCACCATCGTGCACACCGGGGACTTCAAGCTGGACGCCACCCCCATAGACGGTAAACTCTCCCACCTGGCCAAGGTGGCCCAGGCGGGAGCGGAAGGGGTCTTGCTCCTCATCGCCGACTCCACCAACGCCGAGCGCCCCGGCTACACCCCGAGCGAGATGGAGATCGCCAAAGAGCTGGATCGGGTCATCGGCCGGGCTCCGGGCAGGGTCTTCGTCACCACCTTTGCCAGCCACATCCATCGCATCCAGGCGGTGATCTGGGCGGCGGAGAAGTACGGGCGCAAGGTGGCCATGGAAGGCCGGAGCATGGTGCGGTTCAGCCGTATCGCCATGGAGCTGGGTTACCTCAAGGTGAAGGACCGCCTCTACACCCTGGAGGAGGTCAAGGACCTCCCCGACCACCAGGTGCTGATCCTGGCCACGGGAAGCCAAGGGCAGCCCATGTCCGTCCTCCACCGCCTGGCCTTCGAAAGCCACGCCAAGATGGCCATCAAGCCCGGGGACACGGTGATCCTCTCCAGCAGCCCCATTCCCGGCAACGAGGAGGCGGTGAACCGGGTCATCAACCGGCTCTACGCCCTGGGGGCTTACGTTCTCTACCCTCCCACCTACAAGGTCCATGCCTCGGGGCACGCCTCCCAGGAGGAGCTCAAGCTCATCCTGAACCTCACCACCCCCCGTTTCTTCCTCCCCTGGCACGGGGAGGTGCGCCACCAGACCAACTTCAAGTGGCTGGCGGAGTCCATGAGCCGTCCCCCGGAGAAAACCCTCATCGGGGAGAACGGGGCCATCTACCGCCTAACCCGGGACACCTTTGAGAAGGTAGGCCAGGTGCCCTCTGGGGTCCTCTATGTGGACGGCCTGGGGGTTGGGGACATCACCGAGGAGATCCTGGCCGACCGCCAGCACATGGCCGAGGAGGGGATCGTGGTCATCACCGCCCTAGCGAGCCAGGACCCGGTGGTGGAGGTGGTGTCCCGGGGGTTTGTCAAGGCCGGGGAGCGGCTCTTGGGCGAAGTGAAGCGCATGGCCCTCGAGGCCCTGCAAAACGGGGTGCGGGAGAAGAAATCCTTGGAACGTATCCGGGACGACATCTACTTCCCGGTGAAAAAGTTCCTGAAGAAGGCCACGGGCCGGGATCCCATGATCCTTCCCGTGGTCATCGAGGGGTGAACCATGTACCGAAGCCTTCTCCTTCCCACCGACGGAAGCCCAGCTGCCGAAGCTGGGGTAAAGGAGGGGCTCCGCCTGGCCAAGGCCCTGGGGGCCCGGGTGGCCTTTCTCTACGTGCTGGAGCCCATAGGGCCCAGGCTTTTCCTGGGCCCGGAAACCCTTCCCTACTACCAGGACCTGGTGGAGGACATGCGGAAAGAGGGCATGGCCGCCTTGGACCGGGCCACCCGCATGGCGGAGGAGCTCGGGGTGGGGTTTGAAGCCCATCTCCTCGAGGGGCGGGCGGCGGAGGTCATCCTTAAGGAGGCAGCAAAGCACGACCTTTTGGTAATGGCCACCCACGGGCGCTCGAGGTTAGATGCCGCCCTTCTGGGAAGCGTGACCCAGGAGGTGGTGCGCCGAAGCCCCAAGCCCATCCTGGTGGTACCTCACTGGGTTAAAGAGTAAGGCCCGCTGGCATCCCCTTTCCGCCATACCAAACGGTCTACTCCCTCAGCCACGAGCCAAGCCAAAAGGGCCAGCCCCAACACCAATCCCCAGATCCCCAAGGGAGCCGGCACGGCCTCCAGAGCCCCTGGGGCCAGGGTGCCCAGCAGGAGCTGAATGGCGATGCCCAAAGCCACAGCTCCGTGCAAATACGGGTTGGGCAGGGGCATCAGGTGGGTGTGCCGAGCAGCGTAAGCGAAGAAGAGCTGGCCCAGGGTCATGAAGTGGAAGGTGGCAGTACGCGCCACCTCGGTGGCACTTAAAGCGGCTTGGATCCGCCCCCATCCCGGCAGAAGGGCCAAGAGCGACAAGGCAAAGGCGGCCTTGATGGTTCCCGTGAGGAGGATGAACCGCAAGGAGGGAGCGTCCAAAAGGGGGCTGTCCTTGGGCCTGGGCGGCCGGTCCAATACCTGGGGATTACGCTCCAGGGCCAGGGCCAGGGCGGGAAGGCCATCGGTCACCAGGTTGATCCAGAGAATCTGCACCGCGGTGAGGGGAAGAAGCAGGTACCCAGCCTCGTCCCTGAGGTTGAGGAGAGCGGCAAACACCATGCCCAAGGCCACCACCAAGACCTCAGAGAGGTTGGTGGAGAAGAGGAAGCGAATGAACTTCTGGATGTTCTCGTAGATGCTCCGCCCCTCTTCAATGGCCGCCACGATGGTGGCGAAGTTGTCGTCCAGAAGAACCAAATCCGCCACTTCCCGGGAGACTTCTGAACCCCTTTGGCCCATGGCCACCCCCACGTCCGCCCGCTTGAGGGCCGGGGCGTCGTTTATTCCGTCCCCGGTCACGGCCACCACCTCGCCTGCTTTTTGGAATGCCTCAACGATGCGCAGCTTGTCCTCGGGCTTAACCCGGGCGAAGACATCCACCTCCAGAAGTTCCTCGTCGGAGAGTTCCCCGATCTCGTCCCCGGTGGCCACCACTTCCGCAGGAATACCCACCTGGCGGGCGATGGCCAAGGCAGTGGCCGGGTGATCCCCCGTGACCATCACCACCCTGACCCCTGCCTTCAACACCTTGGCCACCGCCTCCGGTACCTCCGGACGTGGAGGATCCAGAAGGAGGACGAAGCCCAAAAAGCTTAGCCCCTCTTCCCTCTCCCCCTCGCCATGGGCCAAGGCCAGCACCCGGAAGCCCTCCTTTGCATAGGCCTCCGCCTGTTCCAAAAGGGAAGCTTTGTCCTCCGGGCTTAGGGCAAGGCGGGGGATAAGGGCCTCGGGAGCCCCTTTGAGGAAGCTTCCCTCGGGCGTGGTAACCCGCATGTACTTCCAGGCGCTGTCAAAGGGCCTTTCAGAGAGCCTGGGGTGTTCGTGGCGCACTTGCTGCACGTTCAGGTGCCGGGCCGCATAGCGCAAAAGACCCAGTTCCAAGGGGTCCCCTGCGCCGGTTTCCAGATCGGCATCGTTGCAGAGGACCATGGCGAGAAGAGCCCTCTGGGGGTCCGGCCCCACCACCTTTTGCACCTCCATGCGGTTTTCCGTGAGGGTACCCGTCTTGTCGGTGGCGATAACGGTAACGCTCCCCAAGGCCTCCACCGCTGAAAGGCGCCGAACCACCGCCTTACGGCGCGCCATCCGCTCCACCCCCAGGGCCAAGGCCAGGGTGAGCACGGCAGGAAGCCCCTCGGGCACCGCCGCTACCGCCAGGGCCACGGCGAAGAGAAGGACTTGGGCGGAAAAGCCCTCCGCCAGAAAACCCAGTGCCACTAGGGCTGCGGCAAGCCCCATCACCCAGCGGGCCACCCTATGGCCAAAGGCCTCGAGGCGCCGCTCCAGCGGAGTTTTTTCCTCTTCCATCTCTGCCAGAAGCCCGGCGATGCGGCCCATGGCGCTCCTTAGGCCGGTACGGCTTACCTCCATTAAGGCCCTTCCCCGCACCAACAGGGTGCCGGAAAAGACCTCGTCCCTTACCCTCTTCTCCACCGGAACGCTTTCCCCGGTAAGGAGGCTTTCATCCACCAAGACCCCGCTGGCCTCCAGGAGCACCCCATCTGCCGGTATGCGGTCCCCTGCCTCCAGGCGCACCACATCCCCGGGCACGATCTCCCGGCTGGGGAGGTGCTGGAAGCGACCATCTCGGAGGACCCAGGCCATGGGCTCCGCCAGGGCTTTAAGACGCCTAAGGGCCTCCTCGGAGCGCTTCTCCTGCAGGGTACCCAGGGTAGCGTTGAGGATCAGGATGGCCAGAATGGCCAAGGCCTCCAGGGGAAGCCCATGGGCTCCCTCATAGAGCCAAAGGCCCAGGTCCACCGCCAAGGCAAAGAGGAGGATGTAGATGAGAGGGCTTTGAAACTGGCGCAGGAACCGTTGCCAAAGGGGTTCAGAGGGTTTTTCCGGAAGGGCGTTGGGGCCGTATTCTACCAAGCGTTTTTGCGCCTCCTGTGAGGTAAGCCCCCGCATAGGGGCATGATACCTGGAGCGCCGGGGACTTATTGTCCCCCACCTGGGCCCTGCGGTAAGATGACGCCATGCTGCAGTACCCGGAGCTACCCCTAGGAAGCCCCTTGATCGACGCCGAGCTTCCCGATCCACGGGGAGGACGGTACCGGCTTTCCCAGTTCCAGGAGCCCTTTCTGGCCGTGATCTTCATGTGCAACCACTGCCCCTACGTGAAGGGCTCCATCCAGGAGATCGTGAGCCTGGCGGAGAAGTACCGGGGCCGGGTGGCCTTCGTGGGCATCAACGCCAACGATTACGAACGCTACCCCGACGACGCCCCGGAGAAGATGGTGGAGTTCGCCAAGGAACACGGCATCTTCTTCCCCTACCTACTGGATGAGAGCCAGGAGGTGGCCAAGGCCTACCGCGCCTTGCGCACCCCCGAGGTCTTCCTCTTCGACGAAAGGCGCCTCCTCCGCTACCACGGCCGGGTAAACGATAACCCCAAGTTCCCCGAACAGGTCCAGGCCCACGACCTCGAGGCCGCCATCGAAGCCTTGCTCAAGGGAGAGGAGCCACCCCTTAAGGAGGCTCCCGCCATCGGCTGCACCATCAAGTGGCGGCCTGGAAACGAGCCCGAGGTCAAAATCGGCTAATCCCTAGACTAGGGCCTTATAGGATGGAGGCGGTTTATCCCGCCCTGCTAGGGGCGGTTGAGGAGGATATGCATGCGCGTACTGGTGACGGGTGGAGCGGGTTTCATTGGTAGCCACATTGCGGAGAGCCTGGTGCGCGAGGGTGTGGAGGTGGCGGTCCTGGACAACCTCTCCACGGGCAGACGGGAAAACGTCCCCAAGGGCATCTATTTCTATAGGGTGGACCTTAGGGACAAGGAAGGCCTAGAAAGAGTCTTCCGAGAGTTCCGCCCCACCCACGTTTCCCACCAGGCGGCCCAGGCCTCGGTGAAGGTAAGCGTGGACAACCCCACCCTGGACTTCGAGGTGAACCTCCTCGGCGGCTTGAACCTCCTCGAGGCCATGCGAAAGTGGGGGGCGGAGAAGATGGTCTTCGCCTCCACCGGGGGAGCCATCTACGGGGAGGTTCCCGAAGGGGAACGGGCCGAGGAAACCTGGCCCCCCAAACCCAAAAGCCCCTACGCCGCCAGCAAGGCCTCCTTTGAGCACTACCTCTCCGCCTACGGGCAAAACTACGGGCTCAAGTGGGTCTCCCTGCGCTACGGCAACGTGTACGGTCCCCGGCAGGACCCCCACGGGGAGGCCGGGGTGGTGGCCATTTTCTCGGAAAGGATCCTCAAGGGAGAACCGGTTACCCTCTACGCCAGAAGGACCCCCGGGGACGAGGGATGTGTGCGGGACTACATCTATGTGACCGACGTGGTGCGGGCCCACAACCTGGCCCTAAAGGCTCTGGAGGGAATCTACAACGTGGGAACGGGGGAAGGACACACCACCCAGGAGGTCCTGTTGGCGGTGGCCGAGGCCGCTGGCAAGAATCCACAGGTCAACCCAGCCCCTCCGCGTCCCGGTGATCTGGAAAGAAGCGTGCTCTCTCCCTTGAAGCTCATGGCCCACGGCTGGCGGCCCGAGGTGGATTTCCGGGAGGGCATCCGGCTCACCGTGGAATACTTCCGCACCCGTTGACATACCCCCTACCCCTATCTGATGATGGGGGTATGAGCGTTCGCTTCTTTCACCCCGCCTGGTTCGCCATGGTCATGGGGGGAAGCGGGGTGGCCCTTGTTCTCCACCGCTTTAGCCTCGAGGCCCTGGCCCTGGTGAATTACGGTGTGGTGGCCCTTCTCTTCCTCGCAAGCCTGGGTATATTCCTGGCGAAGCTTTTCGGCCACCGGGACCGGGTCTGGGAGGAGCTCCATCATCCCCTTCTCTCCCAGCTCTACGCCACCTTCCCCCTGGCCTTTTTGCTCTTCGGCCTGGCCACCCACGAGGTTTTGGGGCAAGGGAAGCTGGCCCTGATCCTTTTCGCCGTGGGCTCGCCCCTGGTCCTTCTCTTGAGCCTCCTTCTCAGCTATTTGATCTTCACCCGCATACGCCTTCCCTTCGAGGCCGCCAACGGCACCTGGTTCATCCCGCCGGTGTCCTCCGCTGTGGTGCCCCTGGCGGGAGGCCCCCTCCTGCCCCTCATGGGCCCTTGGGCCAAGGAAGCGTTCTACTGGATGCTCATGTTCCTGGGGCTTGGCCTCATCCTCTTCCTCTGGGTGGGGGCGAACCTCCTGGCCCGCCTCTACGCCCACGAACGCCCGGCCCCCGAGCTGGTACCCAGCCTTTTCATCGGCTTGGCCCCGGTGGGGGTGGGAATCCTCGCCCCCCTCTCCCTCCTTAAGGACGCCAAGGCCCTGGGCTTGTTCCCAGGGGGCCTCGAGGGCCTATACCTGTTCGGGATCGCCCTTTGGGGCCTGGGCGGGTGGTGGTTTGTCCTGGCCATGGCCCTTTTTCTGGAAAACCTCCTCCACCGGGTGCGGTTAGGGTTCCAGCCCGGGCTATGGACCTTCGTCTTCCCCATGGCGGCCTTCACCCTGGCCACTAGGGCCCTGGCCGAGGGCCTGTACAGCCTACTCCTGCACCTCCTAGCCCAGGGGCTCTTCCTGGTCCTCATGGCCTTCTACCTGCCCCTGCTGATCCGCAGCCTTCTCGCCTTCCTCCGCCTGGAAACCCTCAGGCCCTTTGGCCAACAGGCGCCTGGCCAGGCGCACCCGAGCCCGCAGGGCCGCTAAGGCTTTCCGGTCTTCCTTAAGGCGCTTTCTGGCCCGGGCCATCGCCTCCGCCCGGGCCTTGGGCCCCACACCCCCCAGGACCTCCCGGCGGGCGAAAAAGCCCTCGAGGCTCATCCAGGCGATGAGTTCCTCCCGCTCCACCCCCAAGAGCTCGGGCCGGACCCCCGGCAAAGCCCCCTGCACCCGCCGGTACGCCTCGGCAAGGGGCACCCCCTTGCGCACCAACAGGTCCACCGCCTCCGAGGCCAGGACCTCCGGGGAGAGCTCCTCCACGAGAAGGGCCGGCTCAAAGTGGCTTTCCTCGAGGGCCACCCGGGTAAGCTCCAACGCTGCTTCGGCGCTTTCCATCAGGGCCGTCAAAGGCTCCAGTACCCCGGTGGAGTGGTCGTTCAAGTCGGTGAAGGGGGTGTTGTGGTTCAAGGAGGCCAGCGTACCCATTCCGCCCACCAGCTGGCCCGCGTAGATGCGGGCGTGCTCCAGCACCACGGGATTCCGCTTCTGCGGCATGAAGCTGGAACCCTGGGCCAACCCCTCCCCTACCACGAAGGCCCCCCGCTCCGCCAGGGCCAGAAGGTCGGTAAGGAAGCGGGAGAGGCTGGTGCCCAGTCCCACCAGGGCCGAGGCCAGCTCCAGGGCATAATCCCCCGAGGCCACGGCATCCAAGGTGTTCTCCACCGGCCCGGCAAAACCCAAAAGGGCGGCGAGCCGCCACCGGTCCACAGGATAGGGGTTCCCCGCCAGGGCACTGGCCCCCAAAGGGCAACGATCCAGGGTATCCAAAGCCTGCCGCAAACGGCGGAAGTCCCTCTCCAAAAGCGCCTCCACCCCGAGGAGGTAATGGTCCAAGGTGGAGGGCTGGGCCGGCCGGTGGTGGGTGCGGAGGACCAGGGGTACCCCGGCATGGGTCTCGGCAACCTGGAGTACCGCCCCCCGTAGGCGAAGAAAATCCCCCAGCAGGGCCACCACCCGGTCCCTCAGGTAAGCGCGAAAGGCCGTGAGGTCCAGGTCGTTGCGGGATAGCCCCCGGCGTATGGCCCCCGCCACCTCCTCCCCCCAGTGCTCGGCAAGTTGAGAGTAGATGGAGAAGAAGACGTCCTCCACCTCCCCCGTAAAGCTGGGCAAAGGAAGGGTACGGAGTTCTCGCAAAGCCGTCACCGCCGTATCGGCTCGAGGAAGGCCCAGGCGGGCAAGCTCCATGGCATAGGCGGTGAGGGCATCAAAGAAATGGGGCACAAGGGCCTCGCGGGCAAACCGGTAATGGCGGCCCAAGACAAAGCGGCGATAAACGGCATGCCAGTGCATGATCCCATCCTAGGGCCTCGGTCCCAACCCAGGACCACCCATCCCCTAAGGAAGCCCTAGGGAGAACCCTCAGGAGCGGCGTCGCCGCCTTAAGGCACCCCACCCTTGACGGGAAGCCCAAGGGCTGTAAAATACTACTAACCGACCGGTTGGCAGGGAACGGGCACCGGCATCCCCGGCGCCTCTCAGATGGAAAGGGCCGCATCTCCAGCCCGTCAGCTACGGGGCAAGGTCCCGGGACTTGCCGACGGAAGGCGGTCATGGTATCTTTGCACCAAGCACAACCGGAAAGGAGGCACACAATGAAGCGTAGGGAGTTTTTAAGGAAGCTGGGTATAGGTTCGTTGGCGGCCCTGGGTATGCCCTACTTCGCCACTGCCCAGGCCAGGCCGGTAAAGCTGGCCGCCCTTCTGCCCTTGACGGGGCCCTTCGCCTTTGCCGGCAATGCGGGCCGGGAGGGGTTCGTGGACGGGGTGGACTACGTCAACGAGGTCCAAGGAGGCATTGGGGGCCGCAAGCTGGAGCTCATCCTAGAGGACACGGGGTACGACGTGGCCAAGGGGACCGCCGCCTTCAACCGGGTGGTATCCCGGGAGCGTCCCGATGAGCTCCTCTTTGTATACGGGGACTCCACCGGTCTTTCCAAGGCCTTGGCGCCGGAAATCGCCCGCATGGGCCTTCCCTACTCCGCCACCAGCTTCTCCAACGAACTAGCCGACCCCAAAACCTACCCCACCATCTTCGTCTTCGGCCCCACTTACAACGACATGATGGAGGCCCTCCTCCGGCAAATCCGCCTGCAAAAGGGCCGGGCTAAGATCGCTTTGGTCTACTCCAACACCGAGTTCGGCCGCGACCCCATCCCCTACGCCAAGGAAAGGGCCAAGGCCCTTGGCATGGAGGTGGTCCACGAGGAGGTGACGCCCCCGGCCTTCACCGACGCCACCCCCGTGGTCCTCAACCTCCGGCGGGCCAACCCCGACTTCGTAATCCTTCAGGGCTATGCCCTTTCCGCCGAACCCCTGATCCTCCGCACCGCACGGGAGCAGGGCCTAAGGGCCCAGTTCATGGGCACCTACTACTCCGCGGAACTGGCCCTCATCCAGCGGGCGGGCCCTGCCGCCGAGGGTTTCACCGTCACATACCACAACGCCTACTGGTACGACACCCTGGTGCCCGCAGTGGACGAGATGCGGAAATTCCGTCAGAAGAAGGGCCGGGACATCTCCTACCGCCCCACCTACTACATGGGCAGCCTGGCGGTGGTCCTGGCTATCGCCGAAGCCATGCGCCGGGCGGCGGGAGCGGGCAAGCTCACCCGGGCCGGGGTGGTGGAGTACCTGGAAAAAATGGAAGACTACAACGGGCTTGGCCTCAACTTGGGCTACCGGTTTGTCAATCACCGCCTTCCCTACACCAAGCTCTATCGGGCTAGCGTAAGGGACGGCCGTTTCAACGCCATCACCGACTGGATCAGGCTGGCTTAGCCCCAATCCACTCCCGGGCTGGAAACAGGCGGGAGTGCTCTTGAAGAACCTATGTCTGACCTTTTACCCTATCTCATCGGTGGCCTAGCCAACGGAGCTCTTTACGGCCTCCTCGCCCTGGGGTTCGTCCTGGTCTACCGGGCCACCAGCGTGGTGAACTTCGCCATAGGCGAGTTCCTGCTGGTGGGGGCTTACCTCACCTACACCTTTGCCCTTTTCCTGCCCCTTCCCCTGGCCATGCTGGCCGCCCTACCCGTGGCCTTTCTCTTCGGCCTCCTGGTGGAGCGGGGCTTCGTGCGGCCCCTTCTAGGGCGGAGCGTGGTGGCGGTAATCATGGCCACCATCGGATTGGCCGCAGCCCTGGACGGGGGGGTCCAGCTGGTCTGGGGTCCGGACCTCAAGTACCTCAGAGGGGAACTCCCCCAGCTCGGTTTCCAGGTGGGGGAGGTGTTCGTACCCTCCAGGGCCCTATGGAACCTGCTCCTGGCCCTGCCCCTGGGCCTCATCCTTCTCTGGCTCCTTAGGAGAAGCCGGTACGGGATCCTGGTACGGGCCATCTCCGAAAGGGAGGTGGCCGCCTTGGCCTTGGGGATCCCCACGGCCCGGATCCTGGCCGGGGTCTGGGGGATCTCGGCCCTCCTGGCCACCCTGGCGGGAGCTCTTCTGGCCGTGGCCAGCGGGGTAGGGCACAACTTGGTCTTCCTGGGACTAAAGGTCTTCCCCGTGGCCATCCTCGGCGGGTTGGACTCGGTGGGTGGGGCCCTTTTGGCAGGCTTTATTCTGGGGATCCTCGAGGCCCTTTCCCAACGCTACCTGGAACCCATCCTCCCCGGCTTCACCGAGGCCTTGCCCTTCGTGGTGGTACTCCTGGTGCTTCTGGTGCGTCCCTATGGCCTACTGGGTGAGCGGCAGATTGAGCGGGTGTGATACCCCTTCACCCTGGCTTTGCCAGGAAGAAGGCTCCGATAGAGGCTTCCTCCAGGCCCCATGGCCGAGCGAAAAGACGCAGAGGGAAACGGCATGGTCCTGTCTGTAGAAAACCTCAAGGTGGTCTACCGGGGAGTGATCCTGGCCCTGGATGGGGTGTCCCTGGAGGTTAGGGAGGGGGAGGCGGTGGCCCTCCTTGGGCCCAATGGAGCTGGCAAGAGCTCCTTGGTGCGGGCGGTGGCCGGCCTCCTTCCCAAGTTTGAGGGAAGGGTGCTGGACGGGCACGTGCGCCTGTTCGACCAGGAAGCCACCCACCTGGATCCCGCGCGCATCACGGGTCTGGGGCTCACCGCGGTCCTCGAGGGGCGTCCCCTCTTCCGCTACCTGACCCCCGTGGAGAACCTGGTGGCCGCCGGCCACCGCCTCTCTCCCCGGGAGCTTAAGGAAGGCATGGAGGAGGTTTTCGCCCGTTTCCCCCGGCTCTACGAAAGGCGCCACGAGCAGGCTGGCTACCTTTCCGGGGGCGAACAGCAGATGCTTCTCTTGGGCATGGCCCTCCTCACCCGGCCCAAGGTGCTGGTGGTGGACGAGCCTTCATTGGGCCTAGCCCCCAAGCTGGTGGAGGAAGTGATGCGCACCCTCGACACCCTAAGGCGCGAGAAGAACCTGAGTCTCCTACTGGTGGAGCAGAATGCGCGGGCTGCCCTCTCAATCGTGGACCGAGTCTATGTACTAGAGCGGGGCCGAGTGGTGTTTGAGGGGGACGCCAAGGCCGCCCAGGAGGACCAGGATGTGATGGAGTTCTACCTGGGCAAGGAGGAGGTGGGTTTCCGCCAGGCCAAGCGTTACCGAAGGAGGAAGCGGTGGGTGTGAGCCCGGTGATACCCCAAGCGCTGGATCACCTTGCAGGCGGCAAGCACGACCCAAGGCCAAGCCCCCTTCCTGCCCCAAAGGCAGAGGGCGGAAGCGTAGGGGCACAATACGCCATCTTTAGGAGGCAGCAATGGGCCTCATCCTAGAGGCTAGAAACCTCCACCTCTCCTTCAAAGGGGTAAAGGCCTTGGTGGGGGTGGAGTTCAGCGTGGCCGAGGGCGAGTTCTTCGCGGTCATCGGACCCAACGGCGCCGGAAAAACCACCCTCCTGAACGTGCTTTCCGGGGTGTACGAGCCCGATAAGGGCGAGGTGATCTTCCTGGGCCAAAACCTCCGGGGGAAAAGCCCCCAGGAAAGGGCCCGCATGGGCCTCGGACGCACCTTCCAGGGATTGGAGATCTTCCGGGGCATGAGCGTTTTGGACAACGTAAAACTGGGAGCCGAGCTGGCCCTCTCCTCCTACCCTCTCGCCCTACCCCGGGCCGAACGGGAATGGCAGCTTAGAGCCTGGGCCGAGGAGGTCCTGGACTACCTCCACCTCTCCCCCTTCCGCCACGCCCCCGCCGGGATGCTTCCCTACGGCCTGCAGAAGCGGGTGGAGGTGGCCCGGGCCCTGGCCAGCAGGCCCAAGCTCCTCCTTCTGGACGAGCCTATGGCCGGGCTTTCCCTGGAGGAAAAGCAAGACCTCGCCCGCTTCCTCCTGGACGCCCGTGAGGAATGGGGGGTAACCCTCCTCTGGGTGGAACACGACCTAAGGGCGGTCTTGGAGCTTTCCGATAGGGTCCTGGTCCTCTCCTACGGGGAGGTTCTCTACCATGGCCCCCCGCAGGGGGTGCGCCAGGATCCCAAGGTGGCGGAAGCCTATCTGGGGCAGGTTTGAGGCACTATGGAAGGAACGCTGCTTGCCTACCTGTACCACCACGCCAAGGAAAGGCCCCATGCCCCCGCTTTACGGGTGAAGCGGCTTGGGGTCTGGCAGAAAACCTCCTGGAAGGAGCTTCTGGAGCGTACCCTCAGCCTCGCAGGGGGGCTTTGGGCCTTGGGCCTTCGGGAAGGGGAGGTCCTGGCCATCCTGGGGCATAACGCCCCCGAGTGGGTGGAGGCCGAGCTGGCCGCCCAGACCTTAGGGGCCCTTCCCATGGGCATCTACGCGGACGCCATGCCCGAGGAGGTGGGCTACTTCCTGGAGTTCACCGGGGCCAAGGGCATCGTGGTTTCCGACGAGGAGCAGCTGGACAAGGTCTACCCCCATCTGCACCTGGTGGACTTCGTCCTAGTCTGGGAGGAAGCGGGAATGTCCCGCCACTTCCAGGGCAAGGTGCTCCGGTTTAGCCAGGCCTTCGGGGATCCCAAGGTGGGGGAAGAGGCTCTAAAAAAGCGCCGCCCCGAGGAAACCGCCCTCCTCGCCCCCACCTCGGGCACCACGGGAAGGAGCAAGCTGGCCATGCTTTCTCACCAGAACCTTCTCGCCGGCCACTTTGCCGTGGGCCAAGCCCTAGGGTTCCAGAAGGGAGCCTGGGTCTTCAGCTATCTACCCCTTCCTTGGATCGGGGAGCAGATGCTCACCGTGGTGCAGAGCCTGGTAGAAGGCTCCACCGTGCACTTTCCCGAGGACCCCACCACCCTCCGGGAAGACCTTAAGGAGGTCCAGCCCGACTTCTTCCTGGCCCCGCCCAGGCTTTGGGAGGATATGGCCAGCCTCATCCAAAGCCGCATGGCGGACGCCGACCCTCTAAAGGCCTTCTTTTACCGGGTGGGGATGGGAGCCCTCCTGGAAGGGGCGAGGCGGGAGTTCCGGGGGGAAAGGGTGGGCCTTTGGCTCAACCTCAAGCGGGCCCTCTTCTATCCCCTGATCGCCAGGCCCCTCAGGGCCAGGCTGGGCCTTGCCGCCTGCCGCATCGCCGTCACCGGGGGAGCCCCTTTGGGCCCAGAGGTGTTCACCTTCTTCCGCGCCTTAGGCCTGGACATCCGCCAGGTCTACGGCCAGTCGGAAACCGCCGCCGCCACCACCGCCCACGCCACCGGGGATGCCCCTCCGGAAACCGTGGGTCCCCCGCTCCCCCACACGGAGGTGCGCATCAGCGAGGAGGGGGAGATCCTGGTGAAAGGACCCCAGGTCTTCCAGGGTTATTTCCGCCAGGAAAAGGCCACCGCGGAGAGCTTCACCGAGGATGGCTTTTTCCGCACCGGGGATGCGGGCTTCTTTGACGAGCGGGGGCATCTGGTCATCCTGGGCCGGGTGAAGGAGGTAGGCGCCCTTGCGGACGGGACCCGCTTTGCCCCGCAATTTCTGGAAAACCGTCTGAAATACTCCCCCTATATTCGCGAGGCTGTGGTGCTTGGACACGGAAGACCCTTTGTCACCGCCCTCATCGAGCTGGACCCGGAAAACGTGCAGAACTGGGCCAGGAAACGGGGCATCCCCTTTACCACTTACCTGTCCCTCACGGAAAGGCCCGAGGTCAAGGCCCTGATTGCCGAGGAAATCCGCATGGTGAACAAAACCCTTCCCGACAAGCTCAAGATCCAACGCTTCGCCATCCTCCCCAAGGAACTCCACCCCGACGACGAGGAAATCACCCGCACCCGCAAGGTGCGGCGCCAGGTGGTGGAAGCCCGCTACGGCCCGGTGATCCAGGCCCTCTACGGGGAGGGGGGACGGGTGGAGGTGGTGCTCCCCATCCGCTACCTCGAGGGGGAAGGGAGGCTCGAGGCCACCTTGGAAGTGCAGGAGGTCTAGGATGTACCGCCTTGCCAAACAGCTCACCGACGCCTTTAGCCGCCGCTTTGCTCGTGCGGTGCGGGAAACCTATCGGCAGGACGAAGCCTATGCTAGCACGCCCCTGGGGCGTTTGGCCCTGGGGGTTTTCCTGGTTCTCCTCCTTCTTCTTCCCCTTTTGCTTCCCCCCTATCCCATGTACGTGACCACCCTAGTGACCATCGGGGCCTTAAGCGCCTTGGGCCTCCACCTCCTGGTGGGGGGTGCGGGGCAGATCTCCTTGGGCCACGCCGCCTTCATGGGGGTGGGAGCCTACGCCGCAAGCCACCTCTATGGCCCCTTGGCTCCCTTGGGCATCCTCCTCGGAGGAAGCATCGCCGCCCTTTTGGGCCTCGTGCTTGGCCTTCCCTCCTTGCGCATCAAGGGGGTGTACCTGGCCATCGCCACCCTGGCCTTCCAGTTCCTGGCGGATTACGTCTTCAAAAACTGGGAAGCGGTCACAGGAGGTATCCGGGGGCGTACCCTGCCCCCTGCGGAGCTACTCGGTTTCGTCCTGGACACCCCCGGGAGGCTTTGGTACCTGGTGCTCGTGTTCGCCCTACCCCTGTTCTTTTACGGCAAGCGCCTCCTCATGACCCGGGCGGGCCGCGCCTTCATGGCCGTGCGGGATAACGACCTCTCCGCCCGGGTGGCGGGGGTAGACCTGGTACGGGTAAAGCTCTTGGCCTTTGCCCTCTCCGCCTTCTACGCCGGGGTGGCCGGGGGGCTTCTGGCCCAGCTCTACAAGGCGGTAACCCCCGAGTACTTCCCCCTCACGGTGAGCATCCAGTACCTGGCCATGGTCATCGTGGGTGGAGCGGGCACGGTGCTGGGGGCGGTTTTGGGAGCCTTCTTCATCCTCCTCATCCCTGAGGTTTTAAACAGCCTGGTGGGATCCCTTGGCCCCCAGTACGCCGCCACCTTGGCCGCCTGGCGCAACGTGGTCTTCGGCCTCCTCATCCTGGCCTTTCTGATCCTGGAACCCCTGGGATTGGTGGGTCTTTGGGGAAGGATCCGCAACTACTTCCGCACCTGGCCCCTCCCCTACTGACTAGCGGCGCCCGTCCTTGAGGTGGCGTAAGGCCACGGGAAGACCAAGCCCCAACCCAAAAAGGAGGTAAGCGGGAGCCGGGTGCAGGAAGCTGGCCAGGAAGGGCTGGGCCAAGGCCACGGCCAGGGCCACCCGGTAGGGCCTTCGGAAAAGGGCGAAGAGGGTAGCGAAAAGCAGGAGGGAAAGGAAGAGAAGCCGGGGGTCCACCGCAAAGAGCACCCCGGCCCCCACAGCCAGACCCTTACCCCCCTTGAAGAGGAGCCAGGGGGAGAAGGCATGCCCCCACACCGCTCCCACGCCCCCGGCAAGGCCGCTCAGAGGGCCTCCCCCCACTCCCTCTCCCAGGGCCACCGCCAGGATTCCCTTGAAGAGGTCCAGGAGGAGAACCATGAAACCCGGCACCGGCCCCAGCACCCGGTAGGCGTTCAAGGCCCCTGGGTTGCCCGATCCCTCCTGAAGGAGGTTCCTTCCCCGAAGGGCTCCAAACCAGTAGGCGATGGGCAAGCTTCCCAGGAAGTACCCAAGGAGAAGGGCTACGGACATGGGCTAGGAAAGAGCCCTTTGCACCTGGCCTTGGAGCCGCAAGAGGGCCGCCTCGAGGCCCCTCAGCCGTAAGGGGGTGAGGAGTTCCTCTAGCCCTGCTCCCCGGTAGAAGGTGGGGGGCACGGAAAGCACCGCCTCAGGGGGCTCCCCCTCGAGGCCCTCCTTCAAGAGGCCCGCAAAGGCTTTCACCGTGGGGGCTTCATCGGGGACGAAGAAGTGAAGCCTAACCCTTCCTCCCTCCACCTCCGCCCTCAGGAAGAAGGGGGTCTGGCATTCATGAACCCGCTCCAGCTCCACCCCAGGAGGCGGGGTGGGCACCTTTTTGGCGTATTCCAGGAGCACCTGGGCCTTGAGCTCCTTGGGCATGGCCCGAATCAGATCCAGGGCTTCCTGAAGCTTCTTGGGCAAGGCCATGGCCTCAGCTTAGCCCACCTTGGGGGCAGTGTGGGTGGGACGGAGCTCTATCTCGCTCACCATAGCCCTTTCCGGCATCTCCGCTGCAAAAAGCACCGTCTGGGCCACATCAAGAGGGGAAAGCTTCCAAGACGCCCCCGGGGTGTTGCCGGCAAAGCCCGTGTCCACCGAGCCTGGCAGGATATTCACCACCCGCACGCCAGCCTCCCGGAGCTCCAGCATGGCCGCCCCCATGAGGCCCAAAAGCCCGAACTTGCTGGCGTTATAGGCGGCCCCGCCCTTGAAGGCATTCTTGCCCGCCAGGCTGCCGATGTTCACCACCACCCCCCTCGAGGCCAAGAGGGCTGGCAAAGCCGCCTTGAGGCCTAAAAAGGGCCCCACCAGGTTCACCTCCAAAACCTGGCGGAACTCCTCCTCGCTGAGCTCGGCCACGGGCTTCATCACGCCAATCCCGGCGTTGTTGACCAGGAGGTCCAGCCGGCCGTAAGCCTCCAAGAGGCCCGCCACCGCCTTCTGCCAGTCCGCAAAGAAACGCACGTCCCCGGGCAAGGCCATGGCCCCTTCCCCCAGCTCCGAGGCCAAGGCCTTAAGCCTCCCTTCATCCCGGGCAAAAAGCCCCACCCTGTACCCTTTAGCGTGTAGAAGCCGGGCGATGGCCTCCCCAATCCCCCGGCTCGCCCCCGATACCAAGGCCACCCGCATGCCCTTTAGCTTAGCCCAAAACGCTCCTGGATCCGGGCCAGGATCTCCCTCAGCCCCTCCTCCAGCTCCTTAAGCCCTCCTTGATTCTCCAAAACCCAGGTGGCCCGCTTCCTCTTCTCCTCCTCGGGCATCTGGGCCCTTTCCCGGGCCAGGACCTCCTCCCGCGAAAGCCCAGAGCGCGCCACCACCCGCCTCACCCGCTCCTCTACAGGAGCCGCCACCAAAAGGGTTCCATCCAGATGGGCCTCCCACCCCTTCTCAAAAAGCAGGGGGATTTCCAGGAAGATCAAGGGGGCTTTTATGCGGGCCAGCTCCTCAGCCAAAAGCCTCCGCACCTCGGGGTGGAGGAGGTCTTCGAGGGCCTTAAGCCTTTCCGGGTCGGAAAAGACCAGCTGGGCCAGCGCCCTCCGGTCCAGCTCCTCGCCCGCAAAGGCCTCCGGGAAAAGCCGCTTAAGCTCCGCCTTCTTGTCCTCCCTGGCCCGTGCCGCCAGCTCATCCAGATCCAAGACGGGGTAGCCCCAGGACCTTAGGAGAGCGGCCACCGTGCTCTTGCCGCTTCCGATGTTCCCGGTGATGCCGATAATGATGGGGTGCTTCGCCCGATCGCCCATAGGGACTTCCCCTTTTATACCCCCAAGGGGGCCATCCCCGTGGGAGGTGCCCTAAGGGACCTCCTTCTCGGGAGGAGGCCGCAGGACCTGGACTTCGTGGCGGAGGACCCAAGGAAGGCGGCACAGGATGCCCAAACCCACCTGGGGGGCACCCTGTTCCCCTTGGACGAGGAGCGGGGCCAGTACCGCCTGGTCACAGGTGGCCTCGTCCTGGACTTCTCCCCCTTGGAGGGGAGCCTGGAGGAAGACCTCCTCAAGCGGGACTTCCGCCTTAACGCTCTTTTCTGGAGGCAAAACCGCATCCTCGGCATCCGTGGGGCGGACGAGGATCTGAACCGGAGGGTGGTGGTTCCCGTACGGGAGGCCAATCTGTACGAGGACCATCTCCGAAGCCTCCGTGCGGTGCGCCTGGCCGCCAGCCTGGGCCTCGGCCTGCCTAGGGAAACCCGAGACGCCCTTTCCCGCCATGCCCGCTTCCTCCAGGCCCACCTCGAGGCCCTTCCCGCCCGGGAACGGGTGAAGGAGGAACTGAGCCGGCTCCTCCTCTCCCCCAGGGCAGCCTGGGGCCTTCACCTGCTGGAGCGCACGGGCCTTTTGGACGTCTACCTTCCCGAGCTCCGCCTCCTGGTGGGTCTTAAGCAGGGGGGCGTCCACCATCTGGATGGCTGGCAGCACACCCTCTCCGTGCTTTTCCACCTGGCCTGGCTTTGGCCCGAGGCCCCCTTGGAGGCCCGGCTGGCCGCCCTTTACCACGACGTGGGCAAGCCCCTGACCCGTCGCTTTGACCCGGAAGCGGGCCGCTTCCGCTTCCTCGGCCATGCGGAGGTAGGGGCCGAGGTGACGGGGGCTTCCCTGGAATGGCTACGGTTCCCAAAGGAAACGGTGGAGAGGGCCAAGGCCCTGGTGCGCCGGCACATGGACCGCCCTCCCGAGGGAAAACAGGCCCTTCGCCGCTTCTACTTCCGCCGCCACGACCTCCTTCCCGCTCTTCCCTACCTCATGGCAGCAGACCGCCTGGGCACGAAAGGTGTGGAGAAGGAAGCCTGGGAGGTACTGGAGGCCTACCGGGAAACCCTCTCCGAGCCCCTCCCCGAACGCCCCCTCCTCTCCGGGGAGGAGGTGATGGCCCTGCTGAACCTCAAGCCCGGTCCCCAGGTGGGAAGAGCCTTGGAGGCCCTCCTTCTGGCCCAGGCGGAGGGAAAGGTGCGCACCCGGGAAGAGGCCAAGGCCTTTCTCCTATATTGGAAGGACGATGGAACGAATACGCCTGCGTGAACCCCAGATCACCCCGGTGGAAGGGGGCTTTCTCCTCAGCGACCCCTACGGGGTCTTCCCCAAGCCCGTGGCCCTCACGGAAGGGGGGCTTTTTCTCGTTTCCCTGATGGAGGGAAAAACCCTGGAAGAAGTCCAGGAGGAGGTCTTCAAGGCCCATGGGGTCCTGGTGCCTAGACACGAGCTGGAGGACTTGCTCAAGGCCCTGGAGGAGGCGGGGCTTGTGCTTACGGAAACCGTGGAAAGGCGCCTACGGGAGGAGGAGGAAAGCCTAAGGAAAGAGCGCCCCATGCGCCTGGCAGGGCTTTCCTACCCCCAAGGGGAAAGGGAGGCCCGGGCCTTCCTCGAGGCCTTCCGGGCCAGCTTCCCGGGGCCTAGGCCCCAAGGGGGCCCCTCCATCCTCCTGCTTCCCCACTTGGAGCCGAGCCGGGTACCTGAGGCCTACGGGGCAGCCCTGGCCGCCTTGGAAGGAACCCCAGAGCCGGAGCGGATCTACCTGGTGGGGGTGGCCCACCGGCCCCTCAAGGAGAAGGCCGCCGCCCTCCCCGTTCCCTTCCAGACCCCCTTTGGCCCTGCAGAGCCCGACCTTACGGCCCTGCAGGCCCTGGACGCCCTCCTGCCTTACGAGCTTTTCAACACCCCCCTGGCCTTCCGGGAGGAGCACAGCCTGGAGCTACCCCTTTTCTTCCTCAAGGGAACCTTCCCCCGGGCCAAGGTCCTTCCCCTCCTGGTCGCCCGGCGAAGCCCCGAGCTGGGGGAAGCCTTGAAAATGGTCCTCAAGGACCACCCCGGCCTTGTGGTCCTAGCGGTGGACCTCTCCCACGTGGGGCCCCGCTTTGGCGACAAGCCCTTTTCCCGACCCTTGGCGGAGGAGGCCAGAAGGCGGGACCTAGGCTTTCTGGAAAGGCTTGCCCAGGGAGAGCCGGAAGCCGCCCTGGCCCTTTTGGGAGGGAATCCCACCCGCGTGGACGCCGTGGAGGTGGTGGCAAGCCTCAGCCCCCTCCTCACCGGCCGGAGGGGCCAGGTCCTGGCCTACCGCCTGGACCTCGAGGCCCCCACCCTCTCCGCCGTGGGGGCCGGCACCCTGGTTTTCCCCACCCTTCCCGGCTAAACCCCAGGCGATGGCATGCCCTTTCCCGCTATATCGTGATCGTGCCCATAGGGGTTCAAGGAAAAGACCTGGGCAAGGGAGCCACCGGGGCCCCCACCCTGGCCTCGTCAGGGTGGGATGGCATCAGCGGCGCCTACGCCGCCTCTTGGCCCTGGTCTCCACCGGGCGGTGCACCCCAGCCTTTTCCTCCCTGGGAGTCCACTCACCGAAGTAAATGGTGTTCACCGTGACCCGCTCGGGCCGGCTGTCGCGGCTTTTATCCGTAGGCGGTCCTACCACCTTGCGCATCTCCCCCTCCTTTGCCTTTCCCTTTCTCACCAGGGTTTTTTCCCTGGAAGCTTCCTTCTTCTCCTCCTCCCGGTAGGGCAGGAGGTCGATCTGCCGAAGCCTCGGGTTGGCGGCGGCGATCACCACCTCCATCTCGTCCCCCAGGCGGATCCTCTTGCCCTTGGGACCCAAAAGGGCCAGGGCCTCCTCGCTGTAGGTGTAAGGGCCCAGGGCCTCGAGGCGCACCAAGCCCTCCACCCCGTTTCTCAGGGTGACGAAGGCGCCAAAGCTGGCCACCCCGGTCACCTTGCCCACGAAGCGCTCCCCTAGGTGAAGCTCCGCCCACTTGGCCATGTAGTACTTGGTGAGTTCCCGCTCCGCCGCCTCCGCCTTCCTTTCCATCTCCGAGGCATGCTCGGCGATGGCGGGAAAGGTTTCCTGCCAGCGGGCCTTCTTGGCTGGGGTAAGGCTCCGCCGGAGGACAGCCTTAAGCACCCGGTGCACCACCAGGTCCGGATAGCGGCGGATGGGGCTCGTGAAGTGCAGGTAGTGCTCCATGGCCAGGCCGAAATGCCCTAGGTTCTCCGCAGCGTACCGAGCCAGGCGCAACGAACGCAGGACCAGGTTGGCCACCACGGGCTCCTCCGGCCGGCCCTTGGCCTCGAGGAGGACCCGTTGCAAGGCCTTGGAGGAAAGCTTCTCCGGCAGGGTATACCCCAGCCGGGCCAAAGCCGTGCGGAGCTTCCCGTAGGCTTCCTCCAAGGGCTCCTCGTGTACCCGAAAGAGCGCAGGAAGCCCCTTGTTCACCAGGTGCTCGGCCACCATCCGGTTGGCCAGGAGCATGAGTTCCTCGATGAGGCTTCTCGCCCTGGGCTCCTCCTGGGGGATGAGGTGGAGGGTGCCGTCTTCCACCTCCACCTTCACCTCGGGGAAGGAGAAGTCCAGGGACCCCGCCTCGAGGCGCTTTTGTCTGAGCCTTTGCGTAAGGTCCAGGAGGAGGTTTAGATCCTCGGCCAAAAAGGCGTGCTCCTCGGGCAAGCCGAAGCCCTCGGCGAAGGCCTCCACCTCCGTGTAGGTCATCCGGGCCACGCTGCGGATAACCCCCTCGGCAAAGCGCACCCGCTTCACCTCGAGGTCCTCATCCAGCTCCACCAGGACGGAGAGGACCAACCGATCCTCGTGAGGCTTAAGGGAGCACACCCCGTTGGAAAGCCTCTCGGGGAGCATGGGCAGAACCCGCCCCGGCAGGTAAACGCTGGTTCCCCTTAGGAAGGCCTCCTGGTCCAGGGCACTACCCTCTTTGACGTAGTGGGAAACGTCGGCGATGTGCACCCCGATGCGATACCCTTTGGGAAGGCGTTCCACGTGAATGGCGTCGTCAAAGTCCTTGGCGTCCACCCCGTCAATGGTGAAGACCCGAAGGCCCCGGAAGTCTTGCCGCCGCTTCATCTCCGCCTCGGGGATCTCCAGGGGAATGGCCTCCGCCTCCTTTAGCACCTCCGCCGGAAACTCGGCCCTTAGGCCGTACTTGGCGATCACCGCCTCGGTTTCCGTCTCTGGGGCATCCCCCTCCCCCAGGTACTCCAAAAACTCCCCGTAAGGACGCCGGTCATAGTGCACCTTCACCACGATCCGGCTCCCCCGCTTAAGGCCGTGGAGCCCCTCGGGAAGAAGCCTGAGCTCGGGCAGACCCGGTTCATCCGGTAAGAGGACCGCATGCCCCTTGCGGAAATCTAGGGTACCCACCACCCGTTCCCGGGCCCGCTTGAGAATCCGCTCCACCACCCCCCAGGGCTTCCCGTCCCGGCCAGGAGGCATGATGCGGGCCTCCACCAGGTCGTCGGGCCAGGCATCCTGGGTGTAGCCGGGCGGGATGAAGAGGTCCTTTCCGGGAAGGCGCACGAAGGCATACCCATCCCGGTGGAGGCTGATGGGCCCCTGCACCCGGGCGGGGAGGAAGTACTGGCTTCCCTTCTTCTCCAATAACCCTTCCCGCACCAGGGCCTTAAGGTAGGCCTTGGCCTCCCGCTTTTCCAGCCCAAATCGCCTGAGAATCTCCTCCAAGCGGTGGGGCCTGCCGGTTTTTTTGAAAAACTCCAGTAAGGTTTCCCGCATTCTAACCCAAGAGGCCTTCCAGGGCCTTCTCCGTAGCCTTAAGGCTCTCCGAGAAGGCCGAAAGAGCCTCGTCCACGTGCTCTTTGCCAATGATGAGGGGAGGCTCGAGGCGCACCACCTTAGGGTTATTGAGCCCGAAGGCGGTGATCACTCCCCTCTCCGCCAGCTCCGCCACCACCAAGGCGCCGATGTCGGCATCGGTGAACTCCACGCCCAGCATCAGGCCCCGGCCGCGCACGTCCTCTATGAGGTGAGGATACTGGGCCTTAAGCTCCTTAAGCCCCGCCATCAGGTAGCCCCCCATTTCCAGAGCCCTTTGCGGCAGGTTCTCCTCTAGGGTGACCTCTATGGCCGCCAAGGCCGCCGCCGCCGCCAGGGGGTTACCGCCAAAGGTGGAGGAATGGAAGAGAGGGTTTTGCTTGAAGATCTCAAAGACCTCCCTCCGGCCCACGCAGGCCCCGATGGGCATCACCCCGCCCCCCAAGGCCTTGGCCAGGGTCATGAGGTCGGGGGCCACCTCCTCCCAGTCCACCCCAAAGAGCTTCCCCGTGCGCCCGAGGCCGGTCTGTACCTCGTCGGCGATCATGAGGACGCCCTTTTCCCGGGTAAGCTCCCGCACCCCCTTCAGGTAGCCATCCGGGGGCACCCGGATTCCCCCTTCCCCTTGGATGGGCTCCACGATCACCGCGGCGGTTTCCTCATCTATGGCTGCTTCCAGGGCCTCGAGGTCCCCATAGGGCACCGCCTTCACCCCGGGAAGAAGGGGCTTGGCCGGATCCTGATACTCGGGCTTGGGGGTAAGGGAAAGGGCCCCCATGGTCTTGCCGTGGAATCCCCCCTGGGTGGTGACGATGCCCGGCTTCCCCGTATAGGCCCGGGCCAGCTTGATGGCCGCCTCCACCGCCTCCGCCCCGGAGTTGCCAAAGAAGACCATTTCCAGGCCTTCGGGCGTAATCTCCGCCAGCTTGGCCGCAAGCCTCGCCGTGGGCTCGGAAACCAGGACCCGCACGGACATGGGCATGCGCTCAAGCTGGGCCCTGACGGCCTCCACCACCCTGGGGTGACGGTGGCCCAGGTTCAAGGCACCGTAGAGGCCCAAAAAGTCCAGGTAGCGCTTGCCCGTGGTGTCCCAGACGTAGGGGCCTTCGGCATGGGACTCGACCCGGTCCAGACCGGTGAAGCGAAGCAACCCTGCCAAGCCGGGATTGATGTGCCTTTCAAAAAGCGTAAAGGGGTCGTGGCTCATGCCCACAATGCTACCCTAAGTGTAGCACACTCAAGGTTTGGTAGATGTCCTCGGGGATGCGCCCGGCCCTCTCCCCCACCCGGCAAAGGTGACGGGTGAAGCCCTCGGCCAACAGCACGCCGTCCCGCTCCACCCGGTAGCGAAAGAGAAGATCCCGCCGGGAAAGGTGGGCCAGGCGGGTTCGCACCAGGACCTCCTCTCCGAAGCGGGCCGGGGCACGGAAGGTCAGGCCCAGTTCCACCACGGGAAAGAACACCCCCCGGGCCTCCACCTGGTGGTAGGGCAGGCCCGCCTTCTCCAAAAAGTCCACCCGGGCCGCCTCCAGGTAGACCGCATAGACGGAGTGGTGGACCACCCCCATCTGGTCGGTCTCTGCATAACGCACCTTTATGCGGGTCTCGCTCTCCACGGCACGAACTCCAGACGAGGCAGGCGGCGTAGGCGCACCCTACGGGCGATCTCGGAAAGGAGCCTTCTCTCCGCGTGGCTTAAGGCCAAAAGGGCTTTCTCCTCGTCGCTAAAGGCCTCCACGTACACCGTAAGCACCCGGCCGTCGGGGGAAAGGTGCACCGCCTCCACGGTGAGGAGGAATAGCCTAGGGTCTTCTAGGCCACCGATGGCCTCAGCCAGCACCCGCTTAAGGCGCTCCTCGAGGTGGGCTCTTCCGTAGCTCACCACCCTCAGCCTACTCCCGGTCCAGGCGGGAAACCAAATCGGCAAGCTTCCTCGCCACCTCCTCCGCCCCTTCCTTGGCCTCCACCATAACCCTCACCACCGGCTCAGTCCCCGAGGGACGCACGTTCACCCGCCCAAAGCCCCCAAGCCTTCCCTCCACCTCCTTTACCGCCTCCTTCAGCCGGGGATGGGCCATGACCCTATTCTTGTCGGAAACCCGCACGTTCAAAAGCACCTGGGGGTACATGGGCAACGCCTCGTACCAATCCGCAAGATCCCCTCCCAGGACCTTTAGGGCCTTTAGGGTGAGGAGGGCGGTGAGAAGGCCATCCCCTGTGGTGTGGTGCTTGAGGAAGATCACGTGCCCCGAGGGTTCCCCGCCCAGGAAAAGCCCTTTTTCCTTCATCATCTCCAAAACGTACCGGTCTCCCACCGCCGCCCGGTGGAAGGCCAGACCCTTCTCCTTCAGGGCCACCTCCAGGCCCATATTGCTCATCACCGTTCCCACCACCCCCTTTTCCTGAAAGGCCAAGGCGGTGAGGTAGAGGATATGATCCCCGTGAAAAAGCCGTCCTTTTCGGTCTATGAACTGCACCCTATCCCCATCCCCATCAAAGGCGATACCCAGGTCCAGATCCAGCTCCACCACAAAGCGGGCCAGGGCCTCGGGATGCGTGGAACCGCAGGCTCTGTTGATGTTCCGGCCATCCGGGGTGTTGAAGAAGGCCATCACCTCGGCTCCCGCCCGTTGGAAGAGCCTGGGTCCCAGGCGGTAGGTGGCCCCGTGGGCCAGGTCTAGGCCGATCCTTAGGCCCGAAAGGTCGGGAGCATGGGCCAGGAGAAAGTCCAGGTACATCCTCTCCGCCTCCCGAAAATCCCCCACAGTACCGATGCCCCGCGTGGGATGCTCCTCCTCCAGGAGGGCTTCGATCTCCTCCTCCGCGGGGTCGGGAAGCTTCTCGCCCTCGGGCCCGAAAAACTTGATGCCGTTGTCCTGGTAAGGGTTGTGGCTGGCGGAGATCATGGCCCCGGCGCTAGCCTTAAGGTGCCGTGTGAGATAGGCCACCCCCGGGGTGGGGAGCACCCCCAGGTGCTCCACCCTGACCCCCTGGCTCATAAGCCCCGCCGCCAAGGCGGCCTCCAGAAGATCGCTGGACTCCCGGGTATCCTTGGCCAGGAGGACCACAGGCCTAGGGCTCACCTTGCGAAGATAGGCCCCCGCCGCTTGGCCAAGCTTAAGGACAAACCCGGGGGTAAGGGGGTGCTTGCCCGCCTCCCCCCGCACCCCGTCGGTGCCGAAGTAACGCCTCATGGGAACGACTATACCCCACGACCCCTAGGCCTTGGCGGAAAGCCAGTCCTCGCCGATGCCCACCTCCACCTCCAAGGGCACCTTGAGGGGCCACACCTCCTCCATGGTCCGCTTGGCCTCTTGGGCAACTTCCTCCGCTTGCTCCTTGGGCACCTCGAGGACCAGTTCGTCGTGCACCTGCAAAAGCATCCTGGCCCCCAGCTCCTGAAGCCTGGGAAAGAGCTTCACCATGGCCAGTTTCATCAAATCCGCGGCGGTCCCCTGTACCGGCATGTTGAAGGCCATGCGCTCCGCTGCCTCCCGGATGCTCTTCACCCGGGAAGCCAAGTCGGGCACGTAGCGCCGGCGGCCAAAGAGGGTTTCCACGTAGCCCCGTTCCCGTCCTTCCGCCAGGGTTTTCTCAATCCAGGCCCGCACCTTGGGGTAGCTCTGGAAATACCGCTCGATGAAAGCCACCGCTTCCTCGTAGGGAATGGCCAGCTCTCCCGAAAGCCGGTGGGCGGACATGCCGTAGAGGACGCCGAAATTGATGGTCTTGGCCGCCCGGCGCATCAGGGAATCCACGGCCTCGGGGGGCACGCCGAACATCCAGCTGGCCGTCTGGGTGTGGATGTCCTGGCCCTCCTGGAAGACCCGGATCAGGTTCTCGTCCCCAGAAAGGTGCGCCAGGACCCTGAGCTCAATCTGGCTGTAGTCCAAAACCACCAGCCTCCACCCCTCCTCGGCCACGAAGGCCCGGCGGATCCGCTGGCCCAAAGGGGTGCGCACGGGGATATTTTGCAGGTTGGGATCCGAGCTGCTAAGCCTCCCCGTGGCGGTGGCCGTCTGGTTGAAACGGGTGTGGAGGCGGTTCGTCTTGGGGTGGACCAGGGCGGGCAAGGGGTCGATGTAGGTTCCCTTGAGCTTGGCAAGCTCCCGGTACTGGAGGATGCGGTCCACGATGGGATGAGCCTCCCGCAAGGCCTCCAAAACGGCGGCGCTGGTGGAGCGCTTGCCGGTCTTCTCCGTCTTGCCGATGGCAGGAAGCCCAAGCTCGTCAAAGAGGACCCTTTCCAGCTGGTCCCGGGAGTTCAGGTTGAAAGGATGCCCGGCCAGTCGGTGTACCTCCTCCTCAAGGCGCCTGAGCTCCGCCTCCACCTCCAGGGAAAGGGCCTTCAAATAGGCCACATCCAACCGTACCCCCGTGGCCTCCATGTGGGCCAGGACCCGCGAAAGGGGCTTTTCCACCTCCTCGTAAAGCCAAAGAAGCCTCTCCTCCCCCTTAAGCCGCTCCAGGAGGGCGGCGTAAAGCCTTTCGGAAAGCAACGCCCTTTCCCCCGCCTCCCCGGTCCACTCCCCCCCGTAGCGCCGGGCTACCCCTTCGGGGGCGGTGTTGGAAGGATCCAGGAGGTAGGCGAGGAGCATGGGGTCATCGCCCGGTGCCAGGGCAATCCCTTCCCTCAGGGCCAGCACCGCCAGGTCCTTGGCCAAAAGCCCCCTCACCTCCCTAAGCCCCCGCAAGGCCTCCAAGGGATCCTCCGCCCGGTAAACCCTTCCCTCCCAGGCGGCGGCCAAGGCGTTAAGCTCCGCCCACATGGGCTCGGGGCGAGAAAGAACGTACCCCACGAAGGCTCCCTCGGGGGGTGGCCAGGGAGCTTCCTCCGCCGCCACCGGGCTTTCCAACAGGCCGAACTCGTGGAGGAGGCTTCCGAACTCCAACCTCTCCAAAAAGGCCTTAAGCCCCTCCCGGTCCGGCTCCCGGCGCCGGGCGAAGTCCACCTGAAGGGGCAAATCCGTGTACACCCGGGATAGCTCCAGGGATAGCTTGAGGTCCTCCATGTGGCTAAGGATCTTCTCCCGCACGGAGGCAGGTTTCACCTGTTCCAGGTGCTTAAGAAGGTTTTCCAGGCTTCCCCACTCCCGGATCAGCTTGGCCGCCGTCTTCTCCCCGATGCCCTTCACGCCGGGGATGTTGTCGGAAGGGTCCCCGGCCAAGGCCCGGTAGTCCACCCACTGGGAAGGCTTAAGCCCATACTTCTCCCAAAGCCACTCCGGGGTGATCAGGTAACCCTCCGGGTGAAGGATGGAGATTCGGTCCGAAAGAAGCTGGTAGAGGTCCCGGTCCGCGGTGAGGATGCGCACCTCGTAGCCTTCCTTCTCCGCCTTCTTGGCCAGGGTGGCCAGGACGTCGTCCGCCTCAAAGCCCGGCACCTCGAGGCGCTCCAGACCCAAAAGGTCCACCATCTCCTTGATAAGGGCAAGCTGCCGGGGAAAGTCCTCGGGGGTGGGAGCCCGCCCCGCCTTGTAGGCCTCGTAGGTCTGGTGGCGGAAGGAGGGGGCCTTGGCGTCAAACACCACGATCACCACATCCCCGTCTTCCCTTAGCGCCTTCAAAAGGCTCTTGGCAAAGCCGTACACCGCTTGGACCGGCTCCCCGCGGCTGGTGGTGAGGCCCTTCAGGGCAAAAAAGGTACGGTAGGCCAGGTGGTGGCCGTCCACCAGAAGCACCCGGCCCTTGGGCTCAAAAAGGGGCAGCATCGCCCTTATGCTACCCTAGCCTTCCCAGCGCACCTGCCCCCGGGTGAGGTCCCTGAGCTCCTGCAAAAAAGCCTCCTTTTCCTCTGCGGGAAGCCTGAGGTGAAACCGCACCCCCTCCGCCAGGTACTCCTCCAAAGCCGTCCAGGAGCGGGAGGCTAAGAGCCTGTGCACCCGGCCCACCTGGGGAAAAGGGACCACAAACCGCACCTCCTCCCACTCCATCAAGGGCACCTTGGAAGCCCGCCTCAGGGCCTCCGCAGCCACCCCCCCGTAGGCCCGGACAAGCCCCCCGGCCCCCAGCTTGACCCCACCGAAATAGCGCACCACCAAAACCACCACCCTATCCAGCCCTTGGGCCTGAATGGCGTGGAGGATGGGCTTACCCGCCGTGCCTGTGGGCTCGCCGTCGTCAAAGAAGCGGTAGAGATTGCCCAGCTTGTAGGCGTAGCCGTTGTGGGTGGCCTGGGGTTCCCGGTGGGCCTGCAAAAAGGCCAAGGCTTCCTCCTCCGAGGCCACCGGGGCCGCCTTGGCGATGAAGCGGCTCTTCTGGATGATCTCCTCGTGAACCACCGGGGCCGCCAGGGTATAGGCCATTCACTCCCCCTCCAGGGCCTGGCGGGCCGCCTCCTCCATGCCCCTGGGGTCTGGGAGAAGGCCTGTCCAGACGCGGAAGGCCAAGGCCCCCTGCCAGGCCAGCATGGGAAGCCCCGTCTGTACCTGAAGGCCCCTTTCCCTCGCCTCCCTTAACAACCGGGTCCAGAGGGGCCGGTAGACCAGGTCCACCACGGCCCCTTCCTTGGGGAAAAACTCAGCCGGCAAGGGAGTAGCCCCTGGGTCCTTAAGCCCCACGCTGGTGGCGTTTACCAGGAGCCTTGCCTCCTGGGCCCGTTCCAAGGGAACCGCCTTCAGCCCAAACTCCTCCGCCAGGGCCAAGGCCCTTTTCCAGGTGCGGTTCCAGATCCAGACCTCGAGGCCCGCCTCCCTTAAGGCCCAGGCCACCGCCCGCCCCGCCCCCCCGGCCCCCAGGACCAAGGCAGGGCCCATGAGGGGAATCCCCCCGGCCTTCAGGGCCTGCAAAAACCCAGGGGCATCGGTGTTGAAGCCGAGAAGCCTCCCCTCCACGGAAAGCACCGTGTTCACCGCCCCAATGGCCTGGGCTTCCGGGGAAACCCAATCCAAAAGGGGCAAGGCCGCCTCCTTAAGGGGAATGGTCAGGTTCACGCCCCGGTATTCCCGGCGCACCTCCTCCAGGCGGTCCTTTAGGGCCTCGAGGGGGGTTTCCAAGGCCTCGTAGCTCCCCTCCAGGCCCAGGGAGCTCAAGGCGTACCGGTGCATGGCCGGGGACAGGGAGTGGGCAATGGGACTGCCCAACACCGCCAGGCGCAGCATGAACTTCAGGATACCCCACCACACTTCCTCACCCAAGCCGTATAGAATGAGGACGGTGAAAAGGCTCCTTGCCCTATGTTTCCTACTCTCCCTGGCCCTGGGGAAAACCTACCTCATTCCCATCCAGGGGGAGATTGACCCCGCCTTGGCGGTCTTTGTGGAGCAGGCTCTAGCCCGCGCCGAGCGGGAAGGAGCCAGCGGTGTGACCTTTCTCATCGACACCCCAGGGGGCCGGGTGGACGCCGCCATCCGTATCTCCGACCGGATCCTGCAAACCCCCCTTCCCACCCTGGCGGTGGTGCAGAACGCCTTTTCCGCTGGGGCCTTGATCGCCCTTTCCTGCCGCCAAATCGCCATGCTGCCGGGCTCGGAGATCGGGGCGGCCCTGCCGGTGGTGGCTCTTCCCCTGCAGCAACCCCAGGCGGCGGACCAGAAGATCATCTCCGCCCTTAAGGGCAAGTTCCGCGCGGTGGCCGAGGCCCGGGGAAGGCCGGTGGAGCTGGCGGAGGCCATGGTGGACCCCCAGGTGGAGATCCCTGGCCTTTCCGCCAAAGGAGAGCCCCTCACCCTTTCCGCCGACAAGGCGGTGGAGCTCAAGGTGGCGGACTTCAAGGCAGGAAGCCTCTCCGAGGCTCTGCGCCAGGCAGGGTACAGCCTGGAAACGGAAAGGCTCGAGCCCGGCCCCAGGGTGCAGGTGGCCCGGTTCCTCACCAGCTCCACCGTGGCGGGGCTTCTCTTGGCCCTTGGGCTTCTCCTTCTCCTCCTCGAGCTCTTCACCCCGGGCTTCGGGGTCATGGGGACCTTGGGCCTGGCGTTTTTAGCCCTTTACTTTGCCGGAGGGTGGCTCGCCGGGCTTTCCGGGGCCTTCGAGCTGGTTCTCTTCTTTCTGGGGGTGGCCCTCCTCCTGGCCGAGGCCTTCCTCTTCCCTGGGTTCGGCATCGCTGGAGCCTTGGGCGTGGGATCCATATTGGCCTCCGTGTACTTCACCTTCGGGGAGAACGCCCTCATGGTCATCGCCATCGCGGTGATCGCTTTGGGCCTCGGCCTGCTCCTGGTCTTTCGCTTCCTACCCAGGACCCGTCCGGCAAGGGCCTTGGTGCTGGAAAGCACCATCTCCGAACACGCCACCGGGGACGAGGTGGAGGTGGGCGCCATCGGCGTGGCCCTCACCGACCTGAGGCCTGGCGGGGTGGCCCGCTTCGGCAACAAGCGCATCGATGTGGTGGCCAACCGGGGTTTCCTGCCCAAGGGCACCACCCTAAGGGTGGTGGAGGTCAGGGGACCCACGGTGGTGGTGGAAGCCTTGGAGGAATGATATGGAAGGACTCGGCGTGCTCTTTCTGGCCTTTGTTGTTCTCATCCTCATCTTTCTTTTCTTCAGCTTTATCCCGGTAGGCCTCTGGATCTCCGCCTGGGCCGCAGGGGTCAGGGTGCCCTTGATCACCCTGGTGGCCATGCGCCTGAGGCGGGTTCCCCCGGCCAAGATCATCTACCCCCTCATCAAGGCCACCAAGGCGGGGTTGGATGTCCGTCTGGACCGCCTCGAGGCCCACTACCTGGCCGGGGGCAACGTGGACCGGGTGGTGGATGCCCTGATCGCCGCCGACAAAGCGGGCATCAAGCTCACCTTTGACCGGGCGGCGGCCATCGACCTGGCGGGGCGGGATGTTCTGGAGGCGGTGCGGGTTTCCGTGAACCCCAAGGTGATCCAGACCCCCATGGTGGCCGCAGTGGCCAAGGACGGGATCCAGCTTCTGGCCACGGCCCGGGTAACGGTAAGGGCCAACATCGACCGCCTGGTGGGCGGGGCTGGGGAGGAAACCATCATCGCCCGGGTGGGGGAAGGCATCGTGACCACCATCGGCAGCGCCAACTCCCACAAGGAAGTCCTGGAAAACCCGGATCGCATCAGCAAAACCGTGCTGGAAAAGGGCCTGGATGCCGGCACCGCCTTCGAGATCCTCTCCGTGGACATCGCCGACGTGGACGTGGGCAAGAACATCGGGGCCCAGCTTCAGATCGACCAGGCGGAGGCCGACAAGAAGATCGCCCAGGCCAAGGCGGAGGAACGCCGGGCCATGGCGGTGGCCGCCGAGCAGGAGAACCGGGCCCTGGTGGAGGCCATGCGGGCCAAGCTGGTGGAGGCCCAGGCCCAGGTGCCCCTGGCCCTGGCGGAGGCCTTGCGCACGGGAAGGCTCGGGGTCATGGACTACTACCGCTTGAAGAACATCGAGGCCGACACCGACATGCGGGAGTCCATCAGCCGGGCCGCCAAGCCCGAGGGTGAGGAATGAGCCTAGATGACCTTCTGGGTCTCCTCTTCCTGCTCTTCTTCATCGTCATCCCGGCCCTGCAGGGCTTAAGCCGCCGGGGCCAGCCTCCCCCCATTCCCCCGGGATTTCCCGAGGACCTGCCTCCACCGGAACCCCTACCCCGCCCCAAGCCCAGGGCCCGGCCCAAGCCCAAGACCCCGCCGCCCCCATCCCTTCCCGCACCCAAGAAACCGGAAGCGGAGAGTTTAGAACGGCCCTATAGCCCCGAACGGCAACCCTTGGAAGTGCGGTTCCGCGAGGTATCCCTGCCGGAGGAAGAGCGAAGGAAGCGCCCGCGGAAAAGGCTGCTCACCACCGACGGCGAAAGCATCCTGAAAGGGGTGATATGGCACGAAATCCTGAAGAAGCCCAAAGGCTGGTGATCCCCCTAAAACCCGAGGAAACCCTGGCCTTTTTAGGCCAGGCAGACCGAAACCTGAAGAAGCTCCGTTCCCTTTTCCGGGAGGCCTTCGGCGACCGGCTCAAGCTCATCATGCGGGGCAACCAGGTGGAGCTGGAGGGTGACCAGGAAGCGGTGGAGGTGGCCGAGCGGGCCGTGCGGGACCTCTTGGCCCTCCTCAGGCAAGGAGCGGAGCTGGACCAGCCCACCCTGGAACAATCCGTGGCCTTGGCCTTGCAAGGGGAGGGTCTGTACCAGGCCACCACCCCGGAAACCGAGCTCGCGCTACCAGGCCGTCTCAGGCCCAAAACCCCCGGGCAAAGGCGGTACGTGGAGGCCATCGCCCACCATGACATCACCTTCGGGGTGGGCCCTGCGGGAACCGGCAAGACCTATTTGGCGGTGGCCATGGCGGTGAGCCACCTCCGGGCCAAAAGGGTTAAGCGCATCATCCTCACCCGGCCAGCGGTGGAGGCCGGGGAAAAGCTGGGGTTTTTGCCAGGAGACATCCAGGCCAAGGTGGACCCTTATCTCCGCCCCCTTTACGATGCCCTCTTTGACATGATCGACGCCGAGCGCTTTGAGCAGTACCTTCAGTCCGGCATCATTGAGGTGGCCCCCCTGGCCTTCATGCGGGGCCGCACCCTCAACGATGCCTTCATCATCCTGGACGAGGCCCAAAACACCACCCCGGAGCAGATGAAGATGTTCCTCACCCGCATGGGCTTCTCCTCCAAGATGGTCATCACCGGGGACATCACCCAAATCGACCTCCCCAAGCACCAAAAGTCGGGGCTGGTGGAGGCCATCCACATCCTCAAGGGCATTGAGGGCATCGCCTTCGTGTACTTCAAGGAGTCCGACGTGGTGCGTCATCCCTTGGTGGCCCGCATCATCAAGGCCTACGAGGAAGCCGAGCGTGGTGGAGATCGTAGCCAATAAGCGTCCGCCAAGGGGCCTCATCCCCAGGCTCCGCCGGGCCCTTTCCGCCTTAATGAAGGAACTGGGCGTGGGAGACAAGGCCGTCACGGTCATCCTCACCGGGGACCGCAGGATCAGGGCCCTAAAGCGGGAGTGGTGGGGGGAGGATGAGGCCACGGATGTCCTTTCCTTTCCCCACTACGAACCCGGGGATCCCTTCGTACCCCCCCACCTGGGGGACATCTGGATCAGCCTGGACACCGCCAAGAGGCAGGCGGAGGAAAGAGGGGTTCCCCTCGAGGAGGAGGTGCTTGTCCTGGCAGCCCATGGGCTATGGCACCTTCTCGGCCACGACCATCAACAGGAGGAGGATTGGGAGGGCTTCCGCCGCGTCCAAGAGAGGATTCTCGCCCTTTAAAGGGCGTTTGGCGTTCCCTGGGATATGCCTGGGAGGGCGTTCTCTACGCCTGGCGGGTGCAACGGAACTTCCGCCTCGAGGCCTACTTGGCCCTTTTGGCCCTTGGGCTTGCCCTTTGGCTGGAAGTTGACCCGGTGCCGGTGCTGCTCGTTAGCGCCCTGGTGCTTTCCCTGGAACTCATGAACACCGCCCTCGAGGCCCTGGCCGACCTGGTAAGCCCGGTATTCCATCCCCTGGTCAAGCGGGCCAAGGACACGGCGGCAGCGGCGGTGCTTTTGGCGAGCTTCTTCGCCCTCCTCGTGGGCCTCTACCTTCTCCTGCCTCCCCTCCTCAGACGGTTTGGGCTAAGCTAGGGTGGTCATGCCCGCCATGGGTCGGCTCAGCCTCAGACCCTACTCGACGAGTAGGGCCTGGCTCCTCCGGACGCCAGACGCCGCGCCGGGGAGGTGAAGACCTTGGCCCGGATGGGTGTGGGTCTCGGGCAGCAAGCGGTGGCGGCCTGCCTCCTCCTGGTTGCCTGGATCGTAGGGGTGCCCGCGTGGGCCCATTCCGCACTGGAACGTAGCATACCCGCTGACGGGGACGTCCTGACTAAGCCGCCGCGGCAGCTGGAGCTGTTCTTCGCTACACCCGTCTACCTTACCCAGGGAGGATTGACCCTGAAGGACCAGCAGGGCACGGTCCACCCCACCCTGCTGGGTGCCCCTGTGGCCGCAGAGGGTGGGCGCCGTTACATAATCCCCCTCCGGGAAACACTCCCGGACGGGACGTATACCCTCACCCTGCGCGCCCTGGCTCGGGACGGGGATCCCCTGACCGCGGAACTGCGGTTTGCCGTGCGCGAGCTGCCGGCTGCGCCCCGCACGCCGACGACGTTCGGGCTTGCCGCGAGCGAACCAGCCGACGGCACATTGCTGCCCTCACCGCCCCCCCGCGTCGTCCTGCGCTTCACCCAGCCCGTGCAGCGCGTGTTGGGCGCGCTGGTGCTGGACGACCGTCAGCAGCCCGTGGCCGGCGAGAACGCCCACGTGGACCCTGCTGATCCCACCGTGCTGGTGATTCCCCTGGACCGCCCCCTGCGGGCGGGGAGCTACAAAGTGATCGCCTACGTCTTTGCCGCGGACGGTGTTCCAGCCAATCCCGTCCTGTACTTCGCCGTCGAACGCGTCACGCCCTTCCCGCCGCCTGCCCCGGTTCCCTTCGCGTGGACTGGCGTCCTGGCGCTCCCCGAGACGTGGCTACGGGCGCTGATGCTGTCCACCCTGCTGGTGCTGGCAGGCGGAAGCGCCTTCGTGGCCTGGTGGGCGCCGCCCTCCGGGGCGAAGGGGCGATGGCGTGTCGTGGTCCGCGCCACGGCGGTGCTGGGCATCCTAGCTGCGGCAGGCTTGCTGACGCTGCGGGCTCACTCACTGGGAGGCAGCATCCTCGAACTCCTACGCCTGCCCGTAGGCGGCATACCCCTGCTGCAGGCCGCACTCATGATGGCGTCGGCAGCCGTGTCACAGGAGCGGGTACGGGCCGGGGCGGCCGCCCTCGCCCTGGCCTTGCATCCCCTGACGGGCCACCCGGCGCTACCCGGCGTAGGCGGCCCAGCCACGCTCGCCACAGCCGTCCTGCACTTGCTGGCGGCCGCAACCTGGCTCGGCGGGGTGGTGGCGCTCCTGGCCCTCTGTCCGCGCCACGAGCCGGCAGACTGGCTGCGAACCGCTGCCCAGCGGTTCGCTCCCTTCGCACTACTCGCCTTGATCGTGCTGGTTGGAACCGGCTTAGGCCTGGCAGCGGATCTCTCCGGCTCGTGGCAGGGGTTCTGGGCCAGCGACTGGGGGCGGGTGGTACGGACCAAGGCCGCCGTGCTGCTGGCCATCGCCTTCCTCGGCGCGGCACAACGGCGCCGGGTGGCCCGCCGGAGCGCGTTGGGAACATCCTTCCTCGCCCGGCTGTGGTTGGAACTAGGGCTTGGGCTTAGCGCTGTGCTCTTAGGCACCGCCTTAGGCACACTCAACCCCGTGGCGGGCGTCTTCCCCACACGCATCGTGCAAAACGGGATCACGGCCCGGTTGACGGTGTGGCCGCTGGCGGTGGGCCACAACATGCTCACGGTCCGGCTCGAGCCGGACCCTGCTGCACGCCGCGTAACCCTGCGCTTCTTTATGCCACCCGATTTCCGCATGGAATCCACGGCCTTTCACGTCGGCCCCGGAACGTACGCGGTGGTGGGCAACCAGCTACACGGGCCCGGGCGCATCGACGTGACGGTACGGGTGGAGCAGGCCGATGGAACCGTGTTGGCCTTCCCGTTCCGGGTCGAGGTGCCCCTGCCGGGTCGCTAAAGCAGCAACGGCTTCCCACGGCCGCTGGTTCGGGGCGCGCCCAAGCGGCAGGGGGCAGGGCACGCGCACCGTTAATTCGCTGCGCGTCCCGTAGCTTGCTGCACCTGGGGTGGGGCGATATCACCGCCCTCCCCGTGGGCCTCTACCTCCTCCTGCCTCCCCTCCTCGGACGGTTTGGGCTAAGCTAAGCATATGGACCACGAGGAAAGGGAGATGATCCTGGAGATCTTTCCAGGCACTCCCCCCGAGCTTCTCCCCATTGGGGAGATTCTTTATTATCGCGACGAGGAAGGCCGGGTGATCATCCAGGAAAAGGGGCCTCCGGAGCTCCGCCTGACCCTGGAACCCCTGGCCGGAACCCTGGGAAGCCCTCAGGTGTGCGAGGCCTGCCACCGCCACCTTTCGGGAAGCGCTTTGGGCTTCTTCCGCCACCCGGTGGGCGGTAGGGAAACCCACCTCCGCTACCTGGTCCTCTGCCTGGACACGGCAGCCTGCGCCAGCCATGCGGAACCTGAGCGTTTGAGGGAAATCCTCCTTCGCGGTATACTCACCTGAGAAGGAGGCCCTTGGGCCAAGGAGGTCGGCTTTGGCCGACCTTCATGACTTACGAGGTGAGCTATGGCGCGCGAGGTGAAGCTAACCAAAGCCGGTTACGAGCGGCTCATGCAGCAACTTCTGCAGGAAAGGGAACGCCTGCAAGAAGCCACCCGCATCCTGCAGGAACTCATGGAGTCCTCCGACGACTACGACGATTCGGGGCTGGAGGCGGCCAAACAGGAAAAGGCCCGCATCGAGGCCCGGATCGACAGCCTCGAGGACATCCTCTCCCGGGCGGTGATCATAGAAGGGGCCGCCACCGAGGTCATCGGCCTAGGCTCGGTGGTGGAGCTGGAAGACCCTGTCACCGGCGAGCGCCTGGAGGTGCAGGTGGTCTCCCCTGCTGAGGCCAGCGTCCTGGAGACCCCCATGAAGATCTCCGATGCCTCCCCCATGGGCAGAGCCCTCCTGGGCCACAGGGAAGGGGATGTGCTCAGCCTGGAAACCCCCAAGGGCAAGAAGGAGTTCCGGGTGGTTTCGGTGCGCGGCTAAACATGAACGAGCAGACGCGGCAACGCCTACTCAACCTGGAAGCCCTGGCGGAGGCGGGCTTTCAACCCTATCCCTACCGCTACCCCAAAACCCATAGCGCCAAGGAGATCCTCGTCTCCAAGCAGGGAGCCCCCCCGGAAAGCGAGTGGGAGGAAGAGGTAGCCCTGGCCGGGCGCATCGTGGCCTTAAGGCGCATGGGGAAGGTCACCTTCGCCCACCTCCTGGACGAAAGCGGCAAGATCCAGCTCTATTTCCAAAAGGACCTCACCCCGAGCTACGATCTTTTGAAGAAGCTGGACGTGGGGGACATCCTAGGGGTCAAGGGCACGGTCTTCACCACCAAAACCGGGGAGGTCACGGTGAAGGTCCTCTCCTGGACCCCCCTGGTGAAAAGCCTCCACCCTCTCCCCGACAAGTGGCACGGCATCAAGGACAAGGAGGTGCGCTACCGGCAGCGCTATCTGGACCTCATCGTAAACCCTGAGGTGCGGGAGGTCTTTCGGCGGCGCACCGCCATGGTGCGCTATATCCGCCGCTTTTTTGAGGAGCGGGGGTTTTTGGAGGTGGAAACCCCCATCCTCCAGGCCACCACTGGCGGAGCGGAGGCCAGGCCCTTCAAGACCTACCACAACGCCCTGGACCACGAGTTTTACCTAAGGATCTCCCTGGAGCTTTACCTGAAGCGCCTTCTCGTGGGCGGGTTTGAAAAGGTGTTCGAGATCGGGCGGAACTTCCGCAACGAGGGCATCGACCACAACCACAACCCCGAGTTCACCATGCTGGAGGCCTATTGGGCCTACGCCGACTACCAGGACATGGCTAAGCTGGTGGAGGAACTCCTTTCCGGCCTGGTCCTCCACCTCTTCGGCAGCTACCAGGTCCCCTACCAGGGGCGGGTGCTGGACTTTACCCCACCCTTTAAACGCATCTCCTTCGTGGAGGCTTTGAAGGAAAAGGCCGGCCTGCCCTTTGATCCCTTGGACCTAGAAAGGCTTAGGATCTTCGCCGACGCCCACCATCCCGAACTTGCCCATGTCCCCAGCTACAAGCTTCTGGACAAGCTTTTCAGCATTTACGTGGAGCCTGAACTCCAGAACCCCACCTTCGTCTTCGACTTCCCCCTGGTCATCAGCCCTCTGGCCAAGCGGCACCGGGAAAAGCCTGGGCTCACGGAGCGCTGGGACCTCTATGCGGGCGGGATGGAACTCGCCCCCGCCTACTCCGAGCTCAACGATCCCCTGGACCAGAGGGAACGCTTTTTAGAACAGGCCAGGCGCAGACGGGAAGGGGACGAGGAGGCCCCCGAGCCCGACGAGGACTTCTTGTTGGCCCTGGAGTACGGCATGCCCCCAGCGGCGGGGCTCGGCCTGGGCCTGGACCGCCTGGCCATGATCCTCACCGACCAGCCCTCCTTAAGGGACGTCCTCCTCTTCCCCTTGCTCAAGCCCAAGCGGGAGCTGGTGGAGGAAGAAGCCTAGGTGGCGGAAAGGGCTGCCCGCCTCAGCCTCCTGGTGGCCCTATGGGTCCTGGGGTTAAAGGCCTTGGCCTACCTCCTCACCGGCTCGGTGGCCCTTCTCTCCGACGCCCTCGAGTCCACGGTGAACGTGGCTGCAGCCTTCTTGGCCCTCTTTGCCATCCGCTTCGCCCAACGCCCTCCCGACGAAACCCATCCCTTCGGCCACACCAAGGCCGAGTACTTCTCCGCGGTGCTGGAGGGAGTCCTGGTGGTACTGGCCGCCTTTCTCATCGCCAAGGAATCCATCCCCCGCCTCCTTCATCCCAGGCCCCTAGGGGACCTGGGACCGGGCCTCTTGGTCAGCCTCCTGGCTTCCCTGATCAACGGCCTTCTCGCCTGGTATCTCCTCCGCCAGGGAAGGCGCTTGCGCTCCCCTGCCCTCACCGCCGACGGCTACCACGTGCTTTCCGACGTGCTCACCTCCGTGGGGGTTCTCGCCGGGGTGGGCCTTGCCTGGGCCACGGGGTTATGGGTGCTGGATCCCTTGCTGGCCCTTTTGGTGGCGGGGAACATCCTCCTCATGGGCTTCCGCCTGGTGCGCCAGTCCGTGGGAGGGCTCATGGATGAGGGGCTCTCCCCAGCGGAGGTGGGCCGGATCCGAAAAACCATCGCCGAGGCCTTGGGGGGAAGGGCCCTCGAGGTCCACGACCTCAAAACCCGCAAAGCGGGAAACCGGGCCTTTTTGGAATTCCACCTGGTGGTGCCGGGGTCCATGACCGTGGAGGAAGCCCACCGGCTCTGCGACGAGCTGGAAAGGGCTTTGGAGGAAACTTTCCCCGGGCTTGCCGTCACCATCCACGTGGAGCCGGAAAGCGAGCGGAAGCGCTAAAGGATAACGCCACCCTCTGGCCACTCGAGAAGGTAGCTTCAGGAAAGCGCTGCCGACAAGCTGGCTTTTCCCCACCAGCGAAGGGGCTCTCCAACACCCTTTCCCGCCATATCGTACCCCCCAAGGGTCCAGGGGACAGGCCCGGCCAAGGGAGCTGCCGAGGCCCCCACCCCAGCTTCGGCAGGGTGGGGGTGGTATAACGCTCTTTTCCTTGGGCGCATAAAAGCGTAGAATATGACCCAAGGGAGGACCCATGCGCAAGAAGCACGACTGGCTCAGGGAAACCTACCAGAAGAGCCTGGAGAAGATGCCCGAAAGGCCTGTGGCCCACCGCACCCTTTCGGACATCGCCCCAGAACCCCTTTACACCCCAGAGGACATCGGGGTCCTGGACCCGGAGTACGAGGAAAAGCGGGGCTACCCGGGGGAGTACCCCTATACCCGCGGGGTCTACGGCTCCATGTACCGGTCCAAGCTCTGGACCATGCGCATGTTCGCCGGCTTTGGCACCGCCGAGCAGACCAACGAGCGGTTCAAGAAACTCTTAAAGGCGGGCCAGACTGGCCTCAGCGTGGCCTTTGACCTGCCCACCCTCATGGGCTACGACTCCGATCACCCCCTTTCCAAGGGGGAGGTGGGCAAGTGCGGGGTGGCGGTCTCCAGCCTGGCGGACATGGAGATCCTCTTCGATGGGATCAACCTCGAGGAGGTCACCACCTCCATGACCATCAACAGCCCCGCCAACGCCATCTGGGCCATGTACTTGGCGGTGGCCAAAAAGAAGGGGTACGACTGGAAGAAGCTTGGGGGCACCATCCAAAACGACATCCTCAAGGAGTTCATCGCCCAGAAGGAGTTCATCTTCCCCCCCGAACCCAGCGTGAAGCTGGTCATCGACACCTTTGAGTGGGGGCCCAAGAACGTCCCCAAGTGGAACTTCATCTCCGTATCCGGCTACCACATCCGGGAAGCGGGTTCCACCGCCGTGCAGGAGCTGGCCTGGACCCTGGCCGACGGGTTTGAGTACGTGGAGGCCGCCCTGAAGCGGGGCCTGGACATCGATGAGTTCGCCCCCAGGATCAGCTTCTTCTTCGACGTCCACAACGACTTCTTTGAGGAGATCGCCAAATTCCGAGCCGCCCGGCGCATCTGGGCTAGGGAAATGCGCTACCGCTACGGGGCCAAGAACCCCCAAAGCTGGATGCTCCGAACCCATGCCCAAACCGCCGGGGTGTCCCTCACCGCCCAGCAACCCCTCAACAACATCGCCCGGGTGGCCATCCAGGCCCTGGCTGCCGTTTTGGGGGGTACCAACAGCCTCCACACCGACGCCTACGACGAAGCCCTGGCCCTGCCCACGGAGGAATCCGCCACCATCGCCCTCAGGACCCAGCAGATCATCGCTTACGAAAGCGGGGTCACCCACACCATCGACCCCCTGGCGGGGAGCTACTACGTGGAGTGGCTCACCGACGAGATGGAGCGCCAGGCCATGGCCATCATCGAGGAGATCCGGCGCATGGGGGGCGTGGTGCGGGCCATCGAGGAGGGCTACTTCCTGCGGGAGCTGGCCGAGGCCAGCTACCGCTACCAGCAGGAGGTGGAGCGTAAGGAGAGGATCATCGTGGGGGTGAACGCCTTCACCGACGAGATCCCCTTGAAGGTCCCCATCCAGTTGGTGGACCCCGAGGTGGAGCGGGTCCAGGCGGAGCGCCTGGCCCGGGTACGCCGGGAACGGGACCCCAAGCGGGTGGAGGAGGCCCTTGCGGGCCTAAGGCGGGCTGCGGTGGAAGGGCAGAACACCATGCCCCACTTCGTGGAGTGCGCCCTGGCCTACTGCACCCTGGGGGAGATGATGGACGTCTTGCGGGAGGTCTACGGCACCTACCAGGAGCCAGCTTACGTTTAGGATTAGCGTATGGACAGGCGCATACGGGTGCTCATCGCCAAGCCCGGGCTGGACGGCCACGACCGCGGGGCCAAGGTGGTGGCCCGGGCCTTAAGGGATGCCGGCATGGAGGTGATCTACACGGGGCTCAGGCAAACCCCGGAGATGATCGTGTCCGCGGCCATCCAGGAGGACGTGGACGCCATAGGGCTGTCCATTCTCTCCGGAGCCCACATGCACTACTTCCGGGAAGTGAAGCGGCTCCTCGAGGAGCAAGGGGCTTCGGACATCCTCCTCTTCGGAGGAGGGATTATCCCCGATGAAGATGTGCCCAAGCTGAAGGAGCTGGGGGTGGCGGCGGTGTTCGGTCCTGGGACCAGCACCCAGGAGATCGTAGACTTCTTGAAACGGGCGGTGCCGGAGCGCTGGCGGACCCAGGGCTTAGCATGAAGGCCATCCAGCTCTACTACCCACCGCAGTGGGCCCACTGCTACGGGTGCGGCTACCTGAACCCCATGGGCCTTCACCTCAAGACCTACTGGAAAGCGGACGAGGGCCAGAGCGAAACCCGTTTCACCCCTAGCCCCCACCACACCGCCATTCCCGGGTTCGTCTACGGGGGACTTCTCGCCTCCCTGGTGGACTGCCACTCCACCGCCACCGCCGCCGCCGCCAAGGCCCATGCCGAGGGCCTGGATCTGGAAACCCATCCCCTTCGCTTCGTGACCGCCAGCCTCAAGGTGGACTACCTGAAGCCCACCCCTTTGGGGCCCGAGCTGGTCCTGGTGGGCCGGGCCAAGGAGGTGAAGGGGAGGAAGGTGGTGGTGGAGACCGAGCTCTACGCCAACGGGGAGGTGACCGTGCGGGGGGAGGCGGTCCTGGTGCAGATCACCGGGGACTTCGGCCAAGGAGGTACTCCTCCAACAAAAGGGCAATAATGCGAGGAGGGTCCTCGGCTTTGGGCCAGGCCACCAGGGCCAGTTCCAGCTGAGCTTCCCCCACGGTTTCCTTCCCACTCCTTCAAGCTTCTCCTTGGGAAGAGGATTTTCCCATACGGGTGCCCGATCTCCTGCCTGGAAAGTAGAGGTCCGCCCCCAGCTGGCGAATACGGTCATGGAGGGGCTTTTCCTCCTGGCGCCTGCGCTCCCTTTCCCGGGGGATTAGCTCCTCTAACTCATCTCAGTGTATGAATTCCAGATTATAGAAAGCCCCGGCAACCCGATGGGATCCATGCCCTGGCTCCCACAACCGGCCCTCTGGACCCTGGCTCAGGCTTTCCCAGCAAAGGGCCGCGCCTCGAGGAGCCGCTCCAGGAGGAAAAGCGCCAGGGCCAAGGCCAGCAGATAGGGGCGCAAGGGCAGAGGGGAGGATCCAGGTTGCCCCAGGTCCTCCAGGGCCAACAGCCGCCCATGGGAAGCCTCGGCCAGGGTCTTGAGGACCAGCTTCCCGTCCCTGGGGGTCCACTCCCCGGGCAAGGGGAAGGCCAGGGGCAAGCGGCGCGGGCCGTCCAGGAGCACCCCGGGAGCCTGGGCCTGGATTTCGTACCGCCCAGGCCCCGTGGGCACCAGGGGCATCTCCTGGCCCCCGCTTAGGAAAAGCGGGCGCTCCAGGTGGCCCAGAACCACCACCCGCACCCCTTTCCCTTCGGGGTAGGCGTACAGGGCCAGGGCCTTCTTGCCCCCCATGAGGTAGCGGGCAAGGCCGCCCAGAAAAGAAGCTGCCTCCTTCCAGCCCCGCCAGGAACGGGAAAGATCCGTGGCCAAGGCGGCCACCCGCCCCTCTCCCCTCTCCCCCAGGGCCAGCACCGCTCTGCCGTCGCTTTCCAAAACCACCTCCGCCCAGGGCTCGGCCCGGGCTGGAAGGAGAACGGAAAGGGGAGGTGGGGAAAACCCCTGGGCCAGGGGATGGGGCCTGGCCCTAACGGGGAAACGGCCCTCCAGGCCCTCCCCCTGGAAAACCTCCTGCCCTTCCTTCAGGAAAAGCCGGGGAAGCTCCTGGGCGGTGGCCGCCTGGTAGTACCGGCCCCCACCCCTTTCGGCGAGGGCCTTCAGAAAGGCCCGGTCGGCGTCGGCCCCCAGGGCCATGGCGCTTACCTCGAGGCCCGAGGCCTCCGCCAGGGCCAGGATGGGGTCTTGGGGGTCGGAGATGAGGCCATCGCTGAGCACCAGGATCCCCTTGCGCTCCACCGGCACCCCCTGCAAAAGCCGCACCGCCTCCCGGAAGGCGGAGCCCAGGACCGTCCCGCCCCCCGCCCGCACGGACAAGAGGAGGCTTTCCGCCTCCTTCTTCCCCTGCTCCGTCATGGGCCTGGGTGGGAAAAGAACCCGATGGGTGGAGGAAAAGAGCACCACGCCCAGGTAGTCCTCCTCCGCCGCCGACCGCACCAGCTCCAAGGCCCCCGCCACCGCCAGGGAAAGCTTCTCCCCCTCCATGCTTCCCGATACGTCCATCACCAGGACCAAGGCCGCCCCCTTGCGGCCCAGGGGCTTTAGGGGAAGGTCTTCCGGCAAAGCCCGGTCCCAGCCGCCGAAGAAAAGACCCTTGGGGGTGGCGGTAAAAAGAAGGCCGCCGCCTTGGCGGAGGTAGCCCCTCAGAGCCTCCGGGGCCCCCTCGGGAAGGTCCAAGACCCCGAGGCCCACCGCCACCAGGTCGGCCTCGAGGGGCAAGCGGAAAGGGCCTTCCTCCACCTGGAAGCCCTGGGCCTCCAGGTAACGGGCCAAGGCCGGGTCCCCAAGCACCAGGGCCTTGCCGCGGTCGGCAGGTTGGAGGCTCACCTGGGCCTCGCTCCGGCCCCAGGAACCCTCCACCACCGCCCGCACCTCCGCCTCCCCTGTAAGGGAGAAGGTGTACACCAGGCTCTTACGCCCCTCCACCCGAAGGCTTCGTTCCCACGTCCCTGCGGGGCCCTCCACCCTCAGGCGTGCCTCCACGGAGAGGGGCGCCTCGAGGACCACTCCCACCCCCACCGTTTCCCCGTACAGGGGATAAGGCGGGGGGACCAGCTCCACCGCCACATGGGGCTTGGGGGGAACGTAAACCGCATCCAGGGGAAAGGGAGCTGGAATGGGCTCGAAAAGCCCGTCGGAAACCAGGACCACGCGGCTCGGCCTCAGGGCCTCCGCCTCCTGAAAGGCCGCCTTCAGGTCTGTCCTCTCCCCCAGGTCCAGCCTGCGGGCGGTGGGCGAAGGAAGCCTCACCGCCCGCTCCGCAAAGGCCACATAGATCCTGTCCCCAGGGAGCCTATCCGCCAAGGCGAAGACGCTTTCCCGAGCAGAGGGCGAGAAATCCAGAAGGTACACCACCCGCCCCGGCATGGGCCATCTGGGGTCCAGGAAGGCCAAGAAAAGCAGGATGAGGACCCCAACCCTAAGAAGCCGGAGCATAGCCTCATGCTAGAGGCTTTGGGAGGGCCTGGGCCATCCAGGGAACCCCATCAGTCCATCCAGTGCCCAAGCTTCTCCTTTTTAGCCTGGAGGTAACGCTCGTTGTGGGGGTTGTCCCCGGCCCTCAGGGGAATGCGCTCCACGATCTCGATGCCGAAACCCGACAGGGCCTTTACCTTGCGGGGGTTATTGGTGAGGAGGCGCATCTTGCGCACCCCAAGGTCGTAGAGGATCTGGGCCCCCACCCCGTAGTCCCGCAGGTCCGGCGGGAACCCCAGGGCCAGGTTGGCCTCCACCGTGTCCAGGCCTTGGTCCTGCAGGTGGTAGGCCCGGATCTTGTTCACAAGGCCGATTCCCCGCCCCTCTTGCCTCAGGTAGACCAAAACCCCCTTCCCCTCCTTAGAGATACGCTCCAGAGCCAGATCCCGCTGGAAGCCGCAGTCGCACCTCAGGGAGTGCAGGGCATCCCCGGTGAGGCACTCGGAGTGCATGCGCACCAGGACGGGCTCCTCAGGGTCCCAGCTTCCCATGACCAAGGCGGCGTGCTCCTCTCCCGTGAGGCTATCCCGGTAGCCCAGGATGCGGAACTCGCCAAACCGGGTGGGCAAAAGGGCCTCCGCCTCCCGTTTCACGTAGAGGTCCCCCTTCTCCAGGCGGTAGCGGATGAGGTCGGCGATGGTGCCCACCTTAAGGCCGTGGCGCCCGGCAAACTCCAAAAGGTCCGGAAGCCGGGCCATGGTGCCATCCTCCTTGAGGATCTCGATGAGGCTCCCCACCGGCCTAAGCCCCGCCAGGCGCAAAAGGTCCACGGTGGCCTCCGTATGCCCGGCCCGCCTCAGGACCCCGCCCGGCCTGGCCACCAGGGGGAAGATGTGCCCAGGGCGCCGGAAATCCTGGGCGGTGGCCTCGGGATCAGCCAGAAGCCTTATGGTGGCCGCCCGCTCAAAGGCGGAGATCCCCGTGGTGGTCCCCCGGGCATCCACGCTCACGGTGAAGCGGGTACCCTGGGGATCCTGGTTCCTCTCCACCATGAGGGGCAGGTCCAGGGCCCTGGCCCGTTCCTCGGTCAAGGCCACGCAAAGGAGCCCCCGGCACTCCTTGAGCATGAAGTTCACCCACTCCGGGGTCACGTGCTCTGCCGCCATGATGAGGTCGCCCTCGTTTTCCCGGTCCTCGTCGTCCACCAGGACCACCGGGCGGCCTTGGCGGAGTTCCTCCATGAGTTCCCTGACGCTGGCCAAACCCTCCATCATTCCCCCTTCACAAGCCGCTCCAGATAGCGGGCGATGAGGTCCACCTCCAGGTTCACCCCATCCCCCACCTTTAGGCTTCCTAAGTTGGTGACCTTAAGGGTGTGGGGGATAAGGGTGACGAAGAAGTCCTGCCCCTTTAGGCCCGCCACCGTGAGGGAAACGCCGTTTAGGGCCACGCTTCCCTTCTCGGCAATGTAGCGGGCAAGGTCTTGGGGGGGTCGGAAGAAGTAGTCCTTGGCCCCCGGGGCCTCCCGGATGGCCACCACCTCCGCCACCCCGTCCACATGCCCGGTGACGAAATGCCCCCCAAGCCGGTCCCCCACCTTAAGGGCCCTCTCCAGGTTGGGCCGGTGCCCCACCCGCCAGGTGGGGGCGGTGCGGCGCAGGGTTTCCCGGGCAAGCTCCACCCAAAAACCGCCCTCGTCCACCTCCACTGCGGTGAGGCAGACCCCATCCACCGCCACCGAATCCCCTACCTTAAGGTCAGAAAGCACTTCCTTGGCGGCGATCCTGACCCTGAGGAAAGGCCCCTCCCGGACCTCCACGATCTCGCCGGTTTCCTCCACCAATCCCGTGAACATCACCCCTCCGGGTACGCCTCCAGCCAAAGGTCCTCCCCAAGCCACTCCTTGCGGACGAGCCTCAGCCTCTTGGCCTCGGCCATGCGCTCCAGGGCGAACCCCTCCAAGAACCCCCTCCCCTCCCCCAAAACCTTGGGCGCCACGAAGAGGGCCAGCTTGTCCACCAGTCCCCTTTCCCAGAAGGCCCCAGCCAGCCTCGGACCCCCCTCCAGAAGGATCCCGTCCAGTCCCTCCTCCAAGAGAAGGTGCAAGGCCCCCTCGAGGCTCACCCTCCCTCCTTCCCGGGGAAGCTCCACCACCCGGGCACCCGCCTCCTCGAGGGCCCTAAGCCGATCCTTGGGCGCACCTTTGCCCACCAGCACGTACACGCGGGCAGGCTCCCCCCGGGGTCCCTTTTGAAAGATACGGGCGGTGGGGGGAGTGCGGCCCTCGGTGTCCAAGATCACCTTCACCGGGTCCCTAAGGGGCGGGGGCTCCAGCATGAGGGGGAAGGGCCTGAAGTCCGGCTCCCGCACGGTAAGCCAGGGATCGTCCTTGAGGATCGTTCCCACCCCCACCATCACCACGGGAAGCCACTGGCGGTAGGCCTGAGCCACGCGCCGGCTTTCCTCCGAGGACACGTAACGGGCATCCCCGCTTACAGCAGCCACCTTGCCATCCAAGGTCAAGGCAGCCTTGAGGAGCACGAAGGGCCGGCCCTTTTTCTGCACGTGGAAGAAGACCTCGTTCTGCCCCTGGGCCTCGGCTTCCAGGAGCCCGGCCTCCACCTCTACCCCCCCGGCCCTAAGCCGTTCCAGACCCCCTTGGGCCAAAGGGTTGGGATCCCGGGCCGCCGCCACCACCCGGGCCACCCCCGCCTGCAGAAGGGCCAAGGAGCAAGGAGGGGTGCGGCCAAAGTGGTTGCAAGGCTCCAAGGACACGTAGAGGGTGGCTCCTTGGGCCTCCTCACCCGCCTGGCGCAAGGCGTACACCTCCGCGTGGGCCTCCCCGGCCCTGGGGTGGTACCCCTCCCCCACGACGCGGCCCTCCCGCACCAGCACCGCCCCCACCAGGGGATTGGGGTGGGTGTGGCCTCGAGCCCTCTCGGCCAGCTGTAGCGCCCTCCGCAGGAACCGTTCGTCCAGCTCTCGCAAAAAGACCTCCTTCTCCCATCCGGACTTTCACCGTCGGCTCCGGAATTCCACCGGATCGGGCCCCAAAGGGGCTTCGCGGGCTTTCACCGCCGGTGGGGACTTCCACCCCGCCCCGAAGGAGGTGCCAGGCGGCACCGAATTTACTTTACAACCGAAGGCAGATCACAAGCTGGGATGGACCTGCTACCGCGGCATCGGAGAAACCCAAAGGGAGGTCCTGGTACTGGCGCACCCACGTCCGCACGCTGGGCAGGACTCAATCCTTCTCCAACCGGGCCTCTGCCGTACGGCCTGTTACCCCGGTATCCTCCCCTATGCCCAAGGACTTAGGGGAAGGGGAAGCCAGGTAGCGCTCCAACGCCTCCCTTACGAGCTCAGCCTGGGAGCGGCCCTCCCGCCGGGCCTTAAGCTCCAGCAGGCGCTTCAAGGACTTGGGCAAGTACAGGGTAGTCTTTTATATGGCAACAACAAAATAGGGACCCGTATGGGCCCCTAAGCCCTTTGGTGGAGGTGGGGGGAGTCGAACCCCCGTCCGAAAGTCCCTACGGCAGGCCTCTACGCGCGTAGTCCGCGTTTTGGGTGTCCTCCTGGCTTGGCCCGCGGACAGGCGGCCAGGAGCAAGCCCCGCTTAACTTCGCCTTGGGTTACGGGGCGTAGCCAAGGCTAGCCGGGTTTGTGTCCCCACGCCGGTGAGCCCCCGGCAGGGCTACCGGGCGAGGTCGCGGTCATTAAGCCGCGAGAGCGTAAGCAGGCTTGTTGGCCTTTATTCTTTTGCGGGTTTTTACGAGGCCACCCGCACCTCGGCGCGCCACCTGCCCTCGGCGACCCCCGTCGAGACCGTTCACCCCCATGTGACTGGCCGGACTCGGACCGGCAACCTTGAGTGTACTAGGCTAAAGGGGTTGTAGTCAAGGGGGTTTTGGGTGTAAACTGAGCCCAGTGCTCCCAAGGGAGGGGGGTGGGTGTAAGCCCACCCTTCCTTTGTGAAGGGAGGTAGGGAGGTGCCTGTGGACCTTTGGCGGTTGGTGGAGGAAGCGGTGGAGCCTCTGGGCCTCGAGGTCCTGGAGGTGAAGGAAGCCCCCGGGGAGGTCCTGGTCCGCCTGGAGCGAAAGGACGAAAGGCCCATCAGCGTGGCCGACCTGGAACGGGCCAGCCGGGCCATAGAGGCCGTCTTTGACCGTGAGGACCCCATCCCGGGAAGCTACCGTCTCCTGGTGGAGTCTCCTGGCCCCAAGCGCCCCCTCTTTACCCGCCGCCACTTCGAGCGCTTCCAGGGGTTAAAGGCCAAGGTGCCGGGGCCCGAGGGCTTCACCGGACGGATCCTTCGGGTGGAAGAGGACGAAGTGGTCTTCCAGGTGGGCCAGGAAGAAAGACGCCTCAAGATCGGCACCTTCCGCGCCAACCTCGCCGAGTGGCCCGAGGAGCCCAGGTAACAGCCTAGATTAGGGAGGAGAGATGAACCGGGAGTTCATAGACGCCATGCAGCAGCTGGCCTTGGAGCGGGGGGTCACCACCGAGGAGGTCCTCGAGGCCTTCAGGGAAGCCCTGCGTAAGGCCTACATCAAGCGGCAAAAGGGGTACCGCAAGGAGGAAATCGATGCGGGCAAGGGTCCGGAGGTGGACGTCTACATAGACCCCCAGACCGGGCGCATCGAGATGGTGGAGGTGCGCCGCGTGGTGGAGAAGGTGGAGGACCCAGACAAGGAAATCGCCCTCTCCGAGGCCCTCCAGTACGACCCCGAGGTCCAAATTGGCGACGAGATGGAGTTCCCCATTGACCCCGAGGGCCTCTCCCGCATGGCCATCCAGGACCTGCGCCAGATCCTCACCCAACGCCTCAAGGAGTCCGAGCGCAACCGCATCTACAACGAGTACAAGGACAAGGAGGGCCAGGTCCTCACCGGAGTGGTGACCCGGGTGGACAACCGGGGCAACGTCTTCGTGGAGCTGGGCCGGGGGGAGGCTTACCTTCCCAAGAGCGAGCAGATCCCCACGGAGCGCTACTACCCCGGGCAGCGCCTCAAGGTGTACCTGAAGAAGGTGGACCGCTCCGCCAAAGGCCCTTCCTTGATCGTAAGCCGGGCCCACGAGAAGCTTCTGGAGCACCTCTTGAAGCAGGAGGTCCCCGAGATCGCTGAGGGCATCGTGGAGATTAAGGCCATCGCCCGCGAACCCGGCCGCCGCAGCAAGGTGGCGGTAATGACCCACAACCCCAATGTGGACCCCATCGGGGCCTGCATCGGCCACAAGGGGCAGCGCATCCAAGCGGTTTCCGCCGAGCTGGGCCGGGAAAAGGTGGACATCATCCTCTGGGCCAAGGACCCCAAGGAGTTCATCCGCAATGCCCTCTCCCCCGCCCAGGTGGGTTCCATCGAGCTGGAACCCAATGGGCAGAAGGCCCGGGTCAAGGTGACCAAGGACCAGCACTCCCTGGCCATCGGCACCGGGGGGCAAAACGTGCGCCTGGCCTCCAAGCTCACGGGTTACGAGATCCACTTTGAGGAGGCGGAGATCTCCGATCTGGACGAGGCTATTCGCAGGGCCGCCAAGGAGGAGGCGGAAACCCCAAGCCGGGCAAAAGAGGAATTCGAGAAGCTCTTCCGGGATCTTTCCGAGTGATGGCGAAGCATGTCCCCATCCGCATGTGCGTGGCCTGCCGCAAAAGGCGGCCCAAGGGGGAGCTTTTGCGGATCCTGCTCATGCCGGAGGGGTTTCGCCTGGACCCCACGGGGAAACTGCCGGGTAGGGGAGCCTATGTCTGCCCCGACAACCCGGAGTGCTGGACGGAAAAGAAGCTGAGGCGCTTTGCTGGGGGCCGGGCCAAGGCCTTGTCGGAAGCGCTTATCACCCTTTTAGGAGGTACGGATGGCCAAAATACGGATCTACCAGCTGGCTAAAGAGCTGGGTATGACCAACGAGGAGCTCCTGGAGCTCCTGGACCAGATGGGGGTCGCCTACAAGTCCCACGCCTCCACCCTTTCCGAGGAGGATGCGGAGGCGGTGCGGGAACTGGTCAAGGAACAACGGGGCCTGCAGGAGAAGCTGGCGGAGGAGGAGCGTAGGAAAGCCCTCCCCCGAAAGCCTCCCGTGGTGGTCATCATGGGCCACGTGGACCACGGGAAGACCACCCTCCTGGACTATCTTCGCAAAAGCCGCATCGCCGAGAAGGAAGCGGGGGGGATCACCCAACACGTGGGTGCCTTTGAGGTGAAGACCCCGCAGGGTACGGTGGTCTTCATAGACACCCCGGGGCACGAGGCCTTCACCACCATAAGGCAGCGGGGAGCCAAGGTGGCGGACATCGCCGTCATCGTCATCGCCGCCGACGACGGGATCATGCCCCAAACGGATGAGGCCATCGCCCACGCCAAGGCAGCCGGGGCCAAGATCATCTTCGCCCTGAACAAAATGGACCTGCCCCAGGCCGACCCTGACCGGGTCAAGCGCCAGCTGATGGAGCGGGGCTTCGTGCCCGAGGAGTACGGTGGGGATGCCATCGTGGTGCCCATCAGCGCCAAAACGGGCCAAGGGGTGCAGGACCTTTTGGAGATGATCCTGCTCATCGCCGAGCTGGAGGATTACCGGGCTGACCCAAACGCCGAGCCCAAAGGGGTCATCCTCGAGTCCAAGCTGGACAAACAGGCGGGCATTATCGCCAACATGTTGGTCCAGGAGGGGACCTTCCGGGTGGGGGACTATGTGGTGGCCGGGGAGGTGTACGGCCGTATCCGGGCCATGATGGACGCCGATGGCAACCAGCGCAAGGAAGCAGGCCCGGGAAGCGCCGTGCAGGTCTTAGGCTTCCAGGAGCTTCCCCACGCCGGGGACGTGGTGGAGTGGGTGCCGGACCTCGAGGCCGCCAGGGAGATCACCGAGGAGCGCAAAGAGGAGCGCAAGGCCCGCGAGGAAGCCGAAAGGGAGCGCCGTCCCAGGACCATGGCCGACCTGCTCCGGGCCCTCCAGGAGGAAGGGCAGAAGGAGGTTAACCTCATTCTCCGGGCGGATACCCAGGGCTCCCTGGAAGCCATCCAGCACATCCTGGCCAAGGAGAGCACCGAGGAGGTCAAGATCAACGTCCTCCTGGCCCAGGTGGGGGCCCCCACGGAGTCGGATATCCTCCTGGCCCAGACGGCCAACGCCGCCATCCTAGCCTTCGGGGTGAACCCTTCCGGTGCGGTGAAGAAGGCGGCGGAAAGCAAGGGGGTTCTCCTCAAAACCTTCCGCATCATTTATGACCTCATCGACGAGGTCCGGTCCATGGTCAAAGGACAGAAGGAGCCCAAGTTCAAGGAGGAGGTCCTGGGCCGGGCCGAGGTGCGGGCCATTTTCCGCCTGCCCGGGGGCAAACAGGTGGCGGGATGCATGGTCACCCAGGGCAAAGTGGTACGCGGTGCTGAGGTAAGGGTTTTGCGCAAGGGCGAGGAGATCTGGAAGGGGAAAATGGCCAGCCTCAAGCGCTTCAAGGAGGACGTGCGGGAGGTGGCCCAGGGCTACGAGTGCGGCATCGGCCTCGAGGGGTTCGACGACTTCCAGGAAGGGGACATCATAGAGGTGTTCCAGATGGTGGAGGTGCCGGCATAGGAGGTTCCTTGCGGTGGATCCGGCGGTCTTTCCCCAGGGCGTGCCCTAAGGCGGTGGGGGTCTTTGGCCCCTCCTTAGGGCGACGGCGGGTCCCAGGGGGTGCTTGGGTAAGGTTAGGGCTGGCCCTGGCCATCCTGGCCCTGGTCCTCCAAGGCTTACCCCCTTTCCCTGCGGGAAAGGGAAAGACCGAAGCTGGGCTTCACGCCAAGGGACCTGCCTGGGTCCCCAAGGAGGACCGCCAGGGAAACGGCCTTACCCCCCTGGCCCAGGCTCCCACCCGGCCTCCCCACTTCTCCGTAAAGCCCCAGAATAGGGAGGCCAAGCCACCGTCACTGGAAACCTCTTCCCCGTCCCATCTTTACCTCCTTTATGGCCGCCTCCAGATGGATGGAGGCTAGGGCCCAGAATCTCTTCTTCTTGCGCTGGCACAAGCTCAAAAGGCCATCCAGCGCAGTCTAAGGTCAGGCTCTGGTATACGGCTTTAAGCCCTTCCGCTAACGAGTCGGGCACCTGCGTGCCCCAAAAGGTGAAGAGTATGAACCGCAAGCTTCTCAACGGACTTCTCCTCCTAGGCCTTTTCCTTTTGGCCCTTCTCATGGTTTGGAAGCCCTGGGCCCCGGAGGAGCCCAAGGTAAAGCTGGGCTTAGACCTTAAAGGAGGTCTTCGCATTGTCCTCGAGGCTGCCGTGGAGAACCCCACCCCCGACGACCTGGAAAAGGCCCGCACCGTCCTGGAAAACCGCATCAACGCCCTGGGGGTGGCGGAACCCCTGATCCAGACCCAAGGGCAAAAGCGCATCGTGGTGGAGTTGCCCGGCCTTTCCCAAGCCGACCAGGACCGGGCCCTCAAGCTCATCGGCCAGCGGGCGGTGCTGGAGTTCCGCATCCTCAAGGAAGGGGCCACCGGCACCACCGTGGCCCAGATCAACCAGGCCCTCAGGGAAAACCCCAGGCTTAAGCGGGAAGACCTGGAAAAGGACCTCATCAAGCCCGAGGACCTGGGCCCGGCCCTTCTCACGGGAGCGGACCTGGCCGACGCCCGGGCGGTTTTTGACCAGTTCGGCCGCCCCCAGGTGGCCCTCACCTTTACCCCGGAAGGGGCCAAGAAGTTTGAGGAGGTGACCCGGGCCAACGTGGGCAAGCAGCTGGCCATCGTCCTGGACGGCAAGGTCTACACCGCTCCCGTGATCCGCCAGGCCATCACCGGGGGCCAGGCGGTGATCGAGGGGCTATCGGGCCTCGAGGAGGCCAGCGAGATCGCCCTGGTGTTGCGTTCGGGGGCATTGCCCGTTCCCCTGGAGGTGGCAGAGATCCGCTCCATAGGCCCCACCCTGGGCCAGGACGCCATCCAGGCGGGGATCCGCTCGGCCCTCATCGGCACCCTGGCCATCTTCCTCCTTATCTTCGCCTACTACGGTGCGGGCCTTGGCCTGGTGGCCTCCTTGGGCCTCATCTACACCTCCGTGCTCATCCTGGGGCTCCTTTCGGGCCTCGGGGCCACCCTGACCCTCCCCGGCATCGCCGGCTTGGTCCTCACCCTGGGGGCTGCGGTGGACGGGAACGTGCTTTCCTTCGAGCGCATCAAGGAGGAGCTCAGGGCCGGGAAGAAGTTCCGCCAGGCCATCCCCGAGGGTTTCAAACACTCCACCCTGACCATCCTGGACGTGAACGCCGCCCACCTGCTGGCGGCCGCCGCCCTTTACCAGTACGCCACCGGGCCCGTTCGGGGATTTGCGGTGGTTCTGGCCATCGGCGTGGTGGCCAGCGTCTTCTCCAACCTGGTTTTCAGCCGCTACCTTCTGGAGCGCATGGCCGAGCGCGGGGAGATCCGCCCCCCCATGTGGCTGGTGGACCCCAGGTTCAACTTCATGGGCCCGGCCCGCTTCATCACCGTGGCCACCCTGCTCCTCGCCATCCTGGCAGCGGGGGTGGTCTTTACCAAGGGCTTCAACTACTCCATCGACTTCACCGGGGGTACGGCATACACCCTGCGCACGGGCCCCGAGGTGGGCGTGGACACCCTAAGGCGCTTCCTGGAAGCCAGGGGCTTCCCCGCCAAGGAAGCGGTCATCACCCAGGTGCAGGCTCCCACCGCCGATTTCCGGGAGTTTTCCCTTAAGCTCCCACCCCTTTCCGATGCCAAGCGTCTGGAGCTGGAGCGGCTCTTCACCACGGAGCTAAGGGCCAGCGTCCTCACCTCGGAGACCGTGGGTCCGGCCATCGGTTCCGAACTTCGGCGCAATGCGGTGATGGCGGTCCTGGTGGGCCTTGGCCTCATCCTCCTCTACGTGGCCTTCCGCTTTGACTGGACCTTTGGGGTGGCCAGCGTCATCGCCGTGGCCCATGACGTGGCCATCGTGGCGGGGATGTACAGCCTCCTGGGCCTGGAGTTCTCCATCCCCACCATCGCCGCCCTCCTGACCATCGTGGGCTACTCCATCAACGACTCCATCGTGGTTTCAGACCGCATCCGGGAGAACCAGAAGCTCATGCGGGGCATCCCCTACCGGGAGATGGTGAACCGCTCCATCAACCAGACCCTCTCCCGCACGGTGATGACCAGCCTCACCACCCTCTTGCCCATCGTCGCCCTCCTCTTCCTGGGAGGAAGCGTCCTCAGGGACTTCTCCCTGGCCATCTTCGTGGGCATCTTCGTGGGCACTTACAGCTCCATCTACGTGGTGAGCGCCATGGTGGTGTTCTGGAAGGAGTTGCACCAACAGCGGGCAAAGAAATCCGCCTAAGGCCCAACGGAAGTAGGCGGGAGACTCACCCCCGGGATCACACTGCTTCCCGGGGGTCGGGTTTACCCTAAGGAAAAGGAAGCCTGGTGGCTCCCTGGCGTAGGCGTTCCTGAGGAGAGAGGATCATGGCCCCACCCCCCTTACGCCCTTGGCTTCTTGTCGCTCCCCTCCTTTGCCCTGCGGCTTTTGGCCAGCCCCTGCTGGTGGCCCACGAGCCGGAGGTGCGGTGGCTCTTCGCCCTCGAGCTGATGAGGGCAGCCCTCGAGGCCCACGCCGAAGCCCCCTCCCCCGATTCCCTGCAGGACTTTGAGGAGGGTCTGGACCTGGTAAGGGAGAGCCTCCGCACCCGGTCCCTTCCCTTTTCCTCCCGATGGGAAGGCTTTCTGCAACGGGTGGAGCACCTCTCCCCGGCAGAGCCCAGTAACCTCCGCCCCCTTCTCCGCGAGGCCGAGGATCTCTTTCCCCAAATCCAAGCGTCTTTGGTACCCCACCTGGATCCAGCCCTGCGGGCAGGGCTCGCAGTTCAGCTGGCCTTGGGGAATAAGGGAGTGGCAGCCAGCTACCGGGAGGGTTTCCTGGGGAGGAAGGCGGCTTACCGCCTTGGCTTCTTCCTCCTGTGGCAGCTTGAGCTCCAGGTGAGAGAACTCAAGCCCTTCCTTCCCCCCGAAACCTGGTCCAGGGTCGCCGAGGCCCTGGCCGCTTTGCGGGAGCTCTACCCCAGTTCGGGTTGGCCCGAGCGGTTCCGGGATCCGGAAAGGGCCAGGGAGGCCGCCCTGGACTTAGCCTTTGCCCTGGAAGCCGGCCTAGGCGTAGACCTCCTCCCCCGGGATCCCCGGCAAGGCCTAGGATACCTGCACCGCCTGGTGCAGCTGGCCTGCCAGGCACCCCCAGGGCAGGGGGAAGAAGCCTGGGCGGCGGCGCGCCTCTTCTTCCGGTCCTACCTTCTCCTCCCCCTTGGGGCTAACGCCCCCACCCAGGCCGACGCCCTGGCCCAGGCCCTGGAAGGACCGCCCTCCTGCGACAGGCTTCCTGTCCTTCTCCAAGAAGCGGAAGAGGCCCCTTGGGAGTAAGGCTTCTTTGGATTCATACCACCCCACCCTGGCTTTCGCCAAGGTGGGGGCGCCGGATGGAGGCTCACCCTTCCAAACCCAGCTCCTGCAAAGCCCGTTGCCGAAGGAGAAGGGCTTCCTCTTGAGCAGGCGTGCCGTAAAGCCGCCGCAGAGCCTCCTCATCCAGGGGATCCAGGCGCAAGGCCAAAAGCCAGTCCTCGAGCCTAGGGCTTTGCAAAAGCTCCCTCCGCCGCTCCTCCAGGTAAGCCCTGGAAACCTCCTCCAAAAAAGGATGGTCCAGCCCCAGGAAGGGTGGGGCGAGGGGTGCCTTGGGATCCTCCAGGTCCAGGTATAGCTCCGGTACCTGGCGGAAAAGGCCATAGGGCTTCTGGCGCAGGAAGTAGGGCCTGGCCCCTTTGGGCCGGCCGGGCTCCAGGGCGTTGACCACCTCCCACCACAGCACCCGGAACTCCCCAGGGGAAACCGACAGGGCCTCGAGGAGATCCTCCTTTTCCCATTGGGCGGCCACCAGAAGGGCCAAAAGAAGCCGGGCCTTATCCCGGCGGAACCGCACAGGCCGTCCCTCCACCCGCACCTCAAATCCCCCGAGGACCCGTATCTCCACCCGCACCCCGGGATGGTAGGGAACGGGAAGGCGGCCAAGCCGCCAAAGGGCCCGGCGTACCCGGGAAACCGGGGGTGAGAAAAGCGTCCGGTGGGCCAGGAAGGGGTAAACCCGCAAAAGGTCTTCCCATCCATCCCCAAAGGGGTAAGCCTCGGCCAAAGCCTGAAGGAAGGGGTCCAAAAGGGGCAGGGTGGGCAAGGAAAAAACCTCGCCCCGCCGAAGCCAAGCCAACGCCACCATAAGGGTGAGGAAGCCTTCCACCCAAAGATCCCCGGCGGTCCGGGTCAGGCGGACCATTTCCCTGTAGGCCTCCTCATCCCCCAGGGCAGCCAGACCCCCCAGGGCTTCCACCTTAAGCCGCGCTGGACCCCCTTCCGCCATGGCCAAGGCGGCCTGGTAGGCCGCCTTGGCCTCCTCCAAGCGTTCCAAAACCAGAAGGGCATGCCCCCTCCTGGCCTGGGCCAGGCTCATGCCGAAAGGACTCCCCAGCACCTCAGCCTCCCAAAGCCCCCGCTCCGCCCACCGGAGGCCCTCCTCCGCATCCCCTGCCACGCACTCCAAAAGGGACCGGAGAAGGGTACTCTCCCGATGGTTCTGCGGCGGCCGGTGCAGGCCGGGGTCCCCGCTTTCCCTGAGGCGGGCCAGGGCCTCTTTGGGCCTCCCCTGCCTCAGGAGAAGCCTTGGCCCGGAGAACCCCAAGGCTTCCGCCTCCGCTACACGGCCCTCGTTGAGAAGGTTCTCCGCCAGGAGAAGCCTGGCTTCCTCGGGAAACAACCTCGAGGCCTCCTCCAGGTAAGGACGCCCTCGAGCCGGTTCCACGGTGTCCAGGAACAGCCGGGCCAGACCCAAGTAGGCCCGGGTCTCTCCCGCCCTAAGGGCCTTCTGGTAAGCGGCCTCCGCTTCCTGGTAGCGCCCAGCCTGGCGCAAGGCCTCAGCCTCCAACAGGTCGAGGGCGCGCCGCCCTTGGCGCAAGGCTTCCGGTAGGTGGGCCAAAAGGCGCAACACGCTGTAGGTGAAACCGCGCGCCAACCAGGAAAATCCCTCCTGCACCAGGAGATCCGCCACGTGGCCGAGCCTTCCCGCCTCCAGGAGGAACCCGGCTGCCCGGATCCCCTCCCCGCGGTCCAAGGCCTCCTCCGCCGCCTTGGTGAGGAGCCCCCGGGCTTCCGCCTCGGGAAGGAGGGTTTTCAGGGCACCACGCACCAGGGGATGGAACCAGAGCTTGCCCTCCCGCCTCTCCAGAAGCAGGTCCTCGGCATAGGGCAAGAGGGCTTGGCCTTCCGCCTCTGGGACCTCCCCCAAAAGGGCCAGCCTCGAGGCCTCCCGCAGAACTTCCTCGGGAAGGCCATAGGCCAGGTAAGCCAATAGCCCCTCGGCGGTTTCCAGCGCCAGCTCCGGCTTCAGGCCCCGGCGCATGGCCAACAGGACCACCCGTAAGCCCAGGGGCCACCCCCTCACCAGGGAAAGGGCTCGTTCCACTTCAAAGGCTGGAAGTTCCGGGGCCAGCGCCTTGGCAAGCTGGCAGGCCTCCTCGGGATCAAACGCCAGCTCCCGCTCGGAAAGTACCGTGAGGAAGGCAAAGGGTGTGGCCTTCCGTGAGAGAAGCAAGAGCCTTAGGCCGGGAAGCCGGACCAGGCCCTGCACCACCTTGAGCACCCCGGGGCTTTCCGCCCGGTGGACCTCATCCAGCACCAGGAGGTGGAAACCTAAGGGCTCCAGGGCACCCAAAAAGGCCTCCAAGGCCCTGGGCCAAGCCCCTGCCTCCAAAAGCTCCGCCACCCTCTGAAGCTCGGCCCGGCCTTGGTAGGCAGCCAGAAGGTGCCACAGGAAAACCGCAGGGTCCTTGGCCTCCTCCGCCAGGGCCACGTAGACCCCGGAAAACTCCGAGGCCAGGCTGGTCTTCCCGTACCCCGCCCCCGCCGCCAGGACCACCCCGGGGCTCTGGCGGAAGGCTTCCTCCACCAGGCGCCGAGGGCGGTCCCGCCGCACCTCCTTGGCCGTGCGAGGGGGCAGGAGCCTCGAGGCGGGCACCGGGTAGGGCACGGCCTTATCTTCCCCGGATCCCCCTTAAGATGCAAGCTGGAAGCCGGTGGCCTAATCCCCTGCCCGCCTCGATCCAAACCTCCCTCCAGCCCAGTGGAACATGGAAGAAGCCCGTTTACTAATTCACCCACGTTCACGTTCGCCTTCAATCACGCTCATTGGCGATCCTGTTGGAATAATCCTCGTGAGCCTGAAGCCGGCTGCTTTTAACAGCAGCCGGTATTCCTCTTCTGTGCGTTCCCGCCCGCCGGTCATAACCAGCATGTTGAGGTCCATGAACTTGCTCAAATGCGGCTCGCTACCGGGCGGAACGACGGCTTCGACAAGCAAGAGCTTGCCGTTCTCTATCATCGCCCGATGGCAATTCCTGAGAATCGCGACGGCACGCTCGTCATCCCAATCGTGAATGATCCATTTGAGGATGTAAGCATCGCCACCACGTGGTACGGACTCGAAGAAGTCCCCGCCCACTAATTCGCACCGATCAGCGATTCCCTCAGCTTCGATGCGAGCCCGTGCACCTTCGATCACGGGCGGCAAGTCGAAGAGAACGCCCTTCATCCCCGGGTTGCTTTTGAGAATCGCGGCGGTGAGGCTGCCGTGTCCCCCTCCCACGTCCACAATCTTGACGATGGATGAAAAATCGTAGCTGGATAGAACTGCGTTATTAACAGCGAGGGTCATCTCGGTCATCGCATCATCAAAGGTTTTAGCGTTCTCAGGATGCCGCGCGAAGTATTCCCAAATGGGCACCCCGAAGACATGATCGAAGGCGACCCCGCCGGTCTTTACGCTGCGCAGCAGTTCGCCCCATGCCGGGTAATGCTCCTCTCCTAATTCCACGATGGCGAAAGCCCGCAACGAGCCACGCACGTCGGTCCGCAGCGTTTCCGAAAGCGGGGTTAAGCGGAAGCGGTTGTCACTATCTTGGGCAAACACGCCCACGCTTGCAAGCGCACGCAGCACACGATAAAGGGATGGCGCATGAACGCCTGTCACGGCGGCGAGTTCTTCGGCGCTTTTAGGCTGGTCATGGAGATGGTCAGCGATACCCAGTTTCGCTGCGATATAGATGGCGCGCGAAATCCAAAAGCCCGAGATCATCTCTAGCATAGCCACGTGCGGCGGGACATTGGCATGACTAGGCTGATTTTCCTGGGTCATGTTTTACACCTTCCTTTTTTGCGTCCATTCCTTACCCAGCGGTAAACCCCGCAAGGCAGGATCAGGCTAGATAGCCCTGGATGACTCGAGGATGACAGGCTCAAGGGGATTAGAAATCCAGGGCCAAAAAGGCCCTTGCGCCTCTAAGAAAAGTCTGGAAGCCCCCAAGCCTGGCGAACAGGCGCCTTTCCCTTCCCGCCCCGGTCCAAGCCCTCTTGCCAAGTCGCACCCGCCTAGCCCAGCCCCTACCAGGTACGCGGTGGCCATGGGGGTTTTGGATCCCCCACGCCAACGCCTATGACGCCCTCACGAACTCGATGCCGTAGGTTTCTGCGATCCTCACGATCCGCTCCATTTCCTCGGGGGTGGGCGGACCGGCAGGAGGAGGCAATGCCTCCCGCTCCGCCGGCCGGCTCATGGCCCGCACAAAGCGCTCAAAGTCCCGGTGGGCGGTGACCGTGACCCAGCGGGCCCCCTCGGGGGATTCCACCCGGTAGGTGTGGGGCACCCCCTTGGGAGCCAGGATTTCCTCAAAGGGTAAAACGCGCCGGGAGGTATCCCCCACCAAAAAGCGAACTTCGCCTTCCAGGACGATGAAGACCTCGTCTTCGGTGTGGTGGATGTGCAAGGGGGGTGAATCCCCATAGGGAGCCCAGTGCTCCAGGACGGAAAGGCCATCCTGGCCCTCCACCTCCGAAACCCACACCCGCACCAAGGTGTTGAAGAACCAAAGAGCCTGCATACCTCCTCCTTAGGCACCAAAGGGGCGGGCTACCCGCCCCTCGATCAGAGAGCCTGTCTAAATCCTCCTCATGGGCAGTACCTCGTGTGGTCCGTGTGGGATACGAAGTAGGCGTGGATGTCGTAGTGGGGAACCTCGTAACCCTCATGGCCTTTGGGCAGAAACTCTATGTCCACGTGGTCGATGGCATACCCCTTTAGGGGCCTCAGTACCTCGGTCCAGGACTTGCCAGCAGCGAAGTCGGCCTGGGAAACCATGATCTCCACGAACACCACCTTCTCCCCCATGACCCCGTAGATGGGGCCAAAGGGAAGGTCCGAGGGCTTAGCCCAGTGCTCGCCCATGCCCGGTACACAGGGGGTAAGCTGGACAGTACCCTCCGGTAACCCCAGGCGTTTGGCCTTTTCCCCAGCCTGCTGGGCCAGAACTCCGACCAAAAGCCCCAACGCCACAACCCCCAGCACGAAAAAGTCCCGCTTTTTCATTCCCCCTCCTCACCCAGCGGTGAACCCAACCAGGTAAGGCAAGGCTAGAGGGTCCCGGATGACCGGAGGATGACAGGTACGGGCGGTTCAAGGTAAGTACATGCCGAAGCCAAGGCCGACCCCCTCGAGGCTTCTGCGGTCTGCAGGGCTTAGGGTTTCCGGGGAAATCCGCTCCAAGAGCGCCTGCGCCACCGGTTCCCCAAGCCGCAAGGCCGCCACCGCCACCTGGACCAGGGCCCGCGGAGCTCCCTCTAGGTCCTCGGCCACGGCTAGGGCTTCCATCAAGGCCTGCCGGGCAGCCTCCTTATCGTCCAAAGCCAGGAGAGCCTGGCAGGTATACGCCAGGCCCAAGCAGGCATAGGCCCGCCCCAGGTGCGCGCCTGGCTTTTCCGCGAGGAGCTCCAGTGCCAACCGCGGCTCGTGAGCTTCCAGACAAGCCCGGGCCATCACCAACGCCAGGTACTCGCTCACGTCGAAGGGCCCCAGGGCCCGAGTAGCCTGGGCCAGTTCCCAGTGGGCCAGGGGCTCACCCCGCTCCACATCGGCCCCCACCAGAAAGGCCGCCACCAGGACCCGCCAGTAGGGATCCTGCCCCTGAGCCAGGTGGAAACCCTCCTCCAAAAGGGCGTAGGCCTCCCTAAAACGGCCCCTATGGGCGTAGAGCGCCCCCAGATAGGCCAGGATGCGGATGCGGTGGCGGGCATCGGGATGGTGCAAGGCCAGTTCAGGCTCCAGCAAGTGTATGGCCTCAGCGACCTTACCCAATCCCCACAGGGCCGCAGCGTAGGCGGTACGGGTCAGGTGCAAAAGCTCCTCGTCCCCCATCCTGTGCGCCAGAAGGTAGGCCTTGCGGGCGTAGCCTGCCGCGCGAAGGGGGTCGCCGATGGCGAGGTAGGCCCTAGCCCGCAGGGCCTCTACCCGCACCCTGAGGGGTAAGGGACCGTCCAGTAGATCCGCCAACAAGGCATCCGCTTCGCCATAACGCCGCTCCTCACGGCAGATGTCGGCAAGAAGAAGCTGGGCTTCAACCCGTGTAGCTCCCTCCAGATCGCTTCGCCGATCTTGGCTGTGACTAAGAGCCATCTCCAGCATGGCCCTGGCTTCGGCATAGAGGGCCCGTGCCTGATAATCCCGTCCAGCAGCCAGCCAAAAACGAGCAGCCACCTCTTCCCTGCCCCCCTCCAACCAGTGCTGGGCGATGCGGGCAGGATGGGCCCCCGCCTCCTCGAGGGCCCGGGCCACCTGGCGGTGCAAGTGGGCTTGCAGGGGAACAGGGATGCGTTCCTTAACCGCCTCCAGGAGGAGGTCGTGGGCGAAGCGCCCTTGCCGCAAAATCTGGGCGGCCTCGAGCTCGGCCCACGGCCGGGCCAGCTCCAGGGGAGCGCACTCAAGAACACCGGCAGCCAACTCCAGGCTCAGGTCTTCCCCTAAGATGGCTGCCACCTGTGCCAGGCGCAGGGCTGCCGGGGAAAGGAGCCCCAAGCAGCGCGCCACCTGCTCCCTGGCCCGCTGGGAGGTTGGAAGGCGACCGGGCGCCTCTGGCCCCTCCCCCAGCTCCCAAAGCACACGCAGGGTTTCCAGAAGGAAAAAGGGAATGCCCCCGGTATAGCGGAAAAGGGCAGGTGCAAGCTCCGTAGGCGATAGGTTTGGAAGCTCCAAGGAGGCCAAAAGCGCTTCCACATCACCGGGCTGAAGGGGATCGAGGAGGATCCGCACCGCCAACCCCGCCTGCACCAACCCATCCACAGTAGCCAGCGCTTCAGCTGAAAGCTCCCCCTGGCGGTAGGCGCCGAGGTAGCGGCGAGGGCCGGAAGCATCAAGGGCAAGCTTCGAAAGCATGTAGGCCCACGCCTCGGCACTTGCCGCATCCAGGTACTGCAAATCGTCCATCACCAAAACCCCCGCTTGCCTCCGGAGCTCCCCCACCGCCTCGGCCATAGCGGCAAAGAGACGGATGCGGTCGGCAGGATCCCTCCAGGGAAGTGGGTCCAGAGGAAAGAGGTCGGGAAGGATACGGCTTAACTCCCGCCGCACCCAAGAGGGCAAGCGCAGCCCGGGAGACTCCCCAAAAGCTTCCCGCAAAGCGCGGGCATAAAAGGCGAAGGGCGTGCCCTTATCCCCCGGTAGGCCCGACATCCAGACGTAGGAACCCTTTCGGCTAACAAAGTCCCGCAGAAGCCGCGTCTTGCCTATACCCGGTTCACCGGCAACAAACACCAGCTTCCCCACTTCCCAGGCTTCCTCTATCTGGGCCAAGGCCTGCTCCCGGCCCACCAGCACCGGGGGTTGCCAAAGGGCAAGAGGAATCTCCCGCCTTAGCCGCCCACCTGCCCCAGGCAGAACGGCTCCCCGCTCGATGACCTGAACCAGGGCCTGGGTTTCGGGCAAGGGATCCACCCCCAGTTCCCGCTTAAGCCGCTCCCGGCCGTGATGGTAGGCGGACATGGCCGCTCCCCGGTCGCCCCGGAGGTAGTAAAGGCGCATCACCCGGCGCAAGTGCTCCTCCGAGAAGGGGTCCGCCTCCGCAAGGCGCAGGGCCAGGGCTAAAGCCTTGCGAAACTCACCCTCCCCCTCCAGGCGCCTCGCCTCGGATTCCAAAGCCTCCCGCCACAGGCCAGATAGGTGCTCCCGCTCGGCCTGAAGCCAGTCGGCAAAGTCGGGACAGTCGTCGTAATCGTAGCCCCCTATTAACTCGCCCTCGAGGTCCACTGCCTCGGCGTATTTCCCCTGTAGGGTGGACACGACAAGCCGGGTCACATCGGCTTCCAAGTCCTCCGCAAGCTGGAGGGTTCCTTCCCCCCTTACGGCCTCATACCCGCCCACCGCCCTGCGGAGCCTCCGCAGGGACTGGACCAGGTTGTTGCGGGCAGCCCGCTCGTGGGTCTCCGGCCAAAGCAGGCCCGCAAGCTTGGAACGGGGCGTGGGGCCCTCGAGGGCCAAGTACGCCAGCACCCCCGCCACCTTGCGCTCCAAAGGTATCCAAGACTCCCCTAGCCCCAGGGCAGCCCTTCCCAACAAGCGGAGGTGGGACTTGGCCATCTTCCCCCTTGATTCCCCCCAGTATAGACCCGACCCCCCGTGCGTGTAACGCCTGTGTAACAGTCTCACCCTAACCTGGGTAGCGGATGGTCGTGCACAGCCTTGGGGTTTACCTGCCAGAAAGCCGCGTTACCGCCGAGGAGATTGCAGCCTGGACCCATCTGCCTGCCGAGGTGGTGCGGGAAAAGCTAGGAATCCTGGAAAAACCCGTACCGGGACCCAAGGACCACCCCGCCGACATGGCGCTATGGGCCGCCCAGGCCGCCTTGGGCGCAGCGGGCCTTCCCGGGGAAGCGGTGGACTGGGTGATTTCCATCGTGGAGGAATATAAGGATTACCCCGTCTGGACCACAGCCCCTTACCTGGCCCTGGGCCTTGGGGCCTCGAGGGCCAAGGGGCTGGACCTCAACCAGAAGTGCGCCTCCCTTATGGGGGCCTTGGAGGTGGCCCGGGGGCTTTTCGCCACCCACAAGGAGGTGCAGGTGGTCCTGGTGGCGGGAGGCTACCGCAACGGGGACCTGGTGGATTACCTGGACCCCAACACCCGCTTCCTTTATGACCTGGCCGCAGGGGGTGCTTCCCTGGTCCTCACCCGAAAGGGCCCGGGGTTAAGGCTTCTGGGCCTCGCCCACCGCATGGACCCAACCCTGGCCCTGGCGGTCAAGGTGCCCGTGGGCGGCACCCGCAACCCCTTAACCCCGGGCAACCTCTCGGCGTTCCGCCTGCGCGTGGAGGATCCCGAAGCCATGAAACAGCGGTTGGACGCCACCTCTATTCCCACCTTCCTGGAAGTAATACGGGAAGCCCTGGCAGAAGCAGGGTACACCGAAGCCGATCTGGATTACCTGGCCCTGCTCCACATGAAGCGCTCAGCCCACCGGGCGGTGCTGGAGGGCCTTAGGCTAAGGGAGGAGCAATCCATCTACCTGGAGCGCTTTGGCCACCTGGGCCAGCTGGACCCCATCCTCTCCCTGAAGCTGGCCTGGGAGAAGGGGCTTTTGCGGGAGGGAAGCCTGGTGGCCCTGGCCGCGGCGGGCGTGGGCTACTTCTACGGGGCAGCGGTACTCCGCCTGGAAGGGGGGCTTCATGCTTGAGCCCAACTGGCTGGGATGCCTTGCCGCCTACCATCCAAGGCGCCAGGCGGTCTGGTTCCGTGGGGCATGGCTGACCTACGCCGAGCTTTACCAAAGGGCGCAAAGGGCCGCCGGAACCCTCCGGGACCTGGGGGTGGGTAAAGGGGACCGGGTGGGTCTTCTCGCCTGGAACCACCCGGCGTACCTGGACCTCCTCTTCGCCGGTCCCCTCCTCGGGCACATCCTTACTCCCTTCAACCACCGCCTCAGCCTCCCCGAGCTCCAGGCCCTTTACACCTATACCGAGCCCCGGGCGCTCTTCTATGGGGAGGGCTTCCAGGAAATCGCCCAGGCCCTGGATCCTAGGGCCCTGCCCCTCGAGGTCCTCCTCGAGGGGGCGGAAATGGAGGAAGCCGCCCGGGTAGGGCTGGAAGACCCCGCCCTCCTCCTCTTCACCGGAGGCACCACCGGCCTGCCCAAAGGAGCCCTGATCCCCTACCGCCAGCTCCTGGTTAACGCCGTCCAGACCGCCTTCTCCTGGGGACTTTCCCGGGAAGATCGGTACATCCTGGCCACCCCCATGTTCCACGCCGCCTTGAACGCCCTGGCCACTCCCCTCCTCTACCTGGGCGGGAGCGTGGTGATCCAGGAGCGTTTCCGGCCCGAGGAGTACCTGGACCTCGCCCTGACCCACCGCCCCACCCTCCTCTTCCTGGTACCCACCATGTTCCAGATGCTCTTGGAAACCCCGGGCTTCGCCGAGGCCGATCTCTCCTTCGTGCGTTTCGCCATCTCCGGCGGGGCCCCTTGTCCGGCCCCGGTCCGGGAAGCCTTTCGCAGGAAGGGCGTCCGCTTCAAGCAGGGGTACGGCCTCACCGAATGCGGGGTGAACTGCTTCACCCTGGAGCTGGAGGAAGCGGAGGCGTACCCCGAAAGCGTGGGCCGGCCCATGCCCCACCTGAAGGCCCGGCTGGTGCGGGAGGATGGTCAGGAGGCCAAGGCAGGGGAAACCGGAGAACTTTGGCTTTCGGGGAGCGTGGTCATGAAAGGGTATTTCCGCCGCCCCGAGGAGAACGCCAAGGTCTTTGTCCACGATGGGGAAAGGCTCTGGCTCAGGACCGGGGACCTGGCCTTTCAGGATGAGGGGGGGCGTTTCTACATCGTGGGACGCAGGAAGGAGATGTTCATTTCCGGAGGGGAAAACGTCTACCCCGTGGAGGTGGAAAGGGCCCTATACGACCACCCGGCGGTGCGGGAGGCAGCGGTGGTGGGCGTGCCGGATCCCAAGTGGGGCGAGGTGGGGGTGGCCTTCGTGGTCCTTAAGGAACCCCTGGAGGCGGAAGCCCTCCGCGCCTTTCTCCGGGAGCGGCTGGCGGGGTACAAAGTACCCAAGCACATCCTCTTCTTGCCGGAGCTACCCAAGTCCGGGCCCGGGAAGGTGCAGAAGGAGGCTCTGAAAAGGATGTGGGAGGCGGAACATGGCCAGGCTTAGGTACCGCGTGGAGGGAGAGGGGCCAAAGGTGGTGCTCCTCAACGGGCTCTTCCAGCGCCTGGAAAGCTGGGACCCCGTGGTGCCCCTCCTTGGGGGCTACACCCTCCTCCGCTACGACATGCGGGGCCAGGGGGAAAGCGAAGCCCCCGAGGGCCCCTACACCCCAAAGGCGCACGCTCAAGATCTCCTCGCCCTCTTGCAGGAACTGGGCTGGGAGGAGGCCTCCTTGGTAGGTCTTTCCAACGGGGGCATCGTGGCCCTGCAGGCCGCCCTCATGGCTCCTACACGCTTCCGAAGCCTGGTCCTGGCCTGCACCACCCCTTACCTGGACCCCGCCCTAAGGGCCAAGGTGGGTAGCTGGCTTCACGCCCTGAAGACCGGAGGCACCCCCTTGCGCCTAAGGGTAGCCCTGCCCTGGATCTATGGGGCAGGCTTCCTCAACGCCCATCCCGAGCTCCTCACGGAGGAAGGCCTCGCTTCCCTTATCGCCCAGGCCCCGGACGAGAGGGCCCAGGAAAGGCTCCTTCTAGGGTTTCTCAGCCTCGAGGACCTCAGGCCCCGCCTTCACAGCCTGGCCCTGCCCGCCCTGGTCCTCTACGGGAAGGAGGACCTGCTCTCCCCCAAGCCCTACGCCCAGGCCCTGGCCGAGGCCCTGGGAGCGGAGCTTCAAGCCCTGCCCACAGGCCATGCGGCCCCCCTGGAGGACCCCTTGGCCTTCGCCCAAGCCGTGAGGAAGTTTCTGGAGGAAATCCATGCTTAGCTGCCTGGAAAGCGGAAAGGGAGTCCCCGTGGTGCTGGTCCATGGAAACTTTGCCTGCAAGGAGTGGTGGCGGGAGGTTTTGCAGAACCCTCCCGAGGGGACCTGGCTTCTGGCCCCCGACCTCCCGGGTTTCGGGGAAAGCCAGGCACCTCGGGATTTCACCCCTTCCATCCCCGCCTATGCTGAGGCCCTAAGGGCCTTCCTCCGGGAAAAGGATGCGGAAGAAGCCATCCTGGTGGGCCACTCCCTGGGGGGTGCGGTGGTGATGGAAGCGGCGGGCGAGAAGACCCGGGGACTCGTCCTCATCAACCCCGCCCCGCCCTCCGGGTTGCAAACCCCTGAGGCCTACTACCCCATCCTGGAAGGCTACCGGCACAACCGGGAGGCCCTGGCCCAGGCCCTGGCGGCCATGGCGCCCACCCGCAGGCCTCCCTGGTTTCCTGAGCTGGTGGAGAAGGCGCAGGGGATGCACCCCGCCCACTTCCAGGGCAACGCCCGGGCCCTGGCGGCCTGGCGGCTGGAAAGGGCCTATCCCGGGCCGGTCCTGGTGGTTTACGGCACCCTGGACTCCCTCGTCACCCGGGTTATGGCGGAGGAAACCGCAGCCTTCTTCCCCAGGGGGAGGCTTCTTGTCCTCGAGGGGGTGGGCCACTCGGTGAACCTGGAAAGCCCAGAACTCTTGAAAGACATTCTGAAGGACTTTGTAAAGGAGGTGTACGGTGAGGTTCAAGGTAGGGGATAAGGCCAGTTACACCCAGACCATCTCCGAGGCCCACGTGGCCCTCTTCGTGGGGGCGGTGGGGGACACCAACCCCCTGCACGTGGACGAGGCCTATGCCAAAGGAAGCCGCTTCGGCAAACGCATCGCCCAGGGCATCCTGGTGGCGGGCCTCATCTCCACGGTGATCGGCACGAAACTGCCGGGCACCGGGGCCATCTACCTCTCCCAGACCCTACGCTTCCTTAAACCCACCTACCTGGGGGACACCATCACCGCCACCGCCATCGTCAAGGCAGTGCGGGAGAGGGAGAAGGGCGGCCTGGTCCTCACCCTGGATACCTTCTGCGAAAACCAGCGGGGGGAGAGGGTTATCGAGGGTGAGGCGGTGGTGCTCTACGAGGAACCTACGGGCGCAAGGCCCTAGGGAAAGGAGGTACGGGATGCGAAAGGTGTTGGGATTTCTGGCTCTCGTGACAGGTCTGGCCTTTGCCCAGACCTCCCTGAAGGTGGGGGTCATCCTGCCCCTCTCCGGGGCTTCGGCGGTTTCGGGCAAGGCAGCGCTGAACGGCATCCAGCTGGCCGCCGACGAGGTGAACACCGCCGGCAAGGTCCGGTTGGAGCTGGTGGTGGTGGATGACGGCACCGATACGGCCAAAGCCGTCCCCGCCTTCACCAAGCTCATGACCGTGGACAAGGTGGACATCGTGATCGGAGGCCTGGCTAGCGGCGTCACCTTTGCCCTTTCCGGCCCCGTGAAGCAGTACGGGCCCCTCTTCTTGGCCATCGGGGCTGCCAGCTCCGTGGTGGAGCAGGCCTTCGAGGGGTACCCCCTCCTCTTCCACTACCACCCCTGGGACTACCACAACGTGGCCGCCGCCCTGCAGTTCTTCCAGTACCTAAACCGGGAGCACGGGGCAAGAAAGGTGGCCATCCTCTACGAGGATGGGCCCTTTGGTTCTGCGGGCATCGGGGTCTACAAACAGCAGCTGGAAAAACTGGGCTACCAGGTCCAGGCGGAACCCTTCAAGGCGGGAAGCGGCCAGTTCACCGCCATCCTCACCCGCTTCCGGGCCTTCGCCCCGGACATTCTCTATTGGATCGGGTACGACGTGGATGCCCTGCCCATCGCCACCCAGGCAAGGCAGGTGGGGCTCAGGCCCAAGCTCATCTACGGCGCCCCGCCCTCCTGGCCCATCGGTTTCGAAAAGAACCCGCTTTCCAATGACATCGCCGGCATGACCGCCTGGTTGCCCACGGTGGCCAATCCCGAGTCCCGTCGCTTCGTGGACGCCTACCGCAAGAAGTACGGGGAGGTCACGGAGGAATACATGGCCCCCATGGGCTACACCATTGTCAAGAGCCTGGCCCTGGCGGCGGAAAAGGCAGGTAGCGCCGACAAGAACCGCATCGCCGAGGCCCTGGCCAGCCTCAAGATGAACACCCCCTTCGGCCCTCTATCCTTTAAGCCCTCGGACACGGGCCGCACCAAGTACCAGGGGTTTGGTCCGGAGATCTGGTTCCAGTTCCAGTACCTGCAGGGAAGCCGCCGGCCTGTGTTCCCCAAGGAAGTGGCCACAAGGCCCTTGCGCTACCCCGGGGAGTACTACCTGAGATAAGGAGTTGGCGGGAAGACCATGGAGCTCCTGCTGCAAACCCTCCTGAACGGCCTCCTCATGAGCGGGATCTACGCCTTGGTGGCCACGGGATTAGCCCTCTCCTTGGGGGTGGTGGGGATCGTTAACTTCGCCCACGGGGAGTTTTTGATGATGGGGGCCTTCCTCTCCTACCTCCTCTTCGCCTTCCGGGGGGTGGACCCCCTCCTCTCCTTGGGCCTCGCCTTCCTGGCTGCCTTTTTGGTGGGAGGCCTGGCCTACCAAGGCCTGATCCGGCCGGTGCTAAGGGCCCCGGAACTCAACCAAATGCTCCTCACCTTCGGGCTGGCCATCCTCCTGCAAAACCTAGCCCTCCTCCTTTTCGGCGCCGACACCCGGGTGGTGGCCCCACCCTACCAAGCGACCACCCTCTCCCTGGGCCCCTTCTTCCTGGGAGCCGTACCCCTGGGGGCCTTTTTGCTCTCCCTCGCCACCCTCTTGCTGCTCCAGGTCTTCCTCACCCGAAGCCGGCTAGGCCTGGCCATGCGGGCCGTGGCCCAAAACCGCCTAGCCCCCGGGCTTCTGGGGATCGAGGCGGAAAGGGTCTACCTCCTGGCCTTCGGCCTGGCCGCTGCCTTGGCCGGGGTAGCTGGGGTCATGCTCTCGGTGATGCTGTACGCCAGCCCCACCGTGGGCTTCACCTTTACCCTCAAATCCTTCGCCATCGTGGCCCTGGCCGGGCTTGGCAACCTCAAGGGGGTGGTGCCCGCCAGTTTTGTTCTGGCCCTGGCCGAGGCCTTGGTGAGCACCTATCTACCGGGAGGCGGAGGGCTCGTGGAGGCGGTCTTCTTTTTGGTACTCTTCCTCGCCCTGGTGGGCCGGGCCTGGAGGGAGGCATGAAGGGTTTCGGCCACCCCACCCTGATCCTCCTCTTCCTGCTCTTCTTCGCCTTGCTACCCTACCTTCCCTTAGGGATCTGGCGGGCCTTCCTCCTGGACGTGGGTTTTTTCGTCCTCCTCTTTACCGCATTGGCCCTCTCCTGGGACCTGGTGGCCCGCACCGGCCAGCTTTCCTTGGCCCACGGTGCCTTCTTCGGTTTAGGAGCGTATGGAGCCGGGCTCTTGGCCCCCCAGGTGGGCACGCTCCCCGCCCTTTGCCTGGGAGCCCTGGCAGCGGGGGCTGGGGCCCTGGTCCTGGGGTGGGTAACCTTGCGCCTCCACGGCCTGTACTTCGCCATGGCCAGCCTGGCCTTTAGCGAGGTGCTCCGCACCCTGGCCCTGAAACTCCCCTTTACCGGCGGACCCATCGGCCTTCCGGTCCTGCCCCCCTTTGGAGGGAATTGGCCTTTGGCCGCTTATTACCTGGGCTTCAGCGTACTCCTCCTGGCCACAGCCCTAAGCCTTTGGGCGGAAAGGAGCCCATTCCGCCTTGCCCAGGCGGCTACCCGGCAATCGGAGGCGGTGGCCCGGGTCCTGGGCGTGCAGGTGGTGCGGGTAAAGCTCTGGTCCCTGTTCTTGGGAAGTGTTGTGGCCGGGCTCGCTGGCGGCGTCTATGGGATGAAAACCCTCTTCCTCTCCCCTTATGACGCCTTCAGCCTGGCAAGAGCCGTGGAAGCCCTGGTTATCCCCATCTTCGGCGGGCTTTACACCACCTTGGGGCCCCTGCTGGGCGGCGTGGCCTTGGTAAGCCTCGAGCAGGCCCTCAGGCTTTGGATCCAGGAGGGATACCTGGTGGTCTACGGAGCCATCCTCATCCTGGTCATCCTCTTCCTGCCCCGCGGCCTGGTGGGCGTTTTGGGGAGGCGCCGTGGGTAAGGTTCTGGAAGTCATAAGGGTGAGCAAACGCTTCCTGGGGCTACAGGCCCTTAAGGAGGTGAGCCTTCACCTGGAAGAAGGGGAAATCCTGGCGGTCATCGGCCCCAACGGAGCCGGAAAAAGCACCCTCTTGAACCTTCTTTCAGGCCTACTAAGGCCCGACTCGGGCCGGATCCTATTCCAAGGGCAGGACATCACCCATCTCCCCCCGGAGGCCCGCACCCACCTGGGTCTCGGACGGGCCTTCCAGATCGTGCAGCCCCTCCCCGAGCTCACCGTGCGGGAGAACCTGCTGGTGGGGGCGCGCTTTGGCAAACCCCAGGTGCGACAGAAAGAGGCGGAGGCCTGGGTGGAGGAGGTGCTGCGCCTCACGGGATTGGAGCGCCGGGCGGAGGCTTTGGCCGGGGAGCTCACCCTTCTAGAGGACAAGCGGCTCGAGCTGGCCCGGGCCCTGGCCACCCGGCCTAGGGTGCTCCTCCTGGATGAGGTCATGGCCGGCTTGCGCCCCAAGGAAGCCGAAGAAGCCGTGGCCCTGGTGCGGCGGATCCGCGACGCCGGGGTCAGCATCCTATTCATCGAGCATCTCATGCCCGTGGTGCGCGCTTTGGCCGACCGGGTGGTGGTTCTGGACTACGGCGAGGTGATCGCCGAGGGAACCTACCAGAAGGTAGCCCAGGACCAGAGGGTACGGGAGGCCTACCTGGGGAGGGGAGCATGAAGCTCAGGGTAGAAGGCCTAGAAACCGGCTATGGCAAGGCCCAGGTGCTCTTCGGCATGGACCTCGAGGTGCGCGAAGGGGAACTGGTGGCCCTCCTAGGGGCCAACGGGGCGGGCAAGACCACCCTGCTCCGGACCATTTCCGGCCTGATCCGCCCCTGGCGGGGCAGGATCCTCTGGGATGGGAAGGACCTCGCGGACCTTTCCCCCGCCAAAAGAGCCAAGCTGGGGCTCGGCCACGTGCCTGAAGGCAGGCAGCTCTTTCCCCTGATGACCGTGGAGGAAAACCTCCGCCTGGGAGCGGCCTTCCTGGCCCCTGGCCGGGAAAAAGAGGGTTTTGAGCGGGTCTACGCCCTCTTTCCCCGGCTTGCGGAGCGAAGGAGGCAGCTTGCCGGCACCCTCTCCGGCGGGGAACAGCAAATGCTGGCCATCGCCCGCGCCCTCATGGGCTTCCCGAGAATCCTCCTGGTGGACGAACCCTCCTTAGGCCTGGCACCCCGGCTGGCCGAGGAGGTGCTCAGAACCCTCAACCGGGTGGCGGAAGAGGGGGTGGGGATTTTGCTGGTGGAACAGAATGTGGCCCTTTCCCTGGAGGTGGCGGCCAGGGCCTATGTGGTGGAACACGGGCGCATCGTGCTCCACGGCCCAGCCCGTGCGGTGCTGGAGGACCCCCGGATCCGGGAGGCTTACCTAAGCTTGTAAGGCCGCATCAAAGCCGCAGTTCGCTAGTCTCCCACCGCACGATACAGGTACAAGGCCATGCTCACCAGACACAAATCCTCCGCCCGACCCAGGTGAAGGCCAGTCAGCTCTTCGGCGCGATGAAGCCTATAGAGAACAGAGTTGGGATGGAGGCCAAGGCGATGAGCCGTCTTCTTGAGGGAAAACCCCGACTGCAAATAGACCTCCAGGGTAGCCAAAAGCTCTGGATGGAGCTCGAGGGGAGCCAGGAGCCTCAATAGCCGCTCCCTTCCCTTGGGCGAATCCAAGGCAATGGCCAAGGGCCACAAATAGCGGGTTGGGTAGAGGCCGGGCGGCAACCGCAAGCGACTACCCAGGGCCAAGGCCTCCTCCAGGTCCGCCCCGACCCTTGAGGCATCCGTCCCTTCCTCTACCCAAAGCACCGCCTGGCACTTGCGGGCTAAGCCCCTAAGCTCCTGCTCTACCTCGGCCAAGGGTGCAGCCAAAAAAAGAAGGGCACCGAAGGGGCTTTGCTCGTAGAACATGGCCTCGGAGGGGAGGCTTAAGTGGCGCGGGGCCAGGGCCATGGCCCCGGCATCGGCAAACCCCACCCCAATGCCCACAACCGATCCACGGGGAAGCCTACCCTCCAGGGCCAAGCGGTATCCCTGAGCCGAGGCCTCGCTTACCCGGTCCAGAAGTTCCACCACCCGGGGGGCCAGCTCCGCCAAGCGGTTTGGCGTCGAGTCCTTTAGAGCCTCGAGGGCATCTTTGGCCCAAAGGCGGTAAGCCCGGAGCAGGGCCGGGAGGGACACGCCTTGGCTCCGCCGGCGCTGGCCCACCGCCAAGGCCAGGTCCTCCACGTTCCCGCCCTCCTCGAGGGCCCGCAAGTACTCAAAGGAAACTACAGCCACATCCCGCTCGAGGATGCGCGTATCCAGCCGGGCGTAATCAGGGATTTCCTGGGCATAGTGCCAGGCCATAGTTTCAGCCCAGGACCAAAGAGTCCGGTGAAGGGCACCCATGCCTTTCCCCTCCTCGGCGTCTCCCTAGTATACAGGGACCTTCCACTTGAGGTCTAACACAAAACCCCCGGGCCCTACCTTGGATGAAGTCACAGTAGACGAGGCTTGACCCCACCTTTACGCTTAAACACGAAACCTAGAGCCGTTGACCCCAAGGAGGAGGGAATGGTCAAGAACCTAATCGGTGCTGAGTGGCAGGAGGTTTCCCGCCCCACGTTGCCCGTGTACAACCCTGCCACCGGGGAGGTGATCGAGGAGGTTCCCCTTTCGGGGAAGGAGGAGGTGGACCGGGCGGTGGCTGCGGCCCAGAGAGCCTTTGAGGTGTGGAGCCGCACCCCCCTCATGGAGCGGGTCCGCCTCATGTTCCGCTTCAAGGAACTTCTGGAGAAGCACTTTGAGGACCTGGCCCACCTGGTCACCCTCCACCACGGCAAGACCCTGGAGGAGGCCCGCGGGGAGGTGCGCCGGGGCATCGAGGTGGTGGACTTCGCCTGCAGCGCTCCCACCCTCCTTCAGGGCCGCACCCTGCGGGAGGTCACGGGCGGGGTGGACCAGAACCTCTTCCACTACCCCTTGGGGGTGGTAGCCGGGATCCCCCCCTTCAACTTCCCGGTGATGATCCCCTTGTGGATGTTCCCCATCGCCGTGGTGGCGGGGAACACCTTTGTGCTCAAGCCCTCGGAGAGAACCCCCTTGGGGGCGGTGCGCCTGGCGGAGCTCTTCCTGGAGGCGGGCTTCCCCGAGGGGGTCCTCAACCTGGTCCACGGGGCCCAGGAGGCAGCGGAGGCCCTGGTGAGCCACCCGGAGGTGAAGGCGGTGCAGTTCGTGGGCTCCGAGCCCGTGGCCCGGAGGATCTACCAGCTGGCCGCCCAGCACGGCAAGAGGGTCTCGGCGGCCGGGGGAGCCAAGAACCACCTGGTGGTGATGCCCGACGCCAATCTGGACCAGGCCATCCCCGCGATCCTCAACTCCGCCTTCGGCAACGCCGGGGAAAGGTGCCTGGCAGGGAGCGTGGCCGTAGGGGTGGGGGGCGTTGGCCCCGAACTCTTGGAGAGGATTGTGGAGAGCGCCCGCAGGCTCAAGGTGGGTCCGGGATGGGAGGAGGGGGTCCAGGTGGGTCCCCTGATCCGGGAGGAGCACCGGAAACGGGTGGTGGGGTACATCCAAAAGGGCCTGGAGGAGGGGGCCAGGCTGGCCCTGGACGGCCGGGGGATCGAGGGCAAAGGCTTCTTCCTGGGGCCCACGGTGCTGGACCGGGTCTCCCCCCGCATGGTGGTGGGGCGGGAGGAGATCTTCGGCCCCGTGCTCTCCGTCTCCTACGCCCAGGACCTGGAAGAGGCCATCGCCCAGGCCAACGCCGTGCCCTATGGCAACATGGCCACCATCTTCACCCAAAGCGGCCGGGTGGCCCGGGAGTTTAGGGAAAGGGTCCAGGCGGGCATGGTGGGGATCAACGTGGGCGTGGCCCAGCCCTTTGCCTTCTACCCCTTCTCCGGATGGCGCAATTCCTTCTTCGGCGACCTACACCCCCACGGCCCCGACGCCTTCCTCTTCTACACCCAAAGGAAGGTGGTGGTGGAAAGATGGTGATGCGGGCTGCGGTATTGGAGCGGGTGGGGGAACCCTTGAGGATAGAGGAGGTTCCTATTCCCGAACCCAAAGCCGGGGAGGTACTGGTACGGGTAGCAGCCTGCGGGGTATGCCACACGGATCTCCATGTGATCAAAGGAGAAGTAGCCTTCCCTACCCCTTGCGTACTAGGACACGAGATCTCGGGTACGGTGGCCGCTTTAGGCCCGGGAGTGGAGGGCCTAAAGGTGGGTGAAAAGGTAGTCTCCAGCTTCATCATGCCTTGCGGCCAGTGCCCCTACTGCGTTCGGGGAGAGGAGGACCTCTGCGAGCGCTTCTTCAGCTTTAACCGCCTCAGGGGCGTGCTCTACGACGGCGCCACGCGGCTCTTCCGCAAGGACGGGACGCCCCTATGGATGTACTCCATGGGTGGCCTAGCGGAGTATGCCGTGGTTCCCGCCACGGATGTCTTCCCCCTGCCTGAAGGCATTGCCTTGGAGGATGCGGCCATCCTCGGCTGTGCCCTCTTCACCGCCTATGGTGCGGTGAAAACCGCTGGCCTCGAGGGTGGAGAGTCGGTGGCCGTGGTGGCCACTGGCGGGGTGGGTTTAGGGATCGTCCAAATCGCCCGGGCTTTCGGCGCTTACCCTGTGGTGGCCATAGACCTCAGACCCGAAAAACTTGCTAAGGCGAAGAGCCTTGGCGCCACCCACGCCTTCACCCCAGAGGAAGCTCCCCAAGCCATCCTGGACCTGACGGGCGGGCGAGGGGTAGACGTGGCCTTCGAGGCCTTAGGAAGACCGGAAACCTTCCGTTTGGCCCTAAACCTCCTCCGGGATGGGGGAAGGATGGTACCCGTGGGCATTGCCCCTCAAGGGATGGAGGCTGGGGTGGAAATCACCCGCTTGGTCCGGCGCAAGCTCAAGATCCTAGGCTCCTACGGGGCCAAGCCCCGTAAGGACATGCCCATCCTCCTCAAGCTGGCGCAAGCCGGCATCGTGGGGGTGGGTGCAGAGGTTACCGATCGCTTCACTTTGGAGGAAGCCGACCTGGCCTACCGACGGCTGGACAAGGGGGAGATCGTGGGCCGGGCGGTGGTGACGATGGGAGGTGAAGCATGAAAAAGCAAGCGGTAACCAAGAAGGCGGCAAATGGGATTCTTACAGATCGGCGGACTTTCCTGAAGGCAGGCGTCGCTTTAGGTGCTGCCACCCTAGGCGGCCAAGCAGTAGCCCAAAGGCGCCCTGAGGTGCGTTGGACCATGGCCACATCCTGGCCTGCCACCATTCACCTCCACCACATGGCCCAGTACTGGGCTAAGAAGGTGGAGGAAATGAGCGGTGGCCGGATGGTCGTGGATGTCCAGCCGAGCGGTGCCATCGTCGGGGCCTTCGAGGTCCTAGACGCCGCCCACTCTGGAGTGGTCCAGGCCATGCACAGCTGGAGCGCCTACTGGATAGGGCGAAATCCTGCCGCCGCATTCTTCGCTTCTATCCCCTTCCTCTTCACTCCCCTCTCCCACTTGGCCTGGGTTTACGAAGGTGGCGGCCTCCAGCTTTGGCAGAAGATCTACGACGACCTGCGTCTCAATGTGAAGGTACTGCCCTGTGGGATCACCCATGCGGAGATAGTGGCCTGGGCCCACAAGCCTCTCCGGAAGCTAGAGGACTGGCGGGGCCTAAAGTACCGTGCACCTGGGATTTGGGGGGAAATCCTCCGCGGGCTTGGGGTGGCAGTGGTAACCCTACCGGCTGCCGAGCTCTATACCGCCATGGAGCGCCGCGTAATAGACGCCACGGAGTTCAACACCCCCTACACCGACTACCTCCTCCGGTTCCACGAGGTGGCTCGCTACTTCACCGGACCAGGAATGCACCAACCCACCGTGCTCTTCGAACTTGTCATCAACAAAAGTGCCTGGGAACGGCTACCCACCGACCTGAAGGCGATTGTGGAAGAAGCTGCTAGAGCGACCACCCTTTGGAGCTTAACCTACGATTTGCACAAGAGCATGGAGTACATAGACTTCTTCAAGCGGCGTGGCAACCAGCAGGTATTTGTGGAGCGACAGACCCAATGGGAAATCTACAAGGTGGCCATGGAGTACCTAAAGAAGCAGGCTGAGGCGAATCCCTTCTTCAAGCAGGTTCTGGATTCGGCCTTAAGCTACCATCGGCGCTACGCTGCTTACGATGAGCTGATGACCCCCATCCCCGTCCGGGAAGCGCACCGCGTGCCCCAGCCCTATAGGGTGATATAGCTCGGCGGCAAGGAAGGGAAAGAGGTGGCCATGGTTAAGCTTCTTAGAGCAATAGACCTCATTAACGCCAGCCTTAGCCGTTTCTCCTCCATCTTCATGGTTCTTCTTGTACTCACCCTGACTTACGAAGTAGGGATGCGGTACCTCTTTAAAAGTCCCACCTTGTGGAGCTACGACATGAGCTACATGCTCACAAGCCTTTTCATGGTCCTCTCCCTGGGGCACGTTCTGCAGCGCGGCGAACACGTGCGGGTGGATCTGTTGTCCCATTACCTGCCTCCCCGGTGGGCCGCAACGGTCGAGGCCCTCCTCTACCTAGTCCTCCTCTTTCCCTTCCTCTACGTCCTCCTTTCCCCAATGCCAGGGCATGTGCTAAACTCCTGGCGAATAGGCGAGCGCTACACTGCTGGAACCTGGCTCCCGCCCATTTACCCCTTCAAAACCTGGGTCATGGTGGGCATGTTCCTGCTAGCCCTCCAGTCCCTTGCCCAGTTCCTTCGGGTCCTGATCCTGGCCCTTCGGGGGGAAGAAGTATGAGTCCTGCCCGCGAAAGATTCCTGACCTTGCCCCTTGGCCTGACCCTTCTTCTCCTGATCTTGGTGCTGTTGGGCCCTGCCCTCGCTTGGTTCCGAGGAGGCGATCTGTCCTCAGAAGCCTTGGTGGGGCTCATGCTCCTCTCCGTGATCGGGGCCATTATCCTTGGTTTTCCCATTGCCTTTGCCTTAGCTGGTGTTGCCACCCTCTACGGGCTGGCTCTAATCGGCCCTTTTGTAGGCAACATATTCATGCTTAGGCTGTTCCAAGTACTGCAGGACTATATTCTCATCGCTATCCCCTTATTCGTGTTCATGGGGGTGGTGATCGAGCAAACGGGCATCGCCAGTCAACTGTACCGGACCGTCCTAGAATGGGTAGGCCATATCCGCGGGGGCCTCGCCATCGCCACAGTCCTCGCGGCCACCATCTTTGCTGCCGCCACAGGGGTCGTGGGAGCCTCGGTGGTGGCCATCGGCATCCTGGCCCTACCGCAGATGCTGAAATATGGCTACAGTAAACCCTTGACGACAGGAGTTATATGCGCTGGGGGAGCGCTGGGCATCCTCATTCCCCCTAGCATCATGCTGGTCGTCTACGGCCCCACTGCCGGGGTATCCATTGGAGCCTTGTTCCTTGCAGCCATACCTGCAGGCCTTCTCCTTTCTGGCCTATACGTGCTTTACGTTTCCCTCCTATGCCACCTTCGCCCCGAGGAGGGACCTGCTTATAAGGGTGAGCCCATTCCCTGGACGAAAAAGATAACGGATGCTGCTGTTTCCATCCTTCCCGTGGGTCTCCTGATCCTTGCTGTCTTGGGCTCGATCTTCTTCGGGCTAGCCGCTCCTACGGAAGCAGCAGCCCTTGGGGCTTTTGGATCCCTTCTCCTGGCCCTAGTCTATAAAAAGCTCACCCTAAGAAGCCTATTTGAGGCAGCCTACCGCGCCGTGCGGATCAGCGCCATGGTCTACATGGTTCTGATCGGAGCAGGGTTCCTAAGCGCCATCTTCGTCCGCCTTCGGGGAGGCGATGCAGTAGCCCACTTGGTAGCGGGGCTGGATCTCCCCACGTGGGCTGTGATTCTCGTAATGCTGGCCGTCGTCTTCATTCTGGGTATGTTCGTGGACTGGATCGGTATTGTCATGATCACTGTTCCCCTTTTCATCCCCATAGCGAAAGCCTTGGGTCTGGATCTTCTCTGGTTCTCTATGCTCCTGATCGTTACCATGCAAACCTCCTTCCTAACCCCGCCCTTCGCGTACACCATCTTCTACCTGAAAGGCATTGCTCCCCCAGAAGTCACCACCTGGGATATCTACCGGGGCGTCGTCCCCTTTATCCTCCTCCAGCTCCTAGGAGTCATTCTCATAGGCTTTTTTCCTGAGATTGTTCTCTGGTTGCCAAAAATTCTAGGTCTATGGAGCTAGACCCGAAAGGGGGGATCCCCATGAGGCGGCTTCGGCTCAAGAAGCTGGACAGAAAAGACCTCCTCGCAACTTTTCGCTGGCCCAGCCCCCGCTGGTTTAACCTAGCTACGGATACAGTAGACCGCTGGGCAAAGGTAAAACCTGGAGACCTCGCCCTTTTAGAACCGGGGGGACGGAAAGCAACCTACGCCCAGCTAAGCCTTCTTTCCATGAAGTGGGCAGTGGTCCTCCGGGCTTACGGGGTATCCCCTGGAGACCGAGTAGCAATCCTCTTCCCACAGGGCCTTGAAGCCGCTCTAGCTCATCTGGCCACCTACCGCATCGGAGCCATTGCCCTTCCCCTTTCGGTCCTCTTTGGCAGCGAGGCCGTCCGCTACCGGCTAGAACATGGAGAAGCTAGGGTGCTCCTGGCAGATAGGGAGGCCCTCGAGCCGCTGGAGGGGGCCATTCCCGACGGCGTGAAAATCATCCCTAAAGAAGCTCTATGGACCTTGGCCGAGAAGGCAATACCGGATCCCAAGCCCCATCCTACCCAGCCCAGCGACCCCGCCATCCTCATCTACACCTCAGGCACAACGGGCAAACCTAAGGGGGCTTTGCTACCCCATGGCACTTTGATCGGCCACTTCCCCGGTTTCTACCTTTACTCTAACTTTCCCCGACGCCCTGCCACCTACTGGTCTCCGGCTGACTGGGCCTGGATGGGCGGCCTCATGGATGTCCTCTTCCCTGCCCTATACTATGGCTTTACGGTGATCGCCTATAGGGCCAAGCGCTTTGACCCTGAGGAGGCGCTATGGCTCATGGAGCACTTTGGAGTCACCCATACCTTCCTCTTTCCCACAGCCCTGAAGATGCTGCGAAGCCTCGGGGCCATTAGGGGGAAGCGGTTACGCCTCAGGAGCATCCATTCTGGAGGTGAGCCCCTAGGGGAGGAACTCCAGGCCTGGGCACAGGAGAACCTGGGACTTCCGGTCAACGAGTTCTATGGCCAGACCGAAGCCAACCTCCTGGTGGGCAACTCCTTTTCCATCTACCCCATCCGTCCCGGGTCCATGGGCCTGCCCTATCCCGGCCACGAGGTGGTGGTACTGCGTGAGGACGGGAGCCTAGCAGAACCGGGAGAACTAGGAGAGATAGCCCTCAAAACCCCAGACCCCGTGGCTTTCCTCGGCTACTGGAAAAACCCCGAGGCCACCCAGGCCAAATTCCTAGGACCTTACCTTCTCACCGGGGACCTAGCGACCGTGGACGACGAGGGATATCTGTGGTTTAAGGGCCGGAAGGACGACCTCATCAAGTCCGCAGGATATCGGATAAGCCCATTTGAGGTGGAGGAGGTGCTCTTGACCCATCCGGGGGTGGCCATGGTGGGAGTCGTAGGGCTACCCGATCCGGAAAGGGGCGAAAAAGTGGTGGCCTTCGTAAAGCTCCGCCCAGGTTATCTGCCTAGCCCAGGCCTTACTGAAGAGCTAAAAACCCTGGTTCGGTCCAAGGTAGGCCACCATGCCTATCCCCGCGAGGTTCGCTTTGTGGAGGAACTTCCCCTGACCCCCACGGGTAAAATCCAGCGCTTCCGTCTACGGACCCTGGCTCAGGAGGCAAAGAAGAATGGAGAAGTTTCAGGGTAAGAGGGTCCTGATCACCGGCGCAGCAAGCGGCATCGGCTTAGCTCTGGCCCGGGCCTTCGCCCAGGAGGGAGCCAGGGTCCTGGTCCACGATCTCCAAGATGCCTCGGCCTTGGCTAAGGAGCTCGGCGGGATCTTCCTGCAGGCGGACCTGGCCGATCCTCAAGCCGTGGAGGAACTCGGGAAACAAGCGGCCCAGTACGGCGTGGACATCCTGGTAAACAACGCAGGCTTCCAGCACATCGACCCGGTGGAGGAGTTTCCCCTGGAAACCTGGCAAAGGATGATCCAGGTGATGCTCACTGCCCCTTTCCAGCTCATCAAGGCCCTTCTCCCGGGGATGAAGGCCAAGGGCTGGGGGCGGATCCTCAACATCGCCAGCATCCACGGCCTGGTGGCCAGCCCCTACAAGTCCGCCTACATCTCCGCCAAGCACGGCCTCTTGGGCCTCACCAAGACCGTGGCCCTTGAGGCGGGTCCCTACGGCATCACCGTGAACGCCATCGCCCCCGCCTACGTGCGCACTCCCCTGGTGGAGAAGCAGATCGCCGACCAGGCCCGCACCCTTTCCATCCCTGAAAGCGAGGTGGTGGAAAAGGTCTTCCTGGCCCAAGCGGCCATCAAGCGCCTCATCGAACCCGAGGAGGTGGCGGCCTTGGCCCTCTTCCTGGCCTCGGAAAAGGCCTCGGCCATCACGGGGGCCGTCTTCCCCATCGACCTGGGCTGGACCGCCCGCTAGCCCCGCACCGCCCGCAGGGGAATCCCCTTCTCCTTGGCCCAGGCCTCCCATTCCTGAGCGGTCCTCCCTTGGAAGAAGGCCAGGAGCCGCTCGTAGGGTGGAAGGCCGGGCCTAGCCGGATCGAAAGCCGAGGGAAGAAGCTCCCTAAGGCCCGACTCCTCGCAAAACCGGGCCCAGAAATGGGGCTCCAAAGCCGCCAGGGCCACCTCCCCCTCCCGGGTGGGGTAAATCCCATAGCACAGGGCGGAGCCATCCAGGAAGGGAATGGGGGGATAGGCCATGGCCTTCACCGCCTCGGAGAGGGCCACCTCGTATACCCCACCTCCAAGAAGCAGCCCCTTCAAGGCCGTAAGAGCCAGGGCATAGGCCCCGGCCAGGTCGGCGAACTGGAAGGACCTCCAGGGAAAGCGCCCGAGAAGCCCCGCCTCCGCCAGGTAGGTGAGGTCGTGGCCGGGGTCTGGGGCATCCGGGTAGCCCCGAAGCCGGGCATAGACCAGGTGGGGGTTGATCCCAAGGAGCACCTCAGGCCCGAGGCCCAGCCGCTCCATGACCCCGGGGCGGTTGGCCTCGAGGAGGATGGCGGCCTCGGGAACCAAGGCCAGGAAACGTTCCCGATCCTCCCTCCTCTTCAGGTCCAGGGTCAGGATCTCCTTTTTCCCGTTCAAGAAGCGGTAGGCCTCCGGGGCCCAGTCCCTGAGGGGGTCCCCTCGAGGGGGCTCCACCTTGAAGACGGGAAAGCCCAGATCCGCAAGGAGCTTGCCCGCCAAGGGCCCGGGAAGAAGCCGGGTGAGATCCAGAACCCTACCTGGGGGCCATGCGCAAGGCGCCATCCAGGCGGATCACCTCCCCGTTCAGCATGGGGTTTTCCAGGATGTGGAGGACCAATAGGGCGTACTCCTCCGGCCGGCCCAGGCGCTTGGGAAAGGGCACCTGTTCGGCCAGCGAGGCCTTGGCCTTTTCAGGAAGCCCCTGAAGGAGGGGGGTATCGAAGAGGCCCGGGGCGATGGTCACCACCCGGATGCCCCAGTCCGCAAGCTCCCGGGCCACGGGGAGGGTGAGGCCCACCACGCCCCCCTTGCTGGCCGCGTAGGCCGCCTGGCCCACCTGGCCCTCAAAAGCCGCCACGCTGGCGGTGTTCACCACCACCCCCCGCTGCCCCTCGGCATCGGGAGGGTTCTCCCGCATGGCCCAAGCCGCAAGGCGCAAGACGTTAAAGGTACCGATGAGGTTCACCTCCACCACCTTGCGGAAGCCCTCCAAATCGTGGGGACCTTCGCGCCCCAGAACCTTGCGGGCCAAACCGATGCCCGCGGCATTGACCACCGCGAAAAGGGGAGCCTGGGAGGCCGCAAGCTCCACCGCCCGCCTGGCATCCTCCTCCCGGGTCACATCCCCTTCCAGGTAAACCAGGCCCGGATCCTCCCCCCGCCTGAGGTCCAAGACCACCACCCTGTAGCCCCTATCCCTTAAGGCCAAGGCCGTAGCCCTTCCGAGCCCCGAGGCCCCACCCGTCACCAAAGCGCTTCTTTCCATGGTCCACCCCTAGATCCTCTGGATGATGGTGGCCGTGGCCTGCCCGTGGCCGATGCACATCACCTGCAGGCCAAACTCCCCCCCGGTGCGCTCCAGCTCGTAAAGGAGTTTAGTCATGAGGATGGCCCCCGTGGCCCCCAAGGGGTGCCCGTGGGCGATGGCCCCGCCGTTGGGGTTCACCTTCTCCGGGTCGGGGCCAAACTCCCGCAGGAAGGCCAGAACCACGCTGGCGAAGGCCTCGTTGATCTCGATGACGTCCAGGTCCTTAAGGGAAAGCCCCGCCTTCTCCAGGGCCTTTTTGGTGGCGGGGATCACCTCCAATAGTTGCAGGGTGGGATCCCCCGCCACCACCACCCGGGCAAGGAAACGGGCCCGGGGGCGAAGGCCCAAGGCCAAGGCCTTTTCCCTATCCCCCAGGAGCAGGGCCGCCGCCCCGTCGGAAACCTGGCTGGAGTTGCCAGCGGTCACCACCCCGTCCTCCCGGAAGACGGGCTTCAAGGCCAGCATCCGCTCGTAGTCCACGTCGAAACGCACCCCTTCGTCGCGGTCCAGCAGGAAAGGCCTTCCCTCCCCATCCACCCCCTCCAGGGGAAGGATCTGGCTCCGGAAGCGCCCCTCCTGGATGGCCCGGGCCGCCCGCCTGTGGGAGAGATAGCCCCACTCGTCCAGCTCCTCCCGGCAAAGGCCATACTTCTTTGCGATGCGCTCCGCGCTTTCCCCTTGGTGGACGAGCTCGTACCGCTGAAAAAGCGCTGGATTCAAGGTGTGGAAGCCTCCCCCGATATCGGAGAACATGGGGGATCGGGTCATGCTCTCCACCCCGCCGGCAATGGCAAAGTCTAGGTCGCCGGCAGCGATGGCCTGGGCGGCGAAGTGCACAGCCTGCTGGCTGGAGCCGCACATGCGGTTTAGGCTTACCGCAGGAACCTCCTGGGGTAGGCGGGAAAGGAGGACGGCAAGCCGTCCTATGTTGGCCCCCTGTTCCCCGGCTTGGGTCACGCAACCCGTGACCACATCCCCGATGAGCCCAGGGTCGATACCCGTCCGCTCCAGGAGGGCGTCCAAGACCTGGGCGTAAAGGGCATCGGGCCGCCACTCCCGCAAGGCTCCATTCCTCTTGCCGATGGGGGTGCGTACCGCCTCGAGGATCACGGGCTCTCCCATATCCGCCTCCTTACCAGCTCCCGCAGGATGATGAGCCTTTGGATCTCGGAGGTTCCCTCATAGATCTGGAGCACCTTGGCATCGCGGTACAGTTTGGCCAAGGGATACTCCTCGCTGTAGCCGTTTCCGCCAAAGACCTGGAGGGCCTCCGACACCCCCTGCACGGCGGCGTCGGCGGCAAAGGCCTTGGCCGTGGCTGCCTCCAAGGCGTTCTCCTCCCCCCGTTCCGCCAGTTCGGCAGCCTTCAGGGTGAGGAGGCGGGCGGCCTCCAGGTCCATGTGCATCTCCGCCAGCTTAAACCCCACCCCCTGGTGCTCCAGAATAGGCCTGCCGAAAGCCTCCCGCATGGCAGCATAGGCCAGGGCCTCGTCCAAGGCCCTCCACAATAGCCCCACCGCCAGGGCCGCCACCATGGGCCGAGATCGGTTGAACACCCGCATGGCCAGGGCAAACCCCTCCCGGGCGATCAAGCCCTCCTCGGGCACCAGGACGCCGTCCAGGTACACCTCCGCCGCCGGGGAGGCCTTCTGCCCCAGCTTGGGCAAAGGTGGCCCCACCTCCACCCCCATCCCCCGCTCCACCAGGAAGGCGGCGATCCCCTCCCGGCCCTCCGCCACCTTGGCAAAGACCACGAAAAAGGAGGCCTCCGGGGCGTGGCTGATCCAGGTTTTGCGCCCATAGAGGCGGTATCCGCCCGGCACCCTTTCCGCCCGGGTGCGGATGGCGGCCACATCCGAGCCCGCGTGGGGCTCGGTGAGGGCGTAGGAGGCCACCTCCTCCCTGAGCCGGGGTAGAAAGCTTCGGGCGTGGGCACTTCCCGAGAGAAGAAGGGCGTCCGCCACCAAGTTGTTGAGGAGCAAGGCCGCCGCCACCCCGGTGCAGGCATAGGCCAGTTCCTCCGCCACCAGGACCAGGCTCCTGGGCCCAAGGCCAGCCCCGCCCAGTTCCTCCGGGACCAGGAGTACCGGAAAACCAAGCCCTGCCGCCTCCCGAAACAGGGGCCAGGGGAACCGGGCCTCCTGGTCCAGTTGCCTGGCCTGGGGCAGGACGCGTTCCCGGGCAAAGCGCCGGGCCAGCTCCCGAATGGATTTCTCCAGGTCCACGGGAACCCCCGGCAAAAGTTTACCCGGTCCAAAACCCCGGAGCAAGGACCTTCACTTTCTCAGGGACACGCGCCATCCTATCCATGGCGCCCCAACCAGCGGGAGGCCAGCTTGACTTTGCCCCCTCCACCCTGGACGATGAGAAGGATGGATGACAAGCGCATCCGCAACTTCTCCATCATCGCCCATGTGGACCACGGGAAGTCCACCCTGGCCGACCGCATCCTGCAGCTGACCCATGCGGTGAGCGAGCGGGAGATGCGGGAGCAGTTTCTGGACTCCCTGGAGCTGGAGCGCGAGCGGGGCATCACCATCAAGGCCAGCGCCGTGCGGGTGGAGTACCGGGCCAAGGACGGGGAAACCTATATCTTCAACCTGATCGACACCCCGGGCCACGTGGACTTCACCTACGAGGTATCCCGGGCCTTGGCGGCAGTGGAAGGGGTCCTTCTGGTGGTGGATGCCAGCCAAGGAGTGGAGGCGGAAACCCTGGCCAAGTTCTACATGGCCCTGGAGCACGGCCATGTGATGATCCCCGTCATCAACAAGATCGACCTTCCCAACGCCAGGCCCCTGGAGGTGGCCCTCGAGGTGGAGGAGGTGCTGGGCCTCCCCGCCGACGAGGCCATCTTCGCCTCGGGGAAGACGGGGGAAGGCGTGGAGGAGATCCTCGAGGCCATCGTAAAACGCATCCCACCCCCCAAGGGCGACCCGGAAGCTCCCCTTAAGGCCCTCATCTTCGACTCCCTTTACGACGCCTACCAGGGGGTCATCCCCTACCTCCGCCTCTTTGAGGGCCGGGTGCGCCCGGGGGACCGGATCCGCATCTACTCCACCGGCAAGGAGTTCACCGTGGACAAGGTGGGGGTCTTCACCCCCCAGGGACTCATCCCCGTAGAGGAGCTTACCGCAGGGGAGGTGGGCTGGCTGGTGGCCGCCATCCGGGACATCCACGACGTGCAGGTGGGGGACACCATCACCCACGCCCATAGGCCCACCGACGCCCCCTACCCCGGCTTCCGCCCCGCCAAACCCGTGGTCTTCGCCGGCCTCTACCCCGTGGACTCCGGGGACTACGGAAGGCTTAGGGATGCCCTGGAAAAGCTCAAGCTCAACGACGCCGCCCTTTCCTTTGAGCCGGAAACCTCCACCGCCTTGGGCTTCGGTTTTCGCTGCGGCTTCCTGGGACTTCTCCATGCGGAAATCGTGCAGGAGCGCTTGGAGCGGGAGTTTGGCCTGGAGCTCATCGCCACCGCCCCCAGCGTGGTCTACAGGGTGCGCCTGAAAAACGGGGAGGAGAGGGAGGTGCCAAACCCCGCCGACCTCCCCGACCCCACAAAGATCGAGGAGATCCTCGAGCCCTACGCGAGGCTCACCGTCTTCACCCCCGAGGAATACGTGGGGTCCATTATGCAACTTGTACAGGAAAAACGGGGCCGCCTGGTGAACATGAGCTACCTTCCCGGGGAAACCAAACGGGTGGAGCTGGTCTACGAGGTGCCCTTTGCCGAGATCCTCTACGACTTCCACGACCGCCTGAAAAGCCTCTCCCGGGGCTATGCCTCCATGGACTATGAGCAGATAGGCTACCAGCCCGGGGACCTGGTCAAGGTCAACGTGCTGGTGCACGGGGAGCCCGTGGACGCCCTCACCTTCATCGCCCACAGGGACAAGGCCTACGCCATGGCCCGGGCCATCGTGGACAAGCTGGCGGAGGTCATCCCCCGTCAGCTTTTTGAGGTGCCCATCCAGGCGGCCATCGGGGGCAAGATCATCGCCCGGGCCACGGTGAAGGCCCTGCGCAAGGATGTGCTGGCCAAGTGCTACGGCGGGGACGTGACCCGGAAGAAGAAGCTTCTGGAAAAGCAAAAGGAGGGGAAGAAACGGCTCAAGGCCATCGGCAAGGTGGAGGTGCCCCAGGAGGCCTTCCTGGCGGTGCTCTCGGCGGGACGGGATGAGTCTTAGGACAAGGCTCGCCCTGGTTATCGCCCTTCTGGCTTTTCTGCCCAACCTGGTCCTGGCCCTCACCCTGGGCCTCATGGGGGAGGGTCCCTGGTTGCCCTTGGTGCTTTGGCTTCTCCTCATCGGCCTGGTTTCCGGGGCGGTGGGGTACTTCCTGGCCCGAAGCCTCCTCAGGCCCCTCGAGGAGCTCACCCGCGCCCTGGCCTACCTCTCCGTCAGGGAGGGCCCGGTGAACGAGCTCAGGCTACCCGCCCCCAAGGAGCCTCCCCCTATGGAGATCACCCTGCTCCGCGCCCGCTTCGGGGAGCTTCTTCAACGCCTCCAGCGCCTTATGGAGGCCCGGGAAGCCTTCTACGGGGCCCTGGCCCACGACCTGAAAACCCCCCTGCTTTCCGCCATCCGGGCCCTGGAGTACCTGGAAAAGGCGGACCACCTGGGAAGGGAAAAGCGGGTGGAACTCCTTCTGGCCTTGAGGCGGGAGCTCTTCCAGGCCCACCTTCTTGTGGAAAACCTCCTGGCCCTCTCCCGCCTGGAGACCCGTACCCCCCAGCGGGAAACCCTGAACCTAAGGGCCTTGGCCGAGGATCTCCTTTTGCGTTACCGGGAGGAAGCGGGAAGGCGGGGGCTTGGCCTCACGGTGGAGGGGGCGGGTCTCGCCCGGGGGGAGCGGCTCCTTTTGGAAAGGGCCCTGGCCAACCTTCTGGACAACGCCCTGCGGCACGCCAAAACCCAGGTGCGCATCCGGGTGGAGGAAGGGGCCTTGCAGGTGGAGGATGACGGGGAAGGGCTTCCCTTGCCCCTGGAGGCCTTGGCCCAGCCCTTCCGCCAAGGAGGCTCGAACCGGGGAAGCGCGGGGCTTGGCCTCTACACCGCCAAGCGGGTGGCCGAGGCCCACGGGGGAAGGCTTCTGACCTGCAAAACTCCCTTGGGCGGGGCGTGTTTGCGCCTGGAACTCCCCTCGGCTAAGGAGCTTTAGTCCGTAACCGGGGGAATCTGCCGCACCCAGAGGATGTAGGAGAGGTGCTCCAGGTACCTCAAGGGAACCTCGGGAAGGGGACGGTCCACCTCGAGGCTCATCATGGCCTCCCCGCCCCGCTTCTTGCGGCTCACCGTGAGGTAGGCGATGTTCACCTCATCATCGGCCAGGATGCGGGCTACCCGGGCCACCACCCCCGGGGTGTCCACGTTGCGGATCACCAGGGTGGGGGCGGCTCCGGTGATGCGCACCTCGAAGCCATCCAGGTCAAAAATGCGCACCAGTCCGCCTCCCAGGGAGCTTCCCGTCACGGTGATGCGCTCCTTCTCCCCCTCCAGGACCATACGCACGGTGTTGGGGTGCACATCCCCTAGCTCCACTGCCTTAAAGGCCACCTCGAGGCCTTCCTTTTCCGCCAGGGAAAGGCTTTCCTTAAGCCTTTCATCGTCGGGGGTGAAGCCCAAAATCCCCGCCACCAGGGCCAGGTGGGTGCCGTGGCCCTTTCCCGTCTTGGCAAAGGAGCCGTGCAGGCCAAACTCCACCCGCCTGGGCCTTTCCCCCAAAAGGTGCCGGGCCAGAAGGGCCAGGCGGCAAGCCCCGGCGGTGTGGCTGGAGGAAGGCCCCACCATCACCGGGCCGATCATGTCCAGTAGACCCATGCCTGTAGAATAACCCCATGCGCGCGTTCCTGACCCGGGCCATCGGCTTCCTCTTGGCCCTGGGACTCCCGGTTTTAGGCCAAAGCCTGGTGGTCCCGAAGGAAGTCCAGGCGGGAAGGCCCGTGGTCCTGGAGGGGCGGGACCTGCCCGAGGGGCGCTTTCCCTTGGTGCTGGAGGGTCCTGAGGGGCAGGAAACCCTGGAGGTGGAGGCCCAGGAGGGAAGGTTCCAGCTGGAGCTACACCCCAAGGCCCCCGGGGAGTACCGCATCCGCCTTTCCCTGCCCGCCGGTGCCTTGGAAGCCCGCTTCACCGCCCTTGCCCCCGCCACCCCCGAGCTGACCCGGGAAGGGCTCAAGCTCCCCTGGGGCCTCCTGCCCCTACCCCCGGGGGGTTGGCTGGGGCCTTTGGTCCAAGGGGATAAGGTGTACGTGGCCCAGGGGCTTTTGGTGGTGGAAACCAGCGCGAAGGAGAAAACCCTCTCCTTCCACTTTGCCCCGGCCCGCATCCTGGCCCTTAGGCCGGGCCCCGAAGCCCTCCTCGAGGGGGACTGGGTCCTGCCCATCCCCTTCCCCCGGGTGCCCTTTGAAGGCAAGGAGGAGGACCTAAAGGTCCTAGGCTCCCTCCTGGAAGCCCTCAACCCCCCGAAGCCCTGGCCCTACTTCGCCTACTGGACCCTGGACCCCGCCACCCTCACCCCGGAGGACCTGGAAGCCTACGGCCAGGACCTCCTGGCCCGGGGCCATAGGCCGGAACTCTTCTTCGGCCAACCGGGAGTGGCCCGCATGGCGGAGGCCTCCCGCCTTCTGCAGAAGAAGGACCCCGAAAAGGCCCTTCTCCTGGCCAAAGCTCTCCTCCGCTACACCCCTCTCTTCCCAGGTTCCTTGGCTTTTTTCCAGGAGACTGCTCAGTACCTGGAGACCCAGGGCCACCCCGCCCAGGCCCTGACCTTCTCCGAGGCGGGAAAGATCCTGCGCGCCTGGCTTCCCCCCAGGCTTTCCCTGCTTCCCATGGCCCTCTGGACCCTGGGCCTGGCCTACCTCGGCCTCATGCTTTACCTCTTCCTCTACTACTTGCCCGCCCAGCTAAAGGACCTGAAGCCCATCGGTGGCTATCTGGGTGGGTTCTGGCGGCACCCCCTCCTGCGCCTTAGGCACCTTCACCTGGCCTACGCCAGCCTGGGGGAACGGGTGTTGGCCCTGGTCCTCTTCCTGGCCCTCAGCCTGGGCCTCCTCCTCCAGGGACTGGACGCCCAGGTGCGAAAAGAACTCTTCGCCCCCCCCTTGGACCAAGGCACCCTCCGCACGCAAAAAGCCCAGGACTGGCTCCGCACCCTACCCCCCACCCCTGAGGTCAAGGCCCTTCTGGGCTACGCCCTCCTTTCGGAGGCCCCCAAGGAGGCCCAAGGCCTCCTGCGGGAAGCCGCTTTGCCCTTCGCCCTAGCCCTTAGGGGAGACGAAACCTCCCTGGCCCAAGCCTACCGTAAGGCTCCCCTCGAGGGGCCCATCCGCACGGCCCTCCAACTGGGGCAGGATCCCTGGGGGGCCAGGGAGCCGGGTCCCACCCTGCGCACCCTTTACCTGGCCCTCCTCCGGGTGGAGCTAAAGCGCCTCCAGGAGGACCCCTTCCGGGGGTTCCTGCGCCTAGGCACCTCCCTTCCTGAAGGGGTGAAGCCCTGGGCCTTCGCTGGCTTCTGGCTCCTTCTCCTCTACCACCTCCTCACCTTCCTCCTGCCCCGGCGCAGGACCCCGGTCCCCCCCTCCTGGGCCCTGGGGGTGCGCCTCTTGGTACCGGGAAGCCTGGGCTTCTCCTCGGGCCTGGGCATTGTCCTCCTCCTCCTGGCCGCCTATGGGCTCCTTGCCCTCCTGGAGGGCCAGAAACCCACCCTCCTGATCCTGGCCTACGGACTCCACTTCCTGGTGTTAGTCTTTAGCCTGAGGAGGCCCGCATGATCCTTCCACCCATCCCCACTCCCTTCGACCGGGAAGGCCGCCTGGACACGGAGGCCTTTCGGGAACTGGCCGAAGCCCTAGAACCTTTGGTGGACGGGCTTCTCATCTACGGCTCCAACGGGGAAGGCGTCCACCTGACCCCTGAGGAACGGGCCAGGGGGCTTCGGGCCCTAAAACCCCGGAAGCCTTTCCTGGTGGGCCTCATGGAGGAAACCCTGCCCCAAGCGGAACGGGCCCTCCTCGAGGCCCAGGAAGCAGGTGCCATGGCCGTTCTGGCCACGCCTCCCCGCTACTACCACGCAAGCCTCGGCGAGGGGCTCGTGGCCTACTACCAAGCCCTGGCGGAAAGGATGCCCATCTTCCTCTACCACGTGCCCCAAAACACCAAGGTGGACCTGCCCCTTCCCGCGGTGGAAACCCTGGCCCAACACCCCAGGATCACGGGAATCAAGGACTCCAGCGGGGACCTAACCCGCCTGGCCTTTTACCAGGCCCATCTGAGGGATGATTTCCGGGTCTTCACCGGCCACGCCCCCACCTTCCTGGGGGCTTTGGTCCTGGGAGCCGAAGGAGGCATCCTGGCGGCGGCCAACCTGGCCCCCAGGGCCTACCGGGCCCTCCTGGAGGCCTTCCGGACCGGCCGCCTAAGCGAAGCCCAGGCCCTGCAAAAACGGCTATTCCCCTTGGGGAACCTTCTTTCCAGGGGTGGGGTACCCCTCCTCAAGCAGGCCATGAGGCACCTGGGCCTACCCGCCGGTTACCCAAGGCCTCCCTATCCCCAGGAAAGCCCTATCTGGAAGGAGTTTCGGCCCGTCTTGGAAGCCCTTAAGGAGGAGGGATGGCTCCTGTGAGAATCCTTTCGGTCCTCTTGACCCTGGGCCTTTTGGCCGCCTGCGCCCCCAGGGCCTTGACCCCTGAGGCCCGTTTGCTCTCGGCCGAGGTCCGAGGCTTGGAAATAAGCCAAGGGCCCGCCCTCCTCCTGGGCCTGAGGGTGGAGTTCCACAACCCCAACCCCTTCCCCTTACCCCTTTCCACCTTCGGTACCCGGCTCAAGGTGGGGGAGGTGGCGGTGCCCCTGGACCTCACCCTGCCTCCCGGAAGGAGGGAGGAGGTCCTCCTGGTGCGCCTAACCCCGAGGGAAGCCCTTGCCACCGCAAGGGCCCTCCTTTCCCAGGAAGGGGTGGAGGTGGCCCTGGAAGGCGCCACCCTGGGCCAGCACCTCACCTTTTTCCGCACCCGCTTAAGCTTTCCCCTGGAGCCCCCAAGGGTGCGCCGGGCAGGGGTGAACTTCTTCCTGGAAAACCCCAACCCCTTCCCCCTCCGGGTGGAGGGCAACCTGGTTCTTCTGGGCCAAAGCTTCCGCGTAGAGATGGACCTCCCCGCCCGGGGCGAGGGCCGGCTTCAGGTGGTGGGCTTTAGGCCTGGCTTGGAACGGGGTTCTGGAAGGCTGGAACTCACCCTCGAGGTCCCGGGCTTTTTCCGGCAAAGCCTGGTTTTACCACTCTAGAGCCTAAAACCCAGGGGCAAGAGCTCCCCCAGGGTCCTCACCACATACCCCTCAGGCCCGTGCATGACCACCTCGGTCCCGGGGGAGCCGAACTCCAAAAGCACCTGGCGGCACCCCCCGCAAGGGGGAATGGGGCCTTTGGGGCTATAGATGTGCACCCGGTCTATCCGCCTCTTCCCCGCCAGGACCATGGCGGCCACCGCATTGCGCTCGGCGCACTGGGAAAGGGGAAAGGAGGCGTTCTCCACATTGACCCCAAGGAAGCTTTCCCCTTCCGCCTCCACCAGGGCCACCACGGGAAAGCCGGAGTAAGGAGCGTAGGCTCGCTCCACATGGGCCTTAAGGATGGCCCTAACCCTCTCCATGCTCCACCAACCTCTCCACCCGCACCCTTTCTATCCGGCGCTGGTCGGCGCTTTCCACCACGAACCGGAACCCCTGCCACTCCACGCTCTCCCCCACGCCGGGGATGCGGCCGAACTGCTCGTAGAGGAAACCGGAAAGGGTGTCGTACTCCCCCTCGGGCAGCTCCACCCCCAGGGCCTTGGAAACCTCGTCCACGGGGGTTTGGGCCTGGATGGAAAAGGAGCCATCGGGAAGCCTGCGAATGGCCATGTCCTCTGGCTCGTCGGTCTCGTCATAGATCTCCCCCACGATCTCCTCCATCACGTCCTCCAAGGTGACCAGGCCCGCCGTGCCCCCAAACTCGTCCACCACTATGGCCATGTGCACCTTCCGCCGGCGAAGCTCCCTTAGAAGCGACCAGGCATCCATGTTCTCGGGGACGAAGTACGGAGGATGGGCGATGGAGGCCACCGTACGCCCCCTAAGGTCTTCCTCGCAGTAGTAGTCCAGAAGGTCCTTGGCGTAGGCCACTCCCACGATGTGGTCCACGTTCTCCTTGTAGACGGGAACCCGGCTATAGCGGTGCTCCCGGAAGAGGTGGAGGAAGTCCTCCAAGCTGGCCTCCGCCTCAATGGCCACCATCTCCACCCGAGGGGTCATGATCTCCCGCACAGGGGTTTCCTCCAGCTCCAGGATGGAGTGGATCATCTCCTCCTCCTGGGCCTCTATGGTGCCGGACTCCTCCGCCCCCGCCAGGATGAGCTTAAGCTCCTGCTCGGACACCAAGGGGGTATCCCGAGGCTCCAGGCCCAGCACCCTGAGCAGGAAAACGGAGACCAGGCTGAAAAAGCGGCCCACGGGGTAGAGAAGGACGGAGAGGAGGTAGATGGGCCAGGCCCCCACCCGGGCCAAGGCCACCGCATGGTGCACAGCGATGGACTTGGGGGTGATCTCCCCAAAGAAAAGCACCAAGAAGGTCATGAGCCCCGTGGCCAAGCCCACCCCGGCCGAACCGAAGGCCCGGGTGGCCAGATCCGTCACCAAGGCGGTGGCGGCGATGTTCACCAGGTTGTTCCCCACCAGGATGGTGGTGAGGAAGCGGGTGATGTCCTGGGCGAGGAGCCGAAAGGGTCCCCCCCGGGTTTCCGCCAGCTCCCGCACCTTCCAGGGGTAGAGGGTGGTGAAGGCGGTCTCGCTGGCGGAGAAAAAGGCGGAAAAGGCCAAGAGGAGGACCAAAAGAAAAAGGTCCCCAGGGCTTGGGGCTTGGGACTGGGCCAGGGCTAGGGAACCGAAGGGCAGGAAGAAGAGCCACCGACTGGGAGGTCTGTCCATATCACCTTTCGCCATTCTACACCACAAAGATACCCAGGCGCCCTCACGCTTTTCATTGATATCCCTGTATAGTTTACGCATATGAAGGGTCCACCCACCCCTCTGGTGGAGGAGCTATCCCGGCTCGGCTACACCCTGATGCGCCTTTTGCTCTCCCGGGCCAAGGAGATCTTCGCTCAGGAGGGGGTTTCCCTCCTGCAGGCGGAGGTGCTCCGCCTGGTGAGGGAAGGGGTCCAGCTTCCCTCCCGCCTGGCGGAGCAACTGGAGGTCCTTCCCTCCCAGGTATCCCATCTCCTCGCCTCCTTGGAGGAAGCTGGCCTCCTGGAGCGCCACCCAGACCCCCAGGACCGCCGCAGGGTCCTCCTCCGCCTTACCCCCAAGGGGGAGGCCGTGCACAAGCGCCTACAGGAAGCCTGGCTTCACGCCTACGGCCAGCACCTGGCCCGGCTCAGCCCAAAGGAGCTCCTCCTTTTCCGCGACCTCCTGCGCAAACTCACGGAGGTGGAAGGTGGCTAAAGCCCTTGCCCTCCTCCTCTTTCTCCTTCCCGCATTGGCCCAGGGGGCGCTGAGTCCCCTCAAGGACCATCCCCTGGCCCGGCAGGCCCAAGCCTTCTTGCAGGCCGCTGCCAAGGCCCTCGAGGCCCAGGCCTCCCCCTTGGCCCTGAACGTGCAGGGAAACTACGCCCGCCTGGGATACGAGTGCACTCCTCCCTCCCTCTGCCAAGGCCTGCCCGCCACGGGGGGAAGCCTCACCCTGGCCCTGGTCCTCACTCCCTTCCCCTTTGGGGAAGTGCAGGACAGCCTGGAACGGGCCTGGATCGCCTACCGAAGAGCCGAGCTCGGCTACCGCAAGGCCCTCACCGCCCTGCAAACCCAGGCGGTGGCCGCATACGGGCGCTACCAGCTGGCCCTCTTGGGGAAAAAGGTGGCGCAAAAGGGAGTGGAACTGGCCCGGGCAGCCCTGGAGGCGGCCCGGAAACGCCAGGCCAACCCCAAGGAGCTCCGGGAGGCGGAGCTCGCCCTGAAGGAAGCGGAAAACCGCCTCTTGGAGGCCCAGAGGAACGTGGAGCTGGCCAGGAAGGGGGCGGAGGGGCTGGTGGACCTCACCAAGCCCCTCCCCGAGATCCCCCCACCCCAAGGCACCACGCCCCTTTCCCTGGAGGAAGCCCGCCTGAGCCTGGAGGAGGCCAGGATCGCCCACATGAGCGCCCTCCGCACCCTCTTCCCCGAGGTCAAGGCCAGCTACCTCCTCTACCCAAGCGGGAACGACACCCTGGCCCTGAGCCTTTCCAGCCGGACCCTGCAACCCACCCTGGCCTACACCCGGCAGGATCCCGCGCAAAGGCCCACCAGCCTGCCCGGAGGGGGTAGCTACCGAACCCTGGAGGAAATGAGGCTCTCCTTTTCCCTCACCCTCTCCCCGGGTCTCTTCGCCGCCCTGGAGGCCGCAGAGGCCCAGGTGCGGGGGGCGGAGGAAGCCTTGAAGGCAACCGAAAGGCAAGCCCGGCTGCAGGAGGAAACCCTGAATAACTCCCTAAAAACCCTAAGGGCGGCCCTGGAGCTAGCCCGCCTCCGCCTCGAGGCCCAGGAAAGGACCCTGGCGGAAACGAAAAAGCGCCTGGAACTCGGCCTGGAAAGCCCCCTGGCCCTGTTGCAGGCGGAGCTTTCCCTTGCCCAGGCGGAACTGGCCCTGGCCCAGGCGGAAAGCGACCTGAGAACCAAGTGGATGGAGCTTTACCAGCTCTACGGCGAACTCCTACCGGAGGTGATCCCATGAGAAAAAGCGCCCTAGCCTTACCCGTGCTCCTGGCCCTCGGCCTGGCCCAGCCCCTCCCCGAGGCCCTGAAGAAGGCACCGGAGGTGGCGGCGGTGGTCGCGGCTCGCTTGGACTACGAAACCAAGCAGAAAGACCTGGCCCGCACCCTCCAGGACCCCTTGCGCACCGCCTTGGCCGAGCTGCAAGCGCGCCAGGCCAGGGATCTGGCCGAGGCCAGGTTCAAACGGGCCCTGGCCCAGGCGGAAAGCGAGATCGTCTCCGCCTACACCCAGGCCTATGAAGCCCTCCTGCAGGTGGATCTGGCGGCAAAGGCCGTGGAGGTGGCCGAGCTGGGACTCAAGGCCACGGAGATCCGCCTCAAGGGAGGCGGGGCCACCAGCCTGGACCTCCTCGAGGCGCAAACCCGGCTTCTGGAGGCCAGGAAGAACCTGGAGCTGGCCCAAAGGGGACGGGATACCGCCCTGGCCGCCTTGGCGAACCTGGTGGGCGATTGGAAGCCGGAAGGCGTCAAGGAACTGCCAGCCCTCCCCGAGGAGAAGGCGGTGGAGACCCTTCTTCAGGAGCACGCCGACCTCCTGCAGCTGAAGCAGTCCTTGGCCCTTCTCCGCTTCCAGCGGGGTCTCTTGGACGAAAGCTTCGTCCCAAGGAAGGAGATCGAAGCCCTAGAGGATCAGATCCAAACCCTCGAGGCCAACCTGGCCAACCTGGAGCGCTCCCTAAGGCTGGGCCTGGAGGCCAGGTACCGCCAGCTATCCCCCCTCCTGCAAGGGGTGAAAACGGCGGAGGAGGCTTACCGGGCAGCCCAGGAGCGCTACCGGGCCGAGGAGAAGCGGTTCCAGGCGGGGCTCACCAGCCGGTTAGGCCTTCTACAACAGGAACTCGCCCTCAAGCAGGCGGCGCTTTCCCTGGAGCAGGCCAAGCACGCCTACCTGAAGGCCTATTACGGGCTCCTGGCGAGCCGCTAAGGAGGAAACCATGCGCCCTGTAACAAGCCTTGCCCTAAGCCTCATCCTCCTCAGCGCCTGCGCCCCCAAGGAGGCCAAAGCCCCCGAGGCCCCTCCCACCCCTACCCTGGCCACGGAGGTGCGCACCGTGCGGGCCCAGCCTGGAATCCTGGAACGGGAGGTACGGGCCTCCGCCACCTTGCAGGCGGAAAAGGAGAGCCTGGTGGCGGCAGGCGCCTCCGGCCGGGTCCTGCGAACCCTTCCCGCCGGCACCCGGGTGCAGGCGGGGGAAGGGGTGGTCTACCTGGACCCAGCTCCCTTCCAGGAGGCCCTGGAAGCCGCCAAGCTTAACCTAAAACAAGCCGAGGCCAACCTGGAGCGCGCCCGAAACCAGCTTGTGGGAAACCGGGCCACCCTCAAGGCCCAGCTCCAGGCGGCAGAAGCCCAGCTCCAGGCGGCCAAGAAGCGCTACGAGGAAGGCCAGGCCCTGCTTTCGGCGGGAGCCTTGGCCCCTTTGGACCTCAAGGCCCTCGAGGCCCAGTACCGCCAGGCGGAAAGCCACTACCAGAACGCCCTCGAGGCCCTATCCCGCCTGGAGCGGGGAGAGGACCTCCGGCTTCTTGAGCTTCAGGTGGAGGCCGCCCGGCTCCAGGTGCGCCAGGCGGAAAGGAACCTCAAGGAAAGCACGGTGCGGGCCCCCTTCGCCGGGGAGGTGGTGGAGGTCTTTGTAAGGGAAGGGGAGTTCGTGGGAACGGGAAGCCGGGCCTTCCGGCTGGCCACCACGGACCGCCTTTTGGCCAAGGTCTACCTCCCTCCCGACCAAGCCAGCGCCCTCACCCCAGAAACGCCCTTCCTCCTCAGGCAAAACGGGCGGGAGGTGCGGGCACGCCTCCTGCGCAAAACGGACCTCCCGGGACAGACCCGCCTGGTGGAGGTGGTCCTGAAGCCGGAAGGCAGGCTGCTCCCGGGTCCTGCCGAGGCACGCTACCGGGTGAAGCTGGCCGAAGGCTTCCTCATCCCCGCAACGAGCCTCCAGGTCCAGGAGGGGGAAACCCTGGTCTACCAGGTGAAGGCGGGGAAGGCGAGAAAAACCCCCGTGCGCCTTCTCGCCCAAGAAGGCGGACAAGCGGCGGTGGAGGGCCTTGACAAGGGTGCCGAGGTCATCCATCCCGTGCCCGTGGGCCTCAAGGATGGGGATCCCGTGGAGGTGGTTCGGTGAGGACCAACCCTCTGGTGGCCTTCTTCGTGGAGCGGTTCGTCTTCGCCACCGCCATCTTCGTGGGCCTGGTCCTGGTGGGCCTGCTCCTGGGCCTTGGGCTTGGGGTGGAACTCCTCCCCCGCTTCAGCGTGCCCGTGGTGGCGGTTTCCACCAGCTACCCCGGGGCCGGTCCCGAGGAGGTGGCGGAGCAAGTATCCAAGCCCCTCGAGGACGCCCTTTCCACCCTAAGCGGGGTGGACACCATCGGAAGCAGCTCCACCGAGGGCTTCAGCCTGGTCTTTGTCCAGTTCCAGCAAGGGGTGGACGTGGACCGGGTAGCGGTGGAGGTGAGCCAGAAGGTGGCCGCCGCCCGGGCCCTGCTTCCCAAGGATGCCTCGCCCCCCGTGGTGCAGAAGTTTGACCCCTCGGCAAGCCCCATCCTCTACGTGGCCCTCGAGGCGCCCGGGGAGGATCTCTCCCAGGTGTTGCGCTACGCCGAGCGAACCCTAAAGCCCCGCCTCCAGCTGGTGCCGGGGGTGGCGGACATCCGCCTCACCGGGGCGCCCAAGAGGGCCATCCGGGTCTACCTGGACCCAGGCCGCCTCGAGGCCCTGGGGGTAGCCCCCGGCCAGGTGGTGCAGGCGCTTTCCACCTCGGCCCTGAACCTGCCCTTGGGAAGCCTCACCGAGGGGGAAAAGCGCCGGGTCTACACCCTGCGCAACACCCCCGCCACCGCCGAGGAGGTGGCGGATCTGGTCCTGGACCCCTCTCGGGGCCTCAGGATCCGGGACGTGGCCCGGGTGGAGGAGCGGGCGGAAGAGCCCAGCACCCTAAACCGCCTGAACGGCCGCCCCGCCGTCCTCCTGGCGGTGGTGAAGACCCCTGACTCCAACGCCGTGGCCGTGGCGGACGGGGTCAAAAAGACCCTGGCGGAAACCAAACTCCCCGCAGGCTACCGGGCGGAGATCGCCCTGGACTCCACCCGCTTTATCCGGGCCGCCGTTTTGGACACGGTGCGGGAGGCCTTCCTAGCTGCCTTGGCGGTGTCCTTGGTGGTGTTGGTCTTCTTGGGGAAGCTGAACTCCGTCTTCTCCGTGATCCTGGCCATCCCCATCACCCTCTCCGGGGCCATCCTCCTCTTCGGCCTTCTGGGCTTCACCTACAACCTGATCAGCCTTCTCGCCCTCACCGTGGCGGTGGGCATCGTGGTGGACGACTCCATCGTGGTGGCGGAGAACATCGACCGCTACCGGCGCATGGGGTACGGCCTCAAGGAAGCGGTGCTGAAGGGAGCCAGCGAGGTTTCCGTGGCGGTGGCCGCCGCCACCCTGAGCCTTCTCGCGGTATTCCTCCCCATCAGCTTCCTCCCGGGCATCATCGGCCAGATCTTCCAGCAGTTCGGCCTGGGAATGGCCGCCGCCATCGCCGTGAGCTGGCTGGAGGCCCTCCTCTTCCTCACCGTGCGCCTGGCCTACTTCCCGGACCCCGAACCCCCAAGCCCCAAGGAAGCCCTTCTGGCCCTACGCCTCCTGCCCCAAGACCTCCGCTTCGCTTACCAAAGGGGCCTCCGCACCCCAGTGGGTCTTCTCCTCGGAGCCCTGGCCGCCTTCCTCCTCTACCGGCAGGGACCCCTTTGGCTCCTCCTCCTTCCCCTGTACCCCGCCCTCCTCGGCCTTGGGCGCTACCTGGGCCGCTTTTTCCTGGACCTGGCGGGAGCCCTCACCCACCTCCTCCACGCGAGCTCCGAGGCCTTGATGCACCGCCTCACCGAGGCCTACGCCCGAAGCCTTGGCCAGGTCCTAAGACGGCCTTGGGTAGTCCTGGGTCTCGCCACCCTGGCCTTCCTCTCCCTCTTCCCCATCCTGCCCAGGATCCCCTTCAACTTCACCCCCCGCTCCGACACCGGGGTCCTCACCGCCACCCTGCTCCTGCCCAAGGACACCCCCCTGGCGGTCTCCGACCGGGCGGCAAGGGCCCTCGAGGCCTACTTCCTCTCCCACCCCGCGGTGAAGCGGGTGGTCACCACCGTGGGGGCCAGCGCCACCGGCGGGGCCCAGGTGGGGGACCCCAGCCGGGTGCAGCTCCAGATCGTCCTGAAGCCCAAGAGCGAGCGCCAGGACATCTTCACCCTCACCGAGGTCTTCAACCGCCAAGGACGGGAGGCCCTTAAGGACTTCCCTGGGGCCGACCTACGGGTCCTGGCCCAGACCGGCCCCGAGGCCGGGGATGCGGACCTGCAGTTTTTCGTCACCAGCCCCGACCGGGCCCTTTTGGAGAAGCGGGTGAGGGAGATCACCCAGCTGATTGCGGAAAAACCCTATGTCCTCAACGTGAAGAACACCCTCGAGGCCACCCAGCGGGAACGGGTCTTCGTGCCGGATCCTGCCCGGCTTTCCGGCACCGGCCTCACCCCCTTGGACCTGGCCCAGACCCTGCGCCTTTACCTCTCCGGCACCCAGGCGGCCACCGCCAGGAGGGGCGGCGAGGAACTGGCCATCGTGGTCCAAGCGGATCCCCTACGCCTCGGGGACGAGTCCGACCTCCTCTCCCTGCCCATCTACGCCCCTGCCCTGGGCGCCTTCCTGCCCCTGGGAAGCCTGGGGCGGTTCGTGGAGCGGCCTGGACCCACCCTGATCTCGAGGCGCAACCAAGCCTACGCCGCCGGCATCAACATCAACTTGAAGCCGGACGCCCCCGGGACCTTCCAGATCCAAAGGGAGCTGGAAGCGGAACTCCAGTCCAAGGGGCTCCTGGGCGATGGGGTGGAGCTTCTGGCCACGGGCCTGGGTAGCTTCACCGGGGAACTGGCCCGGCTGGCCCCCCTGGCCTTCGCCCTGGCCCTGGTGCTCAACTACCTGGTCATCGCCAGCCAGTTCAACGCCTGGCGCTACCCCCTTTACCTTCTCCTCCCCGTTCCCTTAGCCTTGGTGGGGGCCTTCTGGCTCACCTACCTTTTGGGAACCGGCCTGGATGTGATCAGCGTCCTGGGGGTGGTGATGCTCATCGGTCTGGTCACCAAAAACGCCATCCTCCTTCTGGACTTCGCCGTAAGGCGCATGCGGGAAAAGCCCTTAAGGGAAGCCCTGGTGGAGGCGGCCCGGCTCCGCTTAAGGCCGATCCTCATGACCACCCTCACCGTGCTCATCATCAGCCTTCCCCTGCTCCTGGGCACCGGGGAAGGGGCGGAGTACCGGAGGCCTCTAGGGGTGATCATCCTGGGGGGGCTCCTTTCCTCCACCCTCCTCACCCTCTTCGTGGTGCCCGCGGCCTTCTACGCCTTTGAAGGGCGAAGGGCCCGGGAAGCGATCCTGAGGTGATCCATGAGCGCCAAAAAGCTCCTTCTTCTCTTCCTGGTGGCGGCCTTCCTCCTGGCCCTGGCCGTGACCGGGGTAGCCCACTACTTCCTTAGGCCCTTAAAGGCGGAGGGCGTGGCCCAGGAAGCCTTGAAGCAAGCTGGCCTCGAGGTGCGGGAGGCTTCTTACGGCCTAGAGCTCATCCCCAAAGCCCCCAAGGCCCTTTTGGCCTTCTACCCCGGGGCCCGGGTGGAACCCTTGGCCTACGCCCCGGTTCTGACCCCGGTGGCGGAGGCGGGGTACCTGGTGGTCCTTTTGAAGGTTCCCTCGGGCATCGCCCTCCTGGGAAAGGAAAGGGCCCTGGAGGCCCACCAGGCCCATTCCGGACTCCCCTGGGTGGTGGGCGGGCACAGCCTAGGCGGGGTGGCGGCGGCAGAGCTGGCCGCCTCGGAAGGGCTTCCCCTCATCCTCTTCGCCAGCTACCCGGAAAAGGACCTTTCCCAGGAAAACCTTCCCGTCCTGGCCCTTTTCGGCACGGAAGACGGCCTCCTCCCCCCGGAAAAAGCCCGGGAGAAGGCCCGGCTCCTTCCCAAAAACGCCCGGGTGGTCTTCGTGGAAGGGCTGAACCACGCGGGCTTTGGCGCCTACGGCCCCCACAAGGGGGACCGGCCCGCCCGAAGGCCCCGGGAAGCCCTATGGCGGGAGATCCAGGAGGAGGTCCTGCTTTTCTTGGAAGGCCTGGGCCTGGACGCCCCTCCCCCGCCCCAGGCCCACCGCTGAGGGCCGAGGTGGTATAGTGGGAAAAGCCGGGGCGGGCGCCCCCCCTCGGAACACTTTCCCCCAAAACCCACACCCAGCTCAAACCCTGGCTTTGGTGCCCGGGTACCAGGGTTTACAACCCGTTGGGTGTGGTTTGGAAAGGGGGAAGGGAAAGGAGCAGCCATGAAGGACAGTTTCCAAACCCTTAAGACCCTTAACACCCCAAGCGGCACCTACGCCTACTTTGACCTCACGGAACTGGAAAGGAAAGGGATTGCCGAGGTAAGCCGCCTTCCCTTCTCCATCCGCATCATGCTGGAAAGCCTCCTCAGAAACGAGGACGGCTACCAGGTAACCCGTGAGGACATCGAGGCCCTGGCCCGTTGGACCCCCGAGCCGGGGGAGATCAACGTGCCCCTGAAGCTGGCCCGGGTCATCCTCCAGGACTTCACCGGGGTCCCGGCGGTGGTGGACCTGGCCGCCATGCGGGATGCCGTGGCCGAGCGGGGTGGGGATCCCAAGCGCATCAACCCGGTGGTCCCCGCCGACCTGGTCATCGACCACTCGGTGCAGGTGGACGCCTTCGGCACCGCCTACGCCTTCTTCTACAACGTGGAGAAGGAATACGAGCGGAACCGGGAGCGCTACCTGCTTCTCAAGTGGGCCCAGGGAGCCCTGCAAAACTTCCGGGTGGTACCCCCTGGTACCGGCATCGTCCACCAGGTGAACCTGGAGTACCTGGCCAAGGTGGTGATGACCAAGGAGGAAGGGGGCCTCACCCTGGCCTTCCCCGACAGCCTGGTGGGCACCGACAGCCACACCACCATGGTGAACGGCCTGGGGGTTCTGGGCTGGGGCGTGGGGGGCATCGAGGCCGAGGCGGTCATGCTGGGCCAGCCCTACTACATGCTGGCCCCCAAGGTGGTGGGCTTCAAGCTCTACGGGGAGCTTCCCGAAGGAGCCACCGCCACCGACCTGGTCCTGACCATCACCGAGATCCTCCGCAAGCACGGGGTGGTGGGCAAGTTCGTGGAGTTCTATGGGCCTGGGGTGGCCAAGCTCTCCCTGGCGGACCGGGCCACCATCGCCAACATGGCCCCCGAGTACGGAGCCACCATGGGCTTCTTCCCCGTGGACGAGGAAACCCTAAACTATCTGAGGCTTACGGGCCGCCCGGAGGAGCTCATCGCCCTGGTGGAGGCCTACACCAAGGCCAACGGGCTTTTCCGCACGCCTGAGGCAGAGGAACGGGTGCGCTACTCCGAGTACCTGGAGCTGGACCTCTCCACGGTGGAACCCTCCTTGGCCGGCCCCAAGCGGCCCCAGGACCGGGTGGCCCTCAAGGAGGTGAAGCAGAGCTTCCTGGCCCACCTCACCAAGCCCGTGAAGGAAAGGGGCTTCGGGCTCACCCCGGACCAGCTGAACAAGAAGGTGTTGGTGAAGCGCCAGGACGAGGAGTTTGAGCTCACCCACGGCTCCGTGGTCATCGCCGCCATCACCAGCTGCACCAACACCTCCAACCCCACGGTGATGCTGGGAGCCGGGCTTTTGGCCAAGAAGGCGGTGGAAGCGGGCCTGGACACCAAGCCCTGGGTGAAGAGCTCCTTGGCCCCGGGTTCCAAGGTGGTAACCGACTACCTGGAGGCCAGCGGGCTCCTTCCCTTCCTCGAGGCCCTGCGCTTCCACGTGGTGGGCTACGGGTGCACCACCTGCATCGGCAACTCCGGCCCCCTGCCCGAGGACATCGCCAAGGCGGTGGAGGAGGGGAACCTGGTGGTGGCCGCCGTCCTCTCCGGCAACCGCAACTTTGAAGGGCGCATCAACCCCCACGTGAAGGCCAACTACCTAGCGAGCCCCATGCTGGTGGTGGCCTACGCCCTGGCGGGCCGCATGGACATCGACTTCACCACGGAGCCCCTGGGCTATGACCCCAACGGCAAGCCCGTCTACCTCAAGGACATCTGGCCCTCCATGGAGGAGATCCGGGAGGCCATGGCCAAGACCCTGGACCCCGAGCTCTTCAAGAAGGAGTACGCCCGGGTCTTCCAGGGGGACGAGCGCTGGCAAGCCCTGCCCGCCCCCACGGGGGAGCTCTTCGGCTGGGATCCCGAGAGCACCTACATCCAGAAGCCACCCTTCTTCCAGAACCTGGGCCAGCACCAGGTGAGGGACATCCGGGGAGCCCGGGTGCTCCTGGTCCTGGGGGATTCCGTGACCACCGACCACATCTCCCCTGCCGGGGCCATCCCGGTGAAAAGCCCAGCGGGCCAGTACCTGATCTCCAAGGGGGTCAAACCCGAAGACTTCAACTCCTACGGTTCCCGGCGCGGCAACCACGAGGTGATGATGCGGGGCACCTTTGCCAACATCCGCATCAAGAACCTGATGCTGGATGGGGTGGAGGGGGGCTACGCCAAGAAGCTTCCCGAGGGAGAGGTGGACTTCGTCTACAACGTGGCCATGCGTTACCAACAGGAGGGCACCCCCCTTCTGGTCATCGCCGGCAAGGAGTACGGCACCGGTTCTAGCCGCGACTGGGCCGCCAAGGGTACCTTCCTCTTGGGCATCAAGGCGGTGCTGGCGGAAAGCTTTGAAAGGATCCACCGCTCCAACCTGGTGGGGATGGGGGTCCTGCCCCTGGAGTTCCTGCCGGGCGAGAACCGGGAAACCCTGGGCCTAACCGGCTACGAGGTCTACGACATCCTGGGCCTTGAGGACCTCACCCCCCGCAAGAAAGTGGAGGTGGTGGCGAGAAGGGAGGACGGCACAGAGGTCCGCTTCCAGGCCATCGCCCGCCTGGACACCCGGGTGGAGGTGGACTACTACAAGAATGGTGGCATTCTCCAGACCGTGCTCCTCAACATGCTGAAGAAAGCGAAGGCCCAGTAGGGAAGCGCGCAAGGCCCCGGGTTATAACCCGGGGCCTCTTTTGTGCCTGTCTAGGAAGGTACTAAAGCCCTGCCCCGATCTCCAGCTGGGGGTTGGGGCGGCTTCCTTCCGCCTCCGCCTCCCGGGCCTGGATCTTGCCCTTGATGCGCTTTAGCCGGAAGGTATCCTCCCGCTCCCGCTGCTCCAGAACCTGCTGGATGAAGCGGATCTGGGAACGAATCCCGGGGATCACCACCTGCTCCAAGGCGTTCACCCGTCGGGTGGTCTTCTTGATCTCCTCCCCGATCTTCTTCAGGCGGGTTTCCGTGTTGGCCACCTGGACCAAGGCCTCGGCGTAGCGGCGGAAGGCACGGGCGGCTTCCAGGGTGTAGGCCGGAGTGCCCACAGGGGAGAGCAAGGCCCCATCGGGGAAGGTGACCTTGAGCCTTGGCACCTTGCTCCCCCAGACGTTTTCCACCTCCGCCTCCACCTCCTCGAGGGGCCTCACCCCCAAGGCCGCCCCGGACACCACCTCGGGCCCGTCGAAAGCCTGGGCGAGAAGCAAGGCCCCATAGGCCTCCCGCGCCGCCTGGTTCAAGGCCTTGCGGGCCTCCAAGGCCTCCCTGACCAGGCTGAAGAACTCCGCCACCAAGGCATCCCGCTTCTTCTTGAGGAGGTCCACCCCCTTCTGCGCCAGGCGCAGCTGGCTGCGCCGTTGCAGAAGGTTCATGCGGGTGGGGCTTACCTGGCTCATCTAGCCTCCTTAGTCCAAGGCTTGGGGAGCGCCCCAGATCTCCTCCAGCTTCTGGCCGTAGTACTTGCCGATGTGGTCCTTGGAAATCCGCTTGAGCTCCCCCTGAGGCAGCATGGAAAGAAGCGCCCAAGCGATCTGCAGGCTCTCCTCAATGGAGCGGTTCTGCTGGCCCTGGTTGATGAAGTGCTTCTCAAAGGCGTCGGCGAACTGCAAGTAGCGGCGGTCGTTCTCGGTAAGGGCGTCCTCGCCGATGATGGCCACCAGCTTGCGAATGTCCACCCCGTTGGCGTAGGCGGAGTAGAGCTGGTCGGATACCTGCTTGTGGTCCTCCCGGGTCTTGCCCTTGCCCACGCCGTTGTTCATGAGCCGGGAGAGGGAGGGCAGGGGGTCGATGGGCGGGTAGATGCCCTTGCGGTGGAGCTCCCGGGAAAGCTGGATCTGCCCCTCGGTGATGTAGCCGGTGAGGTCGGGAATGGGGTGGGTGCGGTCGTCGTCCGGCATGGAGAGGATGGGAATCTGGGTCACGGAACCCTTCTTGCCCGCCACGACCCCGGCCCGCTCGTAGATGGTGGCCAGGTCCGTGTACATGTAGCCCGGGTAACCGCGCCGGCCTGGGATCTCCTCACGGCTTGCCCCGATCTCCCGCAGGGCCTCGCAGTAGTTGGTCATGTCCGTGAGGATGACCAGCACGTGGTAGTCGTGCTCAAAGGCCAGGTACTCGGCCACGGTGAGGGCCATACGGGGGGTAAGGAGACGCTCGATGGTGGGGTCGTCCGCCTTGTTCAGGAAGAGGACGGAGCGGCTTAGGGCCCCGGTGCGCTCGAACTCCTGGATGAAGTAGGAGAGCTCCCGCTGGGTGATGCCCATGGCGGCGAAGACCACAGCAAAGGGCTCCTCCTCCTCCCCTTCCCCCGAGAGGTCGGGGCGCACCGTGGCCTGGCGGGCGATCTGGGCCGCAATCTCGTTGGCGGGAAGGCCCGAGCCCGAGAAGATGGGAAGCTTCTGCCCCCTAACCAGGGTGTTCATCACGTCGATGGTGGAAATCCCCGTCTGTATGAACTGCTCGGGTTTCCTGCGGGCCACGGGGTTTAGGGGCAGGCCCACGATGGGAAGCCGCTTCTCCGGGGTGATGGGGGGAAGGCCGTCGATGGGCTTGCCGACGCCGTTGAAACGCCGGCCCAGCATCTCCTTGGAAACCCCGAGCCGGGCCACATCCTCCACCAGGCTCACGGTGGTGGTGGCCAGATCCAGCCCCGTGGTCTCCTCAAACACCTGGATAACCGCGTACTCCTCGGAAACCTCGATCACCTGGCCGCCGCGCACCCGGCCCGTGCCGTCCTTGATATCCACGATGGCCCCGTAGGCCAGGTCCTTGGCGTTCTCCACGAAGAGGAGAGGCCCCGAGATGTAGGTGATGCCCGTGTATTCCTTCTTGAGAAGATCCATCCTTCCCTCCCCTAGGCCAAGGCCTTGAAGGCTCCCTCGATCTCCTGCATGGTTTCCTCAAAGTATCGGGGGAAGTCCTGCTCGCTCACGTAGCGGGCCCGGCCGATGCGCTCGATCACCGGGAGCTGCAGGATCTCATCCACGGTGACCCCCCGCCGGATGGCCGCCTCGGCTTCCTTGTAGAGGGTCAGGATCATCTTCATGATGCCGTAAGCCTTCCGCATGGAGCAGTAGGCGTCGACCTCGTGGAAGGCGTTCTGCTGCAGGAAGTCCTCGCGGATGATCCGCCCCACCTCGATGACCAGGCGCTCGGCATCCTGGAGGGCATCCGGACCCACCAGCTGCACGATCTCCTGCAAACCCGCTTCCCTCTGCAGGAGCTCGGAGATGGCGTCGCGAAGCTCAGGGTAGTCGGGGGCCACATTCTCGCGGTACCAGGGGTCCAGGGCAGAGGTGAAGAGGGAGTAGGACCCGTTCCAGTTGATGGCCGGGAAGTGGCGCCGGAAGGCCAAGGAGGCATCCAGCCGCCAGAAAGCTCCCACGATGCGCAGGGTGGACTGGGTGACGGGCTCGGACATGTCGCCGCCGGGAGGGGAAACCGCCCCCACGATGGTGATGGCCCCCTCCTCGCCCCCCAGGGTGATCACCTTGCCGGAGCGCTCGTAGAAGGCGGCCAAACGAGCGGCCAGGTAAGGAGGGTAGCCCTCTTCTGCGGGCATCTCCTCGAGGCGGCTGGAAATCTCCCGCAGGGCCTCGGCCCAGCGGCTGGTGGAGTCCGCCATGAGGGCCACGGAGAAGCCCTGGTCGCGGAAGTACTCGGCGATGGTGACCCCCACGTAGATGCTGGCCTCGCGGGCGGCCACGGGCATGTTGGAGGTGTTGGCAATGAGCACCGTACGGTGCATCAAAGGCCCCCCGGTCTTGGGGTCGGTGAGCTCGGGGAACTCCACCAAGACGTCGGTCATCTCGTTCCCCCGCTCTCCGCAACCCACATAGACCACCACGTCGGCATTGGACCACTTGGCCAGGGCCTGCTGGGTCACGGTCTTGCCGCTACCAAAGGGCCCGGGAATGGCCGCCGTGCCCCCCATGGCCACGGGGAAGAGGACATCCAGGATGCGCATCCCCGTGAGGAAGGGGGTGTTGGGGTCCAGCTTGCGCTGGACGGGGCGGGCCCGACGCACCGGCCAGGTGTGGTACATCTTGAGCTCGGTGCCGTCCTCGAGGACCACCACCGGCTCCTCCACCGTGTACTCCCCGGCGGGCTTCACCTCCTTGACCCGGCCCTTCACATCCGGGGGCACCAGGATCTTGTGGGTGAAGTTGAACTCCGGCACGGTGCCCAGGACCATGCCCCCCCTCACCTCATCCCCCGGCTTGACCCTAGGGGTCCAGGCCCACTTCCGCTCCCGGTCTAGGGCCGGGACCACCACGCCCCGGGTGATGTAGATGCCGGTCTTCTCGCGAATTCGGTCCAGGGGGCGCTGGATGCCGTCGTAGATGGCGTTCAACATCCCGGGGCCGAGCTCCACCGCCAGGGGAAGACCCGTGGACACCACGGGCTCTCCCACCTTGAGCCCCGAGGTATCCTCGTAAACCTGGACGAAGGCGGTATCCCCGTCCAGGCGGATGATCTCCCCCACCAGGCCCTCGTGGCCCACCTTGCAGATGTCGTACATGCGGGCTCCGGTCATGCCCTTGGCAATCACCGCCGGGCCCGCAATCTTCTGGATCACGCCCTGGATCATCGTCCCTCCATTCTACAGCTTGATGTCAAAGCCTATGGTCCTCTTGACCAGCTCCCGCATGTACCCCTCCACATCGGGGTTCTGGAAGGCTTCCTTCAACCCGGCTATGGGCAGGAGCACGGGAAGGTCCTTGCCCCGCATGAGCCGCTCCACCGCCTTTTCCGGCTCCGGCAAAAGCCCCTGGTCCACGGCCACCAGGGCGTACCCCCCGGCCTGGACCAGGTTTTCCAGCCGGGCCCGGGCCTCCTCTGCCGAGGTGGCGGCGTAGGCCTCGAGGCCCGCCAACCTAAACCCCTGCGCCGCCTCGGGGTCGGCGATCACGGCGATCCTCATGGGCAGACCACCTCCTCCTCCACCTGGGCCCGGGGAAGCCCGAAGTAGGCCCGCCTGGCCAGGAGCCTAAGCCGCACGGCCTCCCACTCCCGCTCCTTCACATAGGCCAGCACCAATCCCACGCCCAGGGGATCGGCGGCTCCCTTCCTGGCCTCCTTCAGGAGGAGGCACCTGAGCCGCCTTTCCAGGGTCTTGAGGTCCCGCGCGCCCGCCAAAGGGGCAAAGGGGGTGCCGGAGAGCTCGTCCAAAACGGCGTAATCCCCCTCGAGGAGCCGGGCGAAGCGCACCCTGTCCACAAACCGCCCACCCCGTATGAAGACGGTTTCCACCGGTACATCCTGCCCCTGGAGCTTGAAGGCGGTGCGCAGGTTCTCGGCATCCACCTCGAGGGCCAGGTAATCCCTCAAGGCCGCCTCCTCCAGGGCCTTGGAGGCCTTGGCCACCCCTTCAAAGAAGCGCTTGGCCAAAAGGGCCTCGATGCGCCCGAGGTCCTGGGTTTCCCGGAGGACCGCCCTTAAGGCCCGGGCCAGGGGATGGCCGGGCACGGAAAGCACCTGGGCCATCCCTGCCGCATCCTGGGCCTCGTAGGCCTGCCGCCAAAGGGCCTCCTTCAAGGTACCTGGGAGAAGCACCACCTCCTCAAAGGGCCTCCCCGTGGCCTTGGCCCGGAGGACGGCCTGGAGGTTGGCGAGATCGTTCCTGAGGAGGAGAAGCCGCACCGCCTCCCGAGCCTCCCCCGTGACCAACCCCGCCAGGTCCCCCACCAACCGGGCCTGGGTGAGGGCGATGGCCCGGTCCACCTCGGGAAGGCCCTGGCCGGCCAGATCCTGGCCGTAGACGCTCTCGGAAAGAAGGCGCAGGAAATCGGGATAGGAAAGGTCCAAGGCCTCCTGGAAGAAGCTCTCCTTGAGGAGGGTACTCCTCCTGGCCCGCACCCGGGCGTTTAGGTAGCCGAAGTCGTCCGCCATGTCCTAGCCCCACACCACCTGGGCCACCCTGGAGGAAAGGGCATCCCAGGCCCGTTCCAGACGGCTTAACAGGGCGTTCTCCACCTGGGTCCTGCCCCCCTTGCCGATGGCCCTCACCCCAAGGCGCAAGGCAGGGTCGGCCCTAAGCTCCAGGCCCCGCTCCCGCGCCAGACCCTCGAGGTGGGAAAAATTGTCCGGATGGGAGGCCAGGGCCTCGGGCTCGCCCAAGGCCGCAAGGGCCTCCTCGGCCAGTTTCCCCAACACCTGAGGCCATTCGGGGCTATCCGGCAAGGCCCTGAGGGCCTCCTCCACCTTGGCCTTCACCTGGGAGAGCACCTCCCCCTTGGCCTCGGTACGGGCTGTGGCCAGGAGGAGTTCCCCGGCGCTTTCTGCCCGGCGAATGGCGGCCTGCAGGCTGGCCTCGAGGGCCCGCTTCTTGGCGGAAAGCAACCCCTCGGCCTTGGCCTTGGCCTCGGACCTCAAGGCCTCCGCCTTGGCCTTGGCCTCTTGCAGGACGGCCTGGATCTCCGCCTCCACCTCCTGGCTCAAAATGGCTTCCAGTTTGGACATCTGTCCTCCTCGGAAAAAGGGCCCCACCCCCCAAGGGGCAGGGCCCTGAAGACCCCTTACAGCTTGCCGTTCAGGATGAAGGCGATGAGAAGGCCGAAGATCACCAGCGTTTCGGGCAAGAGGAGGAAGATCAGGGCGGTACCGAAGTTGCTCCGGTCCTCGGCGATAGCCCCCACGCCCGCCGCACCGATGCGGGCCTGGGCCACGCCGGTGCCCAAAGCCGCCAGGCCCACCGCCAGGCCCATCCCCACAGCGATGAGGCCTCGGTCCAAGCCCCCGGAGGCCGCCGCCTCCTCCGCCGCAAAAGCCAGAGCGCCGAAAACCGCCATCAGAACCGTAACCAGAAGCTTCTTCATCTCTTTCCCTCCCTAAAGCGTCTCACGGACGCTCCTGAACGGCCGGTAAGGCCTGCCGTTCTCCTCGTAGAAGCCGAACTTGGTGAAGAACTCCACCCAGATAAGACGGATGGGCTGGAGCATGTGGCCCAGGGTGGTGAGAAGCAGGATCAGGAGATGCAAAACCCCCGCCACCCCAATGCCCAGAAGCACGCCTAGAAGCCCAATCCGCTCCGCCAGGGCAAAGCCCACATCGGTGAGAAGACCCGCCAGGATACCCCCAGCAGCCCCCACCGCATAGATACGGATGTGGGAGAGGATGTGCCCCGCCTGGGTGAAGATCTCCGGGATCATGAGCCACATGCGGCTCATGAGAACCGCAAGCAAGAACACGCCAAAGCCCAGGTACATGAGCCCGGAAAGCCACCCGGCCTGGAGGTTCCCCAGGTACCCCGCCGCCAGGGCCAGGATGCCCACCAAGCCTCCCAGGTACCCCACGCCCTCCCAGAAGTGGCCCATGTGGCGGTGCTTTAGGCCCAGATAGGCCCTCAAGGCCAGGCCCCAGAAGACCATGACCACCCCGAAGGCCACGGAAAGGAGGATGAGCAGGTTGGCGGTCTTGGCCGTGTCGATACGGGGAATGAGGATGGGGATGAGACCCGGGTGCTCGGGGGTGCCAAACACCCCTAGGTGCTCCAGGAAGGTGCCGAAGAACTCCCCGTAGACGAAGCCCCAGACCACCGTCCAGAAGACCATCCAGTTAAGGATGTAGACCAGCTTCCCAATCACAGCGGGCTTGAGCCTCAGGGCGAAGAGGTCGATGACCAGAGGCTCATTCCGCTTCACGAACCCGGAAAGCCAGCGCCCAAGGAGCAGGAACAGGAGGGCATACCCTATGTCCCCCACGATCATGCCGAACCAGAAGGGGAAGAAGATGGGCACCACCGGGGTGGGGTCCAGGGAGCCGTACTTGGGGGTGTTGAGGAAGCTCACCAGAAGCTCGAAGGGCTTGACCCAAGGAGGGTTGTCCAGGGCCACGGGCACCCGATCCGCCTCGTGGTGCTCGTCCACCGGCTCAAAGGCGTAGATCACCTGGTCCTTGTGGCGGGCCAAGGCCTCCTCCACCCGGCCCTTGGCCTTCACCGGCACGTAGCCCAAAAGGGCAAAGCCGAACCGGCCCGAGGCCAGCTCCTCCAAGGCCTTAAGCCGGGCCGCCTCGTCCTTGGCCCGGGTCCAGAGGCTTTGCAGGGTGGAGGCTGCCTCCTGGGCCAGCCGGTAAAGGGCCTGGCGCACCTCGGAAAGCTCCTTGGGAGCAGCCTCGGCCCGCTCCTTCAACCGGCGGGTGGCCTCGCTTAGGGGAAGATCCCCGTAGTCGCCAGGGAGGCGGAGCTCCGCCACCCCGGCCCGGGAAAGGGCCGCCTTGGCCGCCTCGAGGTCCTCCCGGTGCACCACGAGAAGCCCGGCGACCCCCTTGGAATAGGGCTCGCTGGCCAGGATGAACCGGTCCTCCAGGGCCTTTTTCAAGGCCTCCTCCACCAGGGGAAGCTCCTTTTCCGTGATCAAAAAGGGCACCACCCGGAAGAAGGCGCTTCGGTCCAGGCCCTGGGCCATGGCGGCAAGCTTCTCCAAGGGTTCCAGGTAGGCCTGGGCTAGAGCAAGCTCCTCCTCCAGCTCCTGCTTCTGCCGGGCGAGGCCCTCAGCGTGGGCCTGGATGGGGGAAAGGGCCTTTTCCGCCGCCTCTAGCCCATCGGGGAAGGGCCTTGTGGGCTCCATCTCCCGGCCCAGGAGGGCGAGGGTATGCTCGGCTCCCGCCGCCACCCCTTCCCAGCGCCTAAGTTCCTCCCGCTCCTCCTGGGAAAGCCTGTACTCGGCAAGCTCCGCCACCCGGAGGGTTTCCAGGTGGACCACCCCCGCCTGCTGGAGGCTGTGGAGAAGCTCCTGGGCCTTGGCCTTGGGCCCGGCCAGGACCAGCTTCTCCATGGGGGCGATCACGGCAAAACCTCCTTCAGAACCAGGGCCACGGCCTCCTCCAACCGGGCCCCTGCTTTCTCCTTCACCGCCTTGGCCTCGGCCTCCGCCTGGGCCCGGTAGCGAGCCAGGATGGCCTCGGTTTCCTTGGCCTCCCGCTCCCGGTACTCGGCCTCCAGGGCCTTAGCCTTGGCCTCGGCCTCCTCCAAAAGGGCCCTGGCCTCCGCCTCGGCCTGCCCCACCAGGGCCTCGGCCTCCTTCTTGGCGGCCTCGAGGCGAGCCAATAGCTCCCTTTCCTTTTCCGCCAGGCTCTTGATAAGTCCCAGGCCTCCCATTGCCCCTCCCTTCGTGAAAAGATGCGCAAACCGCGCCTGCCGGATAGGATACCGGCCTTTGGGGCAAACGTCAACCAACCCCGCTTAAGTATACTTAAGCGGTGCGGATTCTCGTCAACGAAAGAGGAGCCCAACGCCTCCTGGCCCGGCACCTTTGGGTCTTTCGCCGCGATGTGCTTTCGGGCCCCGAGGAGCCGGGCCTTTATCCCGTTTACTGGGGTAAGCGCTTTCTGGCCCTGGCCCTCTTCAACCCCACCAGCGACCTCAGCGTGCGGGCCTACCGCTTCCGACCGGCAAGGGACCCGGTGGAAGCGCTCTTGGAGAACCTGGACAAGGCCTTGTCCCGACGCCTCCCCGCACTGGAAAAGGAGCCCGAAGGAGGCTTCCGCCTGGCCCACGCCGAGGGGGATTTCCTGCCGGGTCTGGTGGTGGACTACTACGCCGGCCACCTGGTCCTGCAGTCCACCGCCTATGCCTGGGAAGCCCTTTTGCCCCAGGTGGCCGAGAGGCTCAAACCCCTGGCCAAAAGCCTTCTGGCCAAAAACGACGCCAAGGTCCGGGAACTCGAGGGCCTCCCCCTTTACGTCCGGCCCCTCCTGGGCCAGGCCCCCGAACGGGTAGCGGTGAAGGAAGGCCAGGTCCGCTACCTGGTGGACCTGACGGGAGGCCAGAAAACCGGGGCCTACCTGGACCAGCGGGACAACCGGATCCTCATGGAAAGGTTCCACGGGGAAAGGGCCCTGGACGTGTTTAGCTATACGGGTAACTTCGGGCTACACTTGGCCCTGGGCTTCAAGGAGGTGATCAGCGTGGACAGCTCCGCCGAGGCCCTGAGGCAGGCGGAGGAAAACGCCAGGCTGAATGGGCTTTCCCTCATGACGGTGGAAGCCAACGCCTTCGACCATCTAAGGGCCCTGGAGAAGGCAGGGGAGCGGTTTGACCTCATCGTGCTGGACCCACCCGCCTTCGCCAAGGGGAAAAAGGATCTGGAAAGGGCCTACAGGGCCTATAAGGAGGTGAACCTCCGGGCCATCAAGCTCCTCAAGGAAGGGGGCCTGTTGGCCACCAGTAGCTGCAGCCACCACCTGACCGAGCCCCTCTTTTACCAGATGCTCGCTGACGCAGCGAAAGACGCCCATCGCAGCCTGAGGGTGGTGGAGAAACGGGGGCAGGGATGGGACCATCCCATCCTCCTCAACCATCCCGAAACCCACTACCTGAAGTTCGCCCTCTTAGAAGTTCTCTGATCCGGGCCGCCAGGGCCTCGGGATCAGGCACGGGAAGGGGTAATCCCTCCCCGTTCTCCAGGTGGAGAACCAAAGCCCGCCTCCCCCGGGAAAAGGGCCCTGCCGGCCAGTAGGCCACCCCCACCTCCCGCACCCCCTCCAGGGGGATCCGGCGGCTGAGACCCAAAGGGGGGTGAAGGCTCAGGTGATCGGGGAAAAGCCTTAACCGCCAGCCCTGCCTGAGCCGCCACCAGGGGTAAAGGAGAACCAGGGCAACCCAGGGAGTCTCCCCCAGGACAATGCCCAAGACGATAAGCCCCACCCCTGCCCAGAAAACCCAGGGGGCAAGGCCAGCAAAGGCCACCTCGAGGAGCATCCCCATCCATTATCCCCCAAGGCCGCCCCGGGATAGACTAAGGGGGTGGAGAAGGATCTGTTGGAAGCCCTGGGCCAGTACCTGGTCTGGCGGATCGGCCGGGCCGAGGAGGAAGAGGTCCTGGTGGTGCGGGTGGGCCTGGCCTCGGCCACGCCCCGCTTCCGGGAGCTGCCCAGGCTCTTGAACATCCCAGACGCCGAGGTGGCCCGCCTGGCCAAGGAAGGCCGGGTACGGGTGGAATGGGTGGAAGGATGAAGGTTAGGCTGCACCTCATCCCGAACGGCCATCCTCCCCAGGGTGTACCCCTGGAACTCCAGCTGGAAGGAGACGAGGTCCGGGGGGTCTTCCGGCAGGAAAACCCCGTGCTGGGGGAGGTGGCCCTTCCCTTCGCCTCGAGGCTTAAAGGAGAGCACCTCGAGGCCAAGCTCCTCCCCCCACCTTCCCTCAAGGTGGAGGGCCGGGTGTTTTCGGGCACGAAGGGGCTGGAGCTGGAACTGGAGCTCAGTCTGGTCCTCCCCGAGGGCCGGACCTGGGGGGAGCGGGCCTTCGCCCGCATCCTGGAACTCCTCTTCTATAAAAGCTTAGAGCGGTCCCTTTCCCAAATGCCCTCCTCTCCGGTATAGTGCCTCTTAAGGGAGGTGCCTATGCTGGAGATCCGGTACCTGGGCCACTCGGCGGTCTGGCTTTCCGACGGCAAGACCAAGGTGGTCATCGATCCCTTCCTCACCGGGAACCCCGTGGCCCCGGTGGGGGTGGGGGAGGTACAGGCGGACCTCATCCTGGTTACCCACGCCCACGGGGACCACTTCGGCGACGCCGTGGCCCTGTCCAAGAAAGGAGGCACGGTGGTTTCCACCTTTGAGATCGCCACCTACGCGGAGAAGCACGGGGCCAAGGCAGTGCCCATGAACATCGGGGGCACCTACCGCTTCCCCGGGGGCTGGCTCAAGTGGTTCCCCGCCTGGCACTCCTCTAGCTTCCCTGACGGCACCTACGGGGGCATGCCCATGGGGGTGGTGGTGGAACTTGGCGGCAAGCGCATCTACCATGCCGGGGACACCGCCCTCTTCTCCGACATGCGCCTCATCGGGGAGCTGGGCCTGGACCTGGCCTTCCTGCCCATCGGCGACCACTTCACCATGGGACCGGAAGACGCCCTAAAGGCCCTGGAGCTCGTAAAACCCAAGCGGGTGGTGCCCATCCACTACAACACCTTCCCCCCCATCCAGCAGGACGGGGAGGCCTTCGCCGCCAAGGCCAAGGAGAAGGGAGTGGAGGGCCACGCCCTGAAACCAGGGGGTGTGTTGGTCCTTGACTAGCCTGAAGCGCAAGGACTTCCGCCTGCAGATGCTCCTGGGTTTGGGGCAGACTGCCCAGGTTTACCTGGCGGAGGCTCCCGATGGGCAAAAAGTAGCCCTCAAGCTTCCCCGCAAGGAGGTAAGGCAGGATCCCAAGCTTGCCGAGCGGTTTGCCCGGGAGGTTTCCCTTAGCCTTTCCCTGAAGCACCCCCACCTGGTGCAAGGGCTTTACGGGATACCCTTCGGCGAGGAAGCCTTTCTGGCCCTGGAGTACCTGGAGGCAGGCACCCTGGAGGAACGCCTCCTCAAGGGTCCCCTAAGCCAGGAGGAGGCCATGCGGGCGCTTTTGCAGGTGGGGCAGGCCTTGCTCTTCCTGCACGGAAAGGGCTTCCTTCACCAGGATGTGAAACCCTCCAACGTGTTCGTGGGGAAAGAAGGCTACAAGCTCGGGGACCTGGGCACCGTGCGCCCCTTGGCGGAGGCTTCCTCGGAGTATGCGGGAAGCCCCCACTACCTGGCCCCCGAACTCTTCCTGGGGGCCAGGCCCAGCCCCAAAAGCGACGCCTACAGCTTTGGGATAATGGCCTACGAGCTCCTCACGGGCAGGCGACCTTTCCAGGGGGAAACCCTGGACGCTCTCCGCAACGCCCACCTCCTCCTTTCTCCCCCTCCCACTTCCCTTCCTTCCAGGCTGGACAAGGCCTTGAGGCGCCTTTTAGCCAAAAATCCGGAGGAGCGCCTGGACGTCAAGGGTTTTATCGAGGCACTGGGGAACCCTCAGGACAAGAAGGTGGACGAAACCCCAGGCAGACGCAAGGGGTTTCCCTTTTTTTGGAGGAAATAAATGGAGCCCATCTGGTATCCCAATCCGGAGGAGATCCAGGCCACCAGGCTCTTCCGATTCATGGAGGCCCTGGGTTTCCAGGACTACGAGGCCTTCTACCGCTATAGCGTGGAGGAAGCTGAGGATTTTTACCACCAGTTCTTCACCCACCTGGGCCTACCCTGGCGCAAACCCTACGAGCGGGTTATAGAAGGCGGTTTCCCCTTCCCCCGCTTCTTCGTGGGAGGGCGTCTCAACCTGGTGGAGGCGGCCCTCAGCCACGAGCCCACCGCCTTAGCCCTCATCCACGAAACCGAGGAGGGTGGGGTGCGCACCCTCACCTACGGGGAGGTTTTAAAAGAAGTGGAACGGGTGGCGGCAGGGCTTCGGGCCCTGGGCGTGGAGCGAGGGGACCGGGTGGGCCTGTGGTTCCCCATGGGCCTCGAGGCGGCCATCCTCCTCCTGGCCACCGCCTGGCTTGGGGCCATCGCCATCCCCATCTTCTCCGGCTACGCCGCCGAGGCGGCGGCGGTGCGGCTTAAGGACGCCAAGGCCAAGCTCCTGGCGGTGCAGGATGGCTTCCACCGCCGGGGAAGAAGGGTGGAGCTCCTCCTCGAGGCCCGTAGGGCCCAGGCCCTGGCGGAAACCCCTCATCTTTTGGTGGTACGCCGGCTGGGCCTGCCCCTGGAAGCTGGGGAAGTGGACTACGCATCCTTAAAGGGTGAGCCCCTCCCCCCGGAGGAGATGGAAAGCATGGACCCCTTCATGCTCATCTACACCTCCGGCACCACGGGCCGGCCCAAGGGAACCGTCCATTACCATGCGGGCTTCCCCCTCAAGGCTGCCCTTGACCTGGCCCTTCTCTTTGACCTGAGGAAGGGGGACCGCCTCTTCTGGTTCACGGACCTGGGCTGGATGATGGGACCCTGGGCCATCCTGGGAGGGCTGATCCTGGGGGCCACGGTGTACCTTTACGACGGCGCCCCCGACTACCCGGGACCGGAAAGGCTTTGGCGGATAGTGGAAGCGCACCGCCTCACCCACTTAGGCCTCTCCCCCACCCTGGTGCGGGCCTTGATCCCCTTAGGGGAGGAGCCCATCCGGGCCCATGACCTGAGCTCCCTTCGGGTTCTCGGCTCCACCGGGGAGCCCTGGAACCTCGAGCCCTACCTCTGGTTCTTCCGAACGGTGGGGAAGGAAAAGAGGCCCATTGTAAACTACTCCGGGGGAACGGAGGTCTCCGGAGGCATCCTGGGCAATGTTCTGGTCAAACCCATCAAGCCCATGGGCTTCAACACCGCCGTGCCCGGGATGGCCGCGGCGGTGCTGGACCCGGAGGGGAAACCCGTGGCGGGCCAGGTGGGGGAGCTTGCGGTGCTCAAGCCCTGGCCCGGCATGACCAAGGGGTTCTGGCAGGACGAAGCCCGGTACCTGGACACCTATTTCTCCCGCATCCCCGGGATTTGGATTCACGGGGATCTGGCCCTACAGGATGAGGAAGGCCACTTCTTCATCCTAGGCCGGAGCGACGACACCCTAAAGGTGGCGGGCAAGCGGGTGGGGCCCGCCGAGGTGGAAACCGCCGCCATCGCCCACCCGGCCCTGAAGGAATGCGCCGCCATCGGGGTACCCCATCCGGTCAAGGGGGAGGCCATCGTGATCTTCGCCGTGCTGAAGCCCGGCTTCTCCCCTACCCCCGAGCTGGCCCAGGCGGTGGCCGACCGGGTGGCGGAGGCCCTGGGCAAACCCTTAAAGCCGGAAAGGGTTCTCTTCGTCCCCGACCTGCCCAAAACCCGAAACGCCAAGGTGATGCGCCGGGTGGTGCGGGCGGTCTACTTGGGCCAGGACCCCGGGGATCTCTCGGCCCTGGAGAACCCCGAGGCGGTGGAGGCCATCCGCCAGGCTTCCCGGGAAAGTTAGCCCTTGCGCACCCTAGGCTTTCTGCTCCTCCTCGGCCTCGCCCTGGCCACACCTTTGGAGGACGCTCGCAGGCTCTACGCCCAAGGGGATATGGCCGGGGTCCTGGCCCGGCTTGGCCCGCTTCTCAAGGGCTACGACCCCCCGGAGGAGGCCTTGCTCCTTGCGGGTTTTGCCCAGTACCGCTTAGGACGCCTGGAGGAAGCCCTCTTCACCTTTAGCCGCCTGGTGGGCACCTTGAAGGGAGGTGGCGAGGCCCTCTATGGCTTTGGCCTGGTCCTGAGGGCGTTGGGGGATTGGGAAGGAGCCAGAAGCGCCCTGGACTGGGCTTTAAGACAAGGTTACCGGGATGCGGAGGAGATCTTAAAGGGCATGCCCCCACCCCCCGCCCCCACCCCAAAGGCCCGCAAGAACCCACCCCCTTTCCGTGCGGAAAAGGGGAGGTTTTGGATCGGGGAGAAGCCCTTCCAGGTGCGGGGGGTGAACCTGGGAGTAGCCCTGCCCGGCCGCTTTCCCGCAGGGTTTCCCGGGGAAGAAGCCCTCTACCGGGCCTGGCTGGAGCTCCTTTCCGCCATGGGGGCCAACGCGGTGCGCACCTATACCCTTTTGCCCCCAGCCTTCTACCGGGCCCTTTTGGGCCACAACCGGCTCCACTCAGACCGGCCCCTCTACCTGTTCCAGGGAATCTGGACCGAGCTTCCCGAAGAGGAAGGTTACGAGGATTGGGAAGGACCTTTCCTGGAGAAATTTCTTCTGGAAGGCCGGGAGGTCCTGGACGCCCTCCACGGAAACCTCAGCCGCCCACCCCGCCCGGGCCACGCCCATGGGGACTACACCGCGGATGTTTCCCCCTGGGTCATGGGCCTTGTGGTGGGGCGGGAGTTCGAGCCCTACTCGGTGGAAGCCTATAACCGGCGCCACCCAGGCCGCACCTACCGGGGCAGGTTCCTCGAGGCCTCCCCAGAGGCGAGCCCCTTCGAAGCCTACCTGGCCGAGGTCCTGGACCGCCTGGCCACCTACGAGTGGGAGGCCTATGGAACCGCACGCCCCCTAAGCTTCGTCACCTGGCCCACTTTGGACCCCCTCCGCTGGGAGAGCGAGGCGGGCTTTCGGGAAGAGTACGAGCTGCGCCGCGCTCGCGGGGAAAGGGTGGAACCACCTCCAGCAGGTCCCTTGCATGAAGAGGACGCCCTTACCCTAGACCCCACCCACTTACGGCCTACCCCAGGAAGCCCAGTAACCCTCTTCGCCACCTATCACGTCTACCCCTACTACCCCGATTTTTTGGTCAACGAACGGGACCTGGCCCCCAACCGCTACCGCAACTACCTGGCCCGCTTGAAAGCCCACCACGGGGAGATGCCCCTCCTCATCGCCGAGTTCGGCCTGCCCAGCAGCCGGGGCATCGCCCACTTCCATCCCGAGGGCCTCCACCACGGCGGGCACTCCGAATCCGAGCAGGCGGAAAAGGTTCTGGCCCTTTGGCAGGACATCGCCTCCTTGGACCTGGCAGGGGGAATGGTGTTTGCCCTCATGGACGAGTGGTTTAAGCGAAACTGGCTCTTCATGGAATGGGAAGTCCCGAGTCGCGACCCCTTCTGGCACAACATCCTGGACCCCGAGGAAAACTACGGCCTCATGGCCGCCACCGCCAGGGAAGCCTTCCGGCTGGATGGGAAAGCGGGGGAATGGGAGGGCATACCCTTTCTCCTCCAGGGGGATGCACGCTTCCTCCAAGCCCATGCGGACCCCGAGTACCTTTGGCTCCTCTACCGGGGGCCCCTACCCTTGAGGCTTTACCTGGACACCGTGCCCGGCGGGGTGGCGGTGACAGAGGGGTTTGGGGCGGAGTTCTTCCTGGAGGTGAACGCCGAGGGGGGAAGGCTCCTGGTGGAGAAGGGGTACTACCCCTTCCAAGAGCTGGACCACGGTCTGCCGGGGACGGAATACCTCCACTTCCGAGGGGCCACGCGGCCCGGGTCCGGACCCTTTGTGCCCTTCCTCCTCGAGCCCAACCGCCAGCGCACCGGCCGGGACGGCACCGACTACCCCCGCATCGTTTACGAGCTGGGCCAGCTAAGGCGGGGCCTGGACCCGGAGGGGGCCCGGGACCCCAGGGCGGATTTCGCCCTGGGGGAGGATGGGCTTTTGGAGATCCGCATCCCCTGGGGCATGCTCCTCATCGCCGACCCCAGCCAGCGCCTGGCCTGGTACGCCCCCGAGCCCCTTTCCATAGGGGGAATCGGCCTGTGGCTGCCGGGTGCCCCACCCCTCACCCTCACCTGGCCCACCTGGGAGGAACCGGCCTTCGCCCTTAGGCTTAAACCCCTCTATTTCCGCCTGCGGGAGTCCTGGCAAGGAGGGCCTTAAGGGGCAGGCCAAGAAGCCAAGCGGCAAGCAGGAAAACCCCAAGCCCCAAACCCCCCCCAAGAAGGAGGGGCAAAAGGGCTTCCCCCGCCTGGGCCGCGGGGAAGACCCTCCCAAGAACCCACCCGAGCGAGGCCACGGGAAGCCCTGCCAGTAAGGCTTTTAGAAGGAAGCCCGGTAGCTCTGGAATCCCCACCCCCTCCCGCTTAAGGAGGCGAAGGTAAAGGAAAAGCCCCAAATACCCCGCCAGGGCGGTGGCCAGGTTCAGGGCGAAAAGCCCGGCATCCTTAAGAAGCCAGTACCCCAGGGTGTTGGCGAGGAAGACCAGGGCGCTGGCGAAAACCGCCTCCCGTATCCGCCCCAGGGCATAAAGCCCCCTGAGGAGCAGGGTGTTCACCCCCCAGGGCAGGACGGCAAACCCCAAGGCGGCGAGGACCTGGGTGCTGTACGCCCGGTTCTCCGGGGTCAGGGGGCCAAAGAGGCCGAAGAGCAAGACCACCACGAAGGGAGCCAGGGCCACCAGCATCCCCCCGAGAAGGGAGAGGAGGAGGGTAAGCCGCTTCAGGGGGCCTGTAAGGAAGCGGGCCAGCTCCTCGCCCTTCAGGGCGCTCATCCTAGGGAAGAGGGCGATGGCGGGCGAGGTGGCGAAAAGCCCCAGGACCATCTGAAAGATCACCTCGGCGTTGTAGAACCCCGTGACCGCCGCTGGGGGGTAGCGGGTAAGGATGTGGGTGAGAACCAGATTGAGAAACTGCCGCAAGGAGGTGGTGAAGGCAAAGGGCCCCATGCGCAGAAGGGCCGGGGCAATGGCCTGGTGCCAGCGCCACTCCAGGGCGTAATTCCTGAGAAAGGGAAGCTGCACCAGGGCCTGGACCAACCCCCCCAGGGCCACGGAAAGCCCCAAGAAGGTGGGGTCCCCGGGGAAGAGGGCCATGAGGCCGATGGCCACCAGGTTGAAGGCGATGGGTCCCAGGGCGTAGGGCAGGAAGCGCTCCTCCGCCTGAAGAAGAGCGGAGAAGAGGGCAGCCATGGAGATGCCCAGGAGAAAGGGCAAGAGAAGCCGGGTGAGGTAGACCACCTGCCCCAAGGCCTCCCCCTGCCGGAGGTGGCTTTCCTGGGCCACCAGCAGGTTCACCACCCAGGGAGCCAAGAGATAACCCAGGCCCAGGACCAAGAGGTTTACCCCGAAGAGAAACGCCCCAAAGCGCCGGGCAAAGGACCGGGCCTCCTCTTCGGGCAGGTTCTTCAGGAGGGGGATAAGGGCGTTTTGCACCGCCCCCTCCGCCAAAAGCTCCCGGAGGAGGTTCGGCACCCGGTAGGCCACGTTGAAGGCATCCTTCAGGGCGTCGGGGTACAGGGCGTTGAAGACCGCCTGGCGCACCAGGCCCAAGACCCTCGAGGCCAGGGTGCCCCCCATGACCAGGAGGACCTTACGCAGCATTCCCCTCCAGGATTTCCTGGAAAATATCCAGGAAATTCGCCTGGTTGACCACCGTGAGCCCATGGAGGGCAGAAAGCTCTTTGGCGCGGGCCTTATCCATGCCCAAAAGCACCAAAAAGCTTTCCCTGGTGGAGAGCCCCAGGACCTTTTTCAGCCCCGCATACTTGGCGATATGGGCCTGGAAGTCCCCCGTCTTGGTCTCAAACCAGAAGAAGCGCTCCCCTACCCTGAGGAGCACGTCCAGCTCCATGGTGTCCCCATTGGGCAGGGTGACCTGGTAGCCCATCGCCACCTCGTGGGCCAGGTTCTTGGAGCGCAGGAACTTACGGAGCCGCTCCGCCACGTACCGCTCCAACCAGCCCCCGGTGAGGAAGTTCTGCACCCACCCCTCCGTGCTGGCCTTGGCCCGGATGCGCCGCTCCTCGCTTTTGTAGTGGTAGGAGGTGAGGAGGGCATACTGCTTGAGCATGGTGCAGAACTGGGTGGAGTTGGCGATCTCCTCCTGGGTGGCCTCGGAAAGGGAAAGCTCGAACTGGCGCTTGGTGGAAAGGCTCTGCTTGAGGCGCTCGTAAAGCTTTTCCAGGCTGGGGTAGCGGTCCCCCAGGAACAGGGCCAGGCGGGTCAGAACCTTCTCCTTCTCCTCCTCTTCCTGGGGCTTCTTGACCACCTGGATGCCCAGGCCCTTCAGCCACTCCTCCAGCGAAGGTGCCCTTTTCGCCCTCGAGGGCTCCTGCACCCGGGCGGACGGGGCAGGAACTGCCCCCGCCTTCGCCCCCTCCACTTCCCCGGATTCCTTGAAAAGCCGCCAGATCTCCCGGGTTAGGGCCAGGAAACGGGTGCGCACGGGATCCTCCGCTCCTTCCAGCCCCGGCGGGGTAAGGCCCGCACGCAGGGTATCCAAAAGCCAGGCCTCCAAAGCTTCCTGCAGGCTCTCCCGGGCGGCCTCGAGGTGGGAAGCCTCCACACGCAGGCCCAGCTCGGGAAGCTCGGCCACAAAACGGCCAGGGCCCAGGAGGTCGTACCGGGCCTGGGCCATGGACTTTTCCAAATAGCGGGTGAGAACGCCCACGAACCTAAGCATATCAAGGCTGAAAGATTAAGCCCCGGGAAACCCGGGGCCCCTCTGGTGCCGGGGACGGGACTCGAACCCGTACGGGGGTAACCCCCCAGCGGATTTTAAGTCCGCAGCGTCTACCGTTCCGCCACCCCGGCGCACGTCCCCCATGCTACCTAAAAGGGCAGGTCCCCGCCAAGGCGCAGGGTGAGGTCGGCCCCCAAGATCGCCTCTCCCGATACACGGAAGGGAACCCCAAGTTCCTGGGCCAGGGCCTCCGCCAGCCGCCCGGGACCGTTTTCCAGCACCTCGGTGCGGCTGGGCGCCAGGTCCACGGGGTGAGCCAGTACCCTGAGCCCCAGGGCGCGCAACCGCTCCCGGGCCCGTTCCGCCAGGGCCTCCTGGCCGGGACCATAGACCAGGGCCACCAGCCGGCCGTCAAGCTCCGCCTCCCCCGTCCCCCCCTCGCCCGTGAAGTAGAAGGCCACGAGCTCCCTGAGGGCCTCCTGGTCCACCGCCCACCCACCCGCAAAACGGCCCGGAAGGAGGAGGCTTACCAGCCCGGGCCGCTTCATGGCGAAGCCCAGGATGGCCCCCTTCTCCCCCCGGGTGAGGTCGGTCCGCACATAGGGCTCCACCGCCGCCACCACCCGGGGCAGGCGCAGAAGGCCCGCCGGGGAGAGAAGCTGCTCTTTGAGGGCGTGGAAAAAGGCCTGCTGGCGCTGAATCCGCCCGATGTCCCCCAGGGCATCCTTGCGGAAGCGCAGGTACCCCTCGGCTTGCTCCCCATTGAGGACCTGGCACCCCGGCTCCAGGTTGATGTCCAGGCCGGCGGCCATGTCCCGGTAGCGCATGGGCTTATCCACGCAGACCCGCACCCCTCCCAGGGCGTCCACCCCCCTCCTCAGGGCCTCGGTGCTCACCACCATGTAGCGCTCGGCCCGGATGCCGGTTAGGCGGGCCACCGCTTCCTTCATGAGCTCTGGCCCTCCCAGGGGGCTTGCGGCGTTCACCTTGTGCCAGCCGTGGCCGGGCAGCTCCACCCACACGTCCCGGGGGATGGAGAGCACCACCACCCGCTGGGCCAGGGGGTCCAGCCGCACCAGCAGGATGGTGTCCGCCAGGCCGCGGAAGCGCTCGGGGGCCCGCCTGTGGTACCCCACGTACTCGGGGCTGGAGCCGTAGACCAGGAGGGTGAGGGGGGCCTTCAGGCCCTCCGGGGCGGGCAAGGCCCCGTGCCGGGCCACAGGACCCACGAGGGGGTAGGCCCAAAGGCCCAGGGCCACCAAAGAGGCCAGGAGGAGAAGGAGGATGAACCTCCGCACAAACCACCAGTTTATCCCCAGCTGGGTGAGGCGGATTAGGGGAAGCAGACGGAGGCGTAGGCGGAGGAAAAGATGCGGTCGGCCCGCACCAGGCCGAAACCGTAGCCGGTGTCGTGGCCAGAAGGACCGAGGTCCTCAGCAGCGGCAGCAAGACAAGCATAGACCTGATCTGGAGTGGGCCACGACCCTTTTTGCGCCTTAAAGTGGCTCATATAAAGGGCCACCACCCCACTCACGACGGGAGCAGCAAAGGAGGTACCGGACCCAGAACCATAGTCATCGTTGGGCAAGGCCGCCACTACCCCCTGCCCCGGCGCCACCAGGTCCAGCTCCTGCCCGCAGTTGGAGAAGTACGCCTTTTGCTTAGTATTGTTCACCGCCCCCACGGCAATAACCGAAGGGGAGCCGGCGGGATAAAAAATCCCGTCCGTTCCGCTATTCCCCACTGCGGCTACCAGAACGACACCCTGCTGCCGCGCACTGGCCAAGGAGTTTTCAAGAGCAGGGTCGGAGATAGGTCCTCCGACCGAAAGGTTAACCACCCTAGCCCCTAAATCCACTGCCCGGTTCACGGCAGTGGCCAGATAAGCGGTTGTTATTTCCCCGTCTCGGGATCGGGCTACTTTCAGAGGGAGAACTCTCCCCTGCCAGGTCACCCCGGCCATTCCCAGAGCGTTGCCGGTAACCGCTCCTAGAACCGAGGCCACGGCTAGACCATGCCCTCTACCCTTGGGGGTATCATCCGTGGGGTCGGCGTCCCCATCAGCAACGTCAAGCTGAGCACTGGGAAGGTACCACCTCCCGGCCATGTCCACGTGGGCAAGGTAGCCAGTATCTATGATAGCCATGCTAAGCATCTGGTCGCCTACGGTACGGGCCCATGCAGTCTCCAAGCCCACGAGACCATTGAGCTGCCCGCTTTGTTTAGGAATGTAAAGGGGATCGTTGGGGAAGGCCAGGGGATAATACAGATAGTTGGGCTGCACCCACCTGGCCCCTGCTTGCAAAAGAGCCTGCGCTTGGCGCTTCTCCGAGCCGGGCAATACCCTAAGATGCACGAAGCCTCCAGGAAGGATGCCCATGACCTCCGCATTCCCCAGCCGGGCTACCAACCCCTGGGGGGTCAGCCCCTGGGAAAGCACCAGTAGCTCCCCTGGAACGTGAGGATAAAAAAAGTCCCCGTATCCCTGGGGAAGAGCCTTTTCGGAAAAGCCGCCCTGCGCGGTGAGGCCAGTTGGTCGTGGCGAGCAGGTTGCAGGAGGAGGTGAAGGAGGGGGCTGGGAGCAAGAAACCGCAGCCAGAAGCAAGACCAAGAAGAACCCCAAAAACCCCAAGCGCTTCATGGGGTCCACTATACCCCTCCCCCAGAGGGGCCACCTTAAGCCTGGGCTAAGGTTTGGGCCACCCGCCCGGCCAGCTTTTCCAGGAAGCCGAAGAACATGGGCCCGTAGTGGGCCAACTCGTCCCCATCCGTGGCCACCACGGGGAGGTCCCAGCCCCGCTCCCGGGCCAGGGCCTGGGCCTTCTCCAGGGGGTTTTTGCCCCAGGGCTTGGGCTCGTAGAGGAAGAGGTCCGGCTTGCGGCGGGCCACCTCGGAGAGGTCGGGGACGAAGTAGGCCTGGGGCACGTCCAGGAAGATGGGCCTCAGGCCCAGGTGCAAGAGGGCCTGGGCGATGTAGCTTCCCCGCCCCACGGTGATGGGCCCCCCCAGGTCCATCTCAAAGTAGACCCTAAGGGCAAAGCGTCCCTTGAGGGCGGCGTAGCGCCCGGCAAGCTGATGGGCCAGCTCTGAGGCCCGCTCCTCCAGGTCCAGGAGGTGGCCCAGGGTGGAGAGGTTCTCCAGGATGCCGTAGGGACTGGTGGGCAGGGGCACGGCGAAGACGGGGAAGCCCGCCTCCTTAAGCCTTAACGCCTGCTCCCGCTGTACCCCGGTGGAGAGGAGGACCAAATCCGGCTCCAGGCTCCTGAGGAGTTCCGTACGGGTCTTGGTGTAGGAGGCCACCACCGGCAGGGAGAGCACCTGGGCCGGGCGGTGGCAGAAGGCGCTCCGGCCCACCAGCCGCTCCCCCAGCCCCAGGGCGAAGAGGGCGTCGGTGAGGTTGGGAGCCAGGCTGACGATGCGCAAAAAGCGGTCGGGGAGCTCCAGGGGCCCCAGAAGCTCGTGGAAGAGCCTCATGACCGCAGGTCCAAGGCGCGGGCGTGGGCCTCGAGGCCCTCCGCCCGGGCCAGGAGGGCCCCCTTGCGGGAAAGCTCCCTCACCGCCCCTTCCGCCAGGCCCATGACGGGAATGACCTTGAGGAAGTCCCGGAGGGCAAGCCCCCCCTGGAAGCGGGCCGTGCCCGAGGTGGGCATCACGTGGCTGGGCCCGGCGATGTAGTCCCCCAGGGCCTCGGGGCTACCCTCCCCCAGGAAGACCCCACCGGCGTTCTGCACCCGGCCCAGCCAGGGAAGGGGGTCGGCCAGGGCCAGGCAGAGGTGCTCGGGGGCGTAGAGGTTGGCCAGGGCGAAGGCCTCCTCCAGGTCCTGGGTCTGCACCAGCCCACCCCGCTCCAGGGCCTTCCGGGCAATCTCCCCCCGGGGGAGGTCCTGGAGCTGGCGGAAGAGCTCCGCCTCCACCTTCTCCAAAAGGGCCCGGTCCGGGGAGAGGAGCCAGGGCTCGGAGTCCGGGCCGTGCTCCGCCTGGGCCAGGAGGTCAGCGGCCAAGAGCCTGGGGGAGGCGGAGCCGTCGGCCACGATCAGGGTCTCCGTGGGGCCGGCCAGGCCGTCTATGCCCACGGCACCGAAGACCTGGCGCTTGGCGGCCACCACGTAGGCGTTCCCCGGCCCCACGATCTTGTCCACCCGGGGAACCCGCTTGGTGCCGTAGGCCAGGGCGGCGATGGCCTGGGCCCCACCCATGGCGAAAAGCCGGTCCGCCCCCGCCACCCAGGCGGCGGCCAGCACCCCGGGGTGGACCTTTGGGGGGCTGGCCACGATCACCTCCGCCACCCCGGCCACCTTGGCGGGCACCACGCTCATGAGGAGGCTGGAAAGCAAGGGGGCGCTCCCCCCGGGGACGTACACCCCCACCCGGGAAAGGGGGCGGACCAGCTGGCCCAGAAGGCCGCTGGCATCCGCCTTCAAAAATCCCCCCTTGGCCTCCTCCCGATAGAAGGCCTCTATGCGCTCCTTGGCGGTCTCCAAGGCATCCCTGAGCTCCTCGTCCAGATCCTCGTAGGCCTGACGCCAGGCCTTCTTGGGGATCTCCTCCACAGGGTGGCCGTCCAGATCCAGGCTAAAGCGGTCCAAGGCCGCATCCCCTTCCTCCCGCACCGCGGCCAGGATACCCCGCACGATCTCCTCCACCGTGGGGTCAAAGGAAAGGCCCCGGCGGGCGAAGCGCTCCCTCACCTCCTCCGCGCGGTAGATCATGCCTCCACTATACCCAGCGGCGGCGCCTCTTCACCTCCTCCACCCCCTCGAGCACCGCCTCGAACACGTGGTCCTGCACCTGCTGGGCCATCCTTACGGGAAGCCCTTCCTCCAGCTCAATCAGGGTAAGCCCCGGGCGAAGGCGGTAATGCCGGCGCATGCGCCCATTCACCTCGAGGTCCGCAAGCCTTTCCACGTACACCCGGCCCCCGGGCATGGGAAAGCGGGCCACCCCTCCCGGCTCCAGGGCCAGGCGGGGAAGGGCCAGGAGAAGGGAGAGGGGGTCGTGGTAGGGGGCCACAAAGGGCAGGGCCACGCTCTCCTTGCCCTGGGTGACCAGCACCACCCCTTCCTCCTCCAGCCTCTCCACGGTGAAGACCCGGCTCTCCCGCCCCTCCACCCGCTCGGCGAAGTACAGGGAGAAGCCCTCGGCGTCCGTTTCCGTCTGCCAGCGTTGGCGGGTCTTGGGCAGGGGCAGGTTCACCTCGGCGGTGAGGGTGGCCTTCACGCCTCCTTCCGGCAGGGGGCGCACCTCCAACCTTCCCTCCCCCGCCTCCTCCCCGGCGAAGAAGTAACGGTACACATAGACGGCGGGGTGCTCGGTCATGGCCTTAGCGTACCTTGATGACCAAGGGCGGCCCCGGCACCTCCAGGAGGTAGTCCACGGGATCGCGGCCCGCCACCCGGATGCGCAAGCGGTATACCCCCTTCTGGTCGAACTCCGCCCGGCCTGGGGCGGTGAGGAGCAGCTGGCCGGGCGCCATCCTGGAACCCTCCGGCACCTCGAGGAGAAACACCTCCGCCCGCTCCGTGGGGGGATCGGTGCGGAACTCCATCACGTATCCCCCTCTGGAAGGGGAAGAAGGACGAAGAAACAAAAGGGCCAAACCCAAAAGCGCCACGGCACCTAGAAGCCCCAAGAGAAAGGACCGCCTCCTGGGCCGCGGAGGTTCCACCACGGTAAAGGAAGGCTCCTCGGGCTCCTCGATGCGGATGACCCGGGGCCGGCTTGGGGTCTTGCCCTCGGGGGGTGAGGTTTCCTTGGCCTGGGAGGCCTTCTGGCCATCCGAGGCCTCGGGAACCGGGTCCACGCTCAACACCTTCCGCGAGGCGGAAGGGAGCCTGGAGGGCGCCTCCTCAGGCTTGGAGGGGGGTTCCTCGAGGGGCCGAGCTTCCTGGCCAGGGGTTTCCAAGGGCAGGGCCTCGGCCTTCTGCGCAACATGGGCAGGCTCGGAAAAGAGAACCTCCAGGGGTTCCGCCTTGGCCTCAATCCTTTCCAAGGTTTCCCTTAAGGGAAACTCGGGATAGCGCTCCCCGGCCAAGGCCCGAGCCAAAGCGGCAAGGGCCTTCTCCGGCTCCCCGGAAAGCTCCTTAAGCCCCACCCCGGCCAGCCACACCCGCTTGCCCTTCACCAGGCAAAGCTCGGGGATGGGGGCATGGGACACTCCCTGGGCTTTCAAGGAAGCCAGAATACGGGCCATCTCCCCTACCCAATGCTCCAGGCGCTCCAGATCCGCCACCCCCAGGTACTGGCTTAAGGGAACCGCCCCGATGGGCCACTCCAGCACCCAGGCCTCCGGCGTTTCCTCCAAAAGGGGAAGCACTCCTTCCCCCAAAGCTGGCGTTCCCTGGGCTCCCTTCAGCACCATCACCGGCATCCCGGTGTGGGTATCCTGGCCTTCGTAAACGACGACGGAAGCAATACGGACAAGAATGCGCCGCAGCCAATAGTTGCCCAAAACCTCCATCCCTACAAGTATAGCCACTTTAACCTGCGCCAGCCCTTGAGCCAAGCCATCACTCTCCCGAGGCACCAGCAATCCCGGGATAACCCACCCGGCCCTGGGCCTTGACAAGGGCCGCCCTTTACCTGGCTTTGCCCTCCCTCCCGGCTATATAATCTCCCAAAGGTAGGGCCCTTAGGCCGGAAAGGAGCGGGGATGGAGTTCAAGATCACGCTGACCACGGAGGAGATCGTTCGGGGCTTGAAGCATTACCGCCGCATCGCCAAGCAGGACGTCCTCCGGGCGCCGGAGACGCCGAACCCGGAGGTCTTCCGCCGCCATGCGGAAGCCCGGCGCGAGGTCTACGCCAAGCTGGCCGAGGTGGCGGAGGCCGAGGGGCCGGAGGCCGTGGTGCGGTACGCCCTGGAGCTCTACAAATCCCTGCCCTTTGTCACCGGCACCCCGGAGGACCAGTACCCCGAGATCAAGGGCCAGGAAAACGCCCTGGAGAACTTCTTCCTCATGATCGGCCTGGACCCCAAGACCCGGCGGGAGGCCCGGAAGGCCCGCAAACCCCTGCAATGACCCTGGAACTATTACAAGCTCAGGCCAGGGCCTGCACCGCCTGCCGCTTGGCGGAAGGCCGCACCCAGGTGGTCTTCGGGGAAGGGAACCCTGACGCCCAGCTGATGATCGTGGGGGAAGGGCCGGGCGAAGAGGAGGACAAGACGGGGCGCCCCTTCGTGGGGAAAGCGGGGCAGCTTCTCAACCGGATCCTCGAGGCCGCCGGCATCCCCCGGGAATCCGTTTACATCACCAACATCGTCAAGTGCCGCCCCCCGGGAAACCGCGCCCCCCTTCCCGACGAGGCCAAGGTCTGCACGGACAAGTGGCTCCTCAAGCAGATCGAGCTCATCGCCCCCCAGATCATCGTCCCCTTGGGAGCGGTGGCAGCGGAGTTCTTCCTCGGGGAGAAGGTTTCCATCACCAAGGTGCGGGGACAGTGGTTTGAGTGGCACGGGATCCGGGTCTTTCCCATGTTCCACCCCGCCTACCTCCTGCGAAACCCGAGCCGTACCCCGGGAAGCCCCAAGCACCTCACCTGGCTGGACATCCAGGAGGTGAAGCGGGCCCTGGATGCCCTTCCCCCCAAGGAACGCCGCCAGGTGAAGACGGTGAGCCAGGAGCCCCTCTTCTAGGCCCGGCTCCAGGGGGTGTAGAGGACGGGCAAGGGGCTCACAAAGGGCTCGGCGTAGTCCACCCCCAGGTAGTTGCCGAAGTAGCGGCGCATGGCCTTCCTGGCCTCCACCCCCTTGGGCCCCACGGTCTCGCTCACCCCCTCCCCGGAAAACTGGCTCTTGTAGGCCAGAACCGCCTGCTCCCACTGATCTATGAAAGCGGAGATCTTCACCAGGAAGCTCGGGGTAAAGGGATGGTTTCCAGGGTAGAAGAAAAGCCGCTCCACCCGGTGGGGCTCCCCCTCTAGGGGGGCTTTCCTGAGGCCTGCCAGATGCACCGCCGCCACCGCTAGGCGGCTTGCCGCGGTGTGATCGGGGTGGCGGTCGGCCTCGAGGGGGGCGAGGACGATGCGGGGCCTGAGCTGCCTCAAGGCCTGGGCAAGCTTAAGGCGCTGCTCCGGCACATCCCCAAGCCCCCCATCCGGCAAGCCCAGGTTGCCCCTATAGTCTAGGCCCAGGATGCGGCTTGCCTCCTCCACCTCCTTGGCCCTCTCCTCCGGCGTACCCTTGGAACCCATCTCCCCCCGGGTGAGGTCCAAAATCCCCGTGCTGAGCCCCTCGGCCTTGGCCCGGGCCAGGGTACCCCCGCATCCCAGCTCCCCGTCGTCGGGATGAGGAGCAAGGACCAGGAGGTCAAGCATGACCTCCCTCCTTCTCCCCCAGGCGCCTTTCCGTTCCCGCCTGGAGACGCTTCAAGTTTTCCCGGTGGGTCCAGAAGATGAGAAGGGCCATGAGGCCCACGGTGACCACCTCCCAAAGGGGGCGGGAAAGGGCCAGGGCCAAAACCATGGCCGCCACCCCCCCGGTCATGCTCCCCGCGGACACGTACCGGGTGAGGAGCATCACCGACACCCCGATGGGGAAGGTCCACAGGGCCAGGATGGGATCCAGAAAGAGGAGGGTGCCGAAGCTGGTGGCCACCCCCTTTCCCCCCCTAAACCCCAAAAACAGGGAGTAGTTGTGGCCCAGCACCGCCGCCAAAGCCACCCCGCCCAAAAGGGGTCCCTCTATCCCCACCGCCCGCGCGATCAAGACGGCCACCCCACCCTTGAAGACATCAAAGAAGGCCACCATCAAGGCGGGCCCAGGCCCCAAGGCCCTGAGGACATTGGTGGCCCCGATGTTGCCCGAACCCACCTTGCGGATGTCCACCCCGTAGGTTCTGGCCACCAGAACCCCGGCGGGAATGGAGCCGAAGAGGTAGGCCACCACCAGAGCCAGAAGCGCCGACCCCATAGGGGGGATTTTAACTGCTCGCCGAGGTGTAGCTCCTTAGGGCGAAGCGGAAAAACCCCCGGGCGAGGAGGAACAGGAAAAGAGCCAGGCCCGAGGCGAGAAGGGGAACCTCTCCCCTTCCTAGGGCGGCCTGGGCGGGCACGGTGGTGAGGAAGGCCACGGGTACCACGAAGGTGAAGAAAACCCGGTACAAGGCCGGGTAGGCCCCCACGGGAAACCGGCCCGCCTCCAGTAGCCCCCTAAGGACCTCGGTGACGTTGTAGATCTTCACGAACCAGATGCTGGTGGTGGCCAGGAGGAACCAGAGGCTATAGAGCATCAAGGCCCCCAGCACCCAGTATCCGGCGAAGGCCAGGTAGTCCCAAGCCCCAAGCCCCAGGCGCAACCCTGCATAGAAAAGAAGGCCGAGCCCCAGGAGAAAATCCCCCAGGCCCCATGGGGAAAATACCCTTAAGGAAAGCCAGAACTGGGGATCCAAGGGCTTCAGAAGGACGAAGTCCAGGGTGCCCTGCTGCACGTGTTCCACGATCTTGTTGAGGTTTGGGGCCAAAAGGGTGCCCCCCAGGCCCTGAAGGAGGGTGAAGGCCGCCAGGACCAAAAGCGCCTCCTCCCAGGCCCACCCTCCGGGCCGGTACCCTCCTTGGTAGAGGAGCACCAGACCAAACAGGGCCCCAAGAAGGGTCAGGGCCGAGGAGAGAAGGCCCAGGAGGAAGTTGAGCCGGTACTCCATCTCCGCCGCCAGGCTGAGGCGAAGGAAAAGGAGGAAAACCCTCAGGTACCGCACAGGAAACATTAGACCACAGGGTAGACTATAGGGGTGTCGGCGGAACCCATCATCCTTGCCCAGGACCTCACCAAGCACTACCGGGTGGCCTTGAAGGAGGAAAGCCTCCTTGCCACCCTGCGCCACTTCCTCTTCCGCCAGTACCGCACGGTGAAGGCGGTGGAAGGGGTGAACTTCCAAATCGCAAGGGGCGAGGTGGTGGGCTTTCTGGGCCCCAACGGGGCGGGCAAGACCACCACCTTGAAGATGCTCACCGGCCTGATCCACCCCACCCGGGGTAAGGCGGTGGTGGCGGGGCACATTCCCTGGCGACGGGAAAAGGCCTTTTTGAAAAAGATCACCCTGGTGATGGGCAACAAGCAGCAGCTCATCTGGGACCTGCCCGCCCTGGACACCTTCCGCCTCAACGCCGCCATCTACGATATCCCCGAAGGGGAGTTCCGGAAGCGGGTTTCGGAGCTTTCGGAAATGCTCTCCCTAACGAATAAGCTCCACCAGCCCGTGCGCAAGCTCTCCCTGGGGGAAAGGATGAAGGCCGAGCTCCTGGCGGCCCTTCTCCACCGCCCGGAGGTGCTCTTTCTGGACGAACCCACCCTGGGCCTGGACGTGAACGCCCAGGTGGCGGTGCGAGAGTTCATCCGGGAGTACAACCGGCGCTACGGGGCCACAGTCCTCCTCACCAGCCATTACATGGCGGACATCGCTGCCCTGGCGGAGCGGGTCTTGGTGATCCACCAGGGAAGGCTGCTCTACGATGGACCCCTGGCAGGGCTTCTGGAACGCTTCGCCCCCTACCGGGAGGTGGGGCTCACCCTGGCCTACCCCCTGCCCAGGGAAGCCTTCCTGGCCTTTGGAGAGGTCAGGGACCTCGAGGGCCTTAAGGCCCGGCTTCTGGTGCCCCGGGAGAGGCTTACGGAAAGGGTAGCGGAGATCCTCAAAAGGCTTCCCGTGGAGGACCTCGAGGTGCGGGACCCCCCTTTGGAAGAGGTCATCGCCCGGGTGTACAAGATCGCCCCTTCGGGGCCGACCCAGAGCCCGGCCTTGGAGGAAGCATGAGGAAAGCCCAAACCCTCCTCACCGTCTACCTGGCCTACATGCTGGAGTACCGGGCGGAACTCTTCCTCTGGGCCCTGGCCGGGGCCTTGCCCCTCATCCTCCTAGGGGTCTGGACCGAAGCGGCCAGGGAGGGGGAGTTTGCCCTGTCCCCAGGGGAGTTTGCCCGTTACTTCCTCATGGTCTTCCTGGTGCGCCAGGCCACGGTGGTCTGGGTGGTGTGGGAGTTTGAGCGGGACGTGGTGGAAGGACGGCTTTCCTTCCGGCTTCTGAGGCCCCTTGACCCCTTTTTTGACCACCTGGCGGCCCACGTGGCCGAGCGCCTGGCCCGGTTGCCCTTCGTGGTGCTCCTCACCCTCCTCTTCTTCTGGCTCTTCCCTGAAGCCCGCTTTGTGCCCGAACCTGGCCCCTTTCTCCTAGGGCTCCTTTTCACCCTTTTGGCCTTTTTGCTCCGCTACCTGATGCAGTACACCACCGCCATGCTCACCTTCTTCACGGAGCGGGCGGTTTCGGTGGAAGAGGTCTTCTTCCTCCTCTACCTCTTCCTCTCCGGCACCATCGCCCCCCTCGAGGTCTTCCCCGAACCCCTAAGGACCCTGGCCCTCCTCACCCCCTTCCCCTACCTGGTCTACCTGCCCGCAGCCCTCCTGGCCGGGCAAACGGTGGATCTGTTCCCGGGGGTTTGGGTGATGCTCTTCTGGGGCATGGCCTTTCTTCTCCTCTGGCGGCTCTTGTGGCGCATGGGGCTAAGGCACTACTCGGGCCAAGGGGCATAATGGAGGCATGGCCACCCGCTACCGCTTCCGCGTGGAGGAATTTGAGCGGGCCTTCCGGGATGTCCCCCGGGTGGAGCTCCTAAGGGGAGAGGTCTACCAGATGAGCCCGATTGGACCCAAGCACTTTCTTGCGGTGATGCGCCTCGATCACATGTTGAAGGAGGCTCTCCAAGGCAAGGCCTTGGTGGCGGTGCAGTCCCCCCTTCATCTTTCGGAGGATTCCGAGCCCGAACCCGATCTCCTGGTGCTTCAACCTCCCTTGGAACGCTACGAGGGCCGGCTCCCCCGCCCTGAGGATGTTCTTCTGCTCGTGGAGGTAGCCGACACCTCCTTGGAGTTTGACCGGGAGGTTAAGCTTCCCCTTTACGCCGAAGCAGGAATCCCCGAGGTATGGCTTGTGAACCTAAAGGAGAACCTCCTCGAGGTCTACCGGGAGCCCCGGGAGGGACGCTACCGGTTCATCCGCCTCCTCTCCCCCTCCGAGCCCGTAAGCCCCTCGGCCTTCCCCGAGATCAGCCTGCCCTGGGCACCGTCTCCTTGAGGCTCGGGTAAAGGAGGGCGTAGGCGTAACCGTCGGTGAGGGCCTTCAAGGAGGCCTCGAGGATGTTCTCGCTGGCCCCCACGGTGGCGAAGCGCTCCTCCCCCCGCTTCATCTCGATCATCACCCGTACCCCGGAGTTGGTCCCCGCCTCTTGGCCGGAAAGGATGCGCACCTTGTAGTCGGTGAGTTCCACGTCGGAAAGCTCCGGGTAAAACTGCAACACCGCCTTGCGGAAAGCCCGGTCCAGGGCGGAGACCGGGCCAAAGGGGCTCTCCGCTGCCGTGTGCTGGAGGCTCTCGCCCACCTTGACCCGCACCGTGGCCTCGGCCCAGGCGGTGTCCAGGCCACTGCCGTGGACGAAGACGGAAAACCCCTCCACGCTGAAGGGCAAGCTTCCCCCTTTCAGGCGGTGGGCCAGAAGGTAGAAGCTGGCCTCCGCCCCCTCGAAGGCGTAGCCTTCGTATTCCAAGGCCTTGACCTCATCCAATAGACGCTTGGCCTCCTCCTTGGAGAGGTCCACCCCCAGCTCCTGAAGCTTGGCCAGGAGGTTGGAACGTCCTGCCACATCGGACACCAGGAAGCGGCGGCCATTCCCCACCCACTCAGGAGGAATGTGCTCGTAGGTGCGGGGGTTCTTCAAGACCGCGGAGACGTGCACCCCCGCCTTGTGGGCAAAGGCTGCCTCCCCCACGTAGGGGGCCCGGCGGTTGGGGGTTTGGTTGGCCCTCTCGTCCACGAAGTGGGAGAGCTCCTTAAGCCCTTTTAGCCTTTCCGGCGGAATGGCGGGAATGCCGTACTTGAAGACCAAGGTGGGAAGGAAGCTGGTCAAGTTCAGGTTGCCGCAGCGCTCCCCGTAGCCGTTGATGGTGCCCTGTGCGTGGGTGGCCCCCGCCCTCACCGCCGCCAAAGCGTTGGCCACCGCCAGCTCGGCGTCGTTGTGGGGGTGGATGCCGATTCGCAAATGGGGGAAGCGCTCCACCACCGCCTTGGTGATGGCGTAGACCTCCTCGGGCAGGGTGCCCCCGTTGGTGTCGCAGAGGACCAGGGTGTCCGCCCCACCTCTGACCGCCGCCTCCAAGGTGGCCAGGGCGTAACCGGGGTCCTCCTTGTACCCGTCAAAGAAGTGCTCCGCATCGTACACCACTCGCCTTCCCCGCCTGGTGAAGAAGGCCACGGTGTCCTCGATCATGCGGAGGTTCTCCTCCAAAGTGGTTTCCAAGGCTTCGAGGACATGGAGGGTCCAGCTCTTGCCGAAGAGGACCACCACCGGGGTTTCCGCCTCCAACAGGGCCAGAACCGAGGGATCCTCCTCCGGCAAAAGCCCCTTCCGCCTGGTGGCCCCAAAGGCGGCCAACCTCGTCTCCCCCAGGTCCACCCCCTTCATGCGCCGGAAAAACTCGGCGTCCTTGGGGTTGGACCCCGGCCAACCCCCCTCGATGAGGTGTATTCCAAAGGCCGCCAGGCGCTTGGCGATGGCCACCTTGTCGTCCACGGAAAGGCTGATCCCTTCCCCTTGTGTCCCGTCCCTGAGGGTGGTATCCAAAATCTCCACCATCTCCTTCTCCCCTAGAGCCGTGTACCCTCCCTTACTGAACCCTGCTCCCTTAGGGCCAAGGAAAACACACTTAATGAAGCCTTTCCCCGGAGCCCCCACCCTGGCTACGCCAGGGTGGGGTGGCGTTAGAGCCCCCGCTGAACCTCCTCAATGGAGGGCGGGTGGCGGGTGGCACGGCCGCTGGCCAGCTTGCCGGCGGCGTCCAGGAAGGCCAGGGCCGAAGCTTCCACGATGTCCGGGGATACCCCTACCCCCACCGCCTGAAGCTCCCCCAGGCGAAGCCTAACCGTTACCTGGCCCAGGGCCTCGGTGGAACCCGTAATGGCCTCCACCCGGTAGAGCTCGAGCTCAGGCCTGAGGCCGATGGCCTCCTGAATGGCCTTGTAGACGGCATCCACCGGACCATCCCCGGTATGCGTAGCCACCTTCTCCCCATCCGGGGTCTTGACCTTCACCGTGGCCGTGGGCAGAAGGCCCGAGCCCGAGAAGAACTGCACGTGTTCCAGGACGAAGAAGTGGGAAGCGGGTTCCCTTTCGCTTTCCACCAGGGCCTGAAGCTCCTCGGCGGAAAGGGGACCCTTTTTCTCAGCGATCTCCTTGAAGCGGGAGAAAAGCACTTTAAGCTGCTCCTCCGTGAGGTCCTTGTAACCCAGGTCCTCGAGGGCCTTCCTAAAGGCCGCCCGCCCAGAGTGCTTGCCCAGCACGATCACCGCGGGGCGCCTGCCGATGAGCTCGGCGTCCATGATCTCGTAGGTGGAGCGGTGCTTCAAGACGCCATCCTGGTGGATTCCCGACTCGTGGGCGAAGGCATTGTCCCCCACGATGGCCTTATTGGGGGGCACAGGTATGCCGGTGTAGCGCTCCACCAGGCGGGAAACCCGGTAGATCTCCCGGGTGTTGATCTGGGTCTTGGCCTTGTACCAGTCTCGGCGCACGTAAAGGGCCATGACCACCTCCTCCAAGGAGGTGTTGCCCGCCCGCTCCCCGATGCCGTTGATGGTGCACTCCACCTGCCCCGCCCCGTTCTCTATGCCCGCCAGGGCGTTGGCGGTGGCCAAGCCCAGGTCGTCGTGGGTGTGGGTGGAGATGATCACATCCCGGCCCCGCACCACCTCATCCCGGATGCGCCGGATCAAAGCCCCGTACTCAGCGGGCGTGCCGTAGCCGGTGGTGTCGGGGATATTGATGGTGGTAGCCCCCGCTTCGATGGCCACCTCGTAAAGGCGCTTCACAAACTCCCAGTCGGCCCGCATCACGTCCTGGGCGGAAAACTCCACGTCGTCCACGTACTTCCTGGCGTAGCGGACCATCTTGTCCGCCATCTCCAAGACCTCCTCCTCGGTTTTCCTCAGCATGTACTCGAGGTGGATCTTGGAAGCCGAGGTGAAGACGTGGATGCGGGGCTTTTCCGCCTTCTCCAAGGCCTTGGCCGCCTGGTCGATGTCCAGGGTATGGGTGCGGGCCAAGGCGGCGATGATGGGGCCCCTTACCTCCTCAGCAATCCGCCTTACCGCCTCAAACTCCAAAGGCCCGGATACGGGGAAGCCCGCCTCGATGATGTCCACGTTGAGCCGAGCCAAGGCGTGGGCGATCTCCAGCTTCTGGTCCAGGGAAAGGGCTACCCCTGGGCTCTGTTCCCCATCCCTAAGCGTGGTGTCGAAGATCCGGATGTGCCTTTCCATCTCCATCTTCTCCCTCCCTAAAACGCACTAGGCCCCCCATCTGGGGGGCCTTCGGAACCCACCTAGCCTACCTCCTCCAATACCCTCGCCCGCAGGAAGGGCATCATGGCCCGAAGCCTCGCCCCCACCTCCTCGATGGGGTGCTCCTTCCAGCGCTTGCGGTTCGCCTCCAAAACCGGCTGGCCCACCTGGTTTTCCAGCATCCACTCCCGGGCGAACTCCCCGGATTGGATCTGGCGGAGGATCTCCCGCATGCGCTTCTTGGTTTCCTCCACCGGCACCGAAACCTCGCCTCGGGTGTAATCCCCGTACTCGGCGGTGTTGGAGATGGAATACCGCATCCCGGCGAAGCCCGCCTCGTAAATGAGGTCTACGATGAGCTTCACCTCGTGCACGGTCTCAAAGTAGGCCATCTCCGGAGGGTAGCCCGCCTCCACCAGGGTTTCAAACCCCGCCTGGATCAGCCGGGTAAGCCCCCCGCACAGCACCGCCTGCTCTCCAAAGAGGTCGGTCTCCGTTTCGTCCTTGAAGGTGGTGGGGATGACCCCAGCCCGGGCCGCCCCTATAGCCTTGGCGTAGGCCAAGGCGGTGGGGAAGGCTGAACCCGAAGCATCCTGGTGCACGGCCACCAGAGCCGGCACCCCACTTCCCTTTACGTACTCGCTCCGCACCAGGTGGCCAGGGCCCTTGGGCGCCACCATCCAGACGTCCAGATCCCTTCTGGGCTTGATCTGGCCGAAATGGATGTTGAAGCCATGAGCGAAGGCCAAGGCCGCTCCCTCCTTAAGGTTGGGCTCGATCTCCTCCCGGTAAACCCGGCCCTGGGTCTCGTCGGGAAGGAGAACCATGACGATGTCCGCCTCCCGTACCGCCTCGGCCACGGAAAGGACCCTAAGGCCCATAGCCTCCGCCTTGGCGGCGCTCTTAGACCCAGGCCTAAGGCCCACCCGCACATCCACCCCCGAATCCTTGAGGTTAAGGGCGTGGGCGTGCCCCTGGGAGCCAAAGCCCAGCACCGCCACCTTCTTGCCCTGGATGAAGCCTAGGTCCGCGTCGTGCTCGTAATAGATCTTCATACCGCCTCCCGTTTTTCCCTGACCTTAAGGGTGCGCTCTCCTCGGCTCATGGCCACCGCTCCGGTGCGCATGACCTCGAGGATCCCATAAGGCCTAAGGGCCTCGATGAAGGAGTCTATCTTTTTGGAATCCCCGGTGAGCTCCAAGATCAGGCTCTTCTGGGCCACATCCACCACCCGGGCCCGGAAGGCCTCCTGGATGTCCTTCACCGCCAATCTCTCCTCCACTCCGGCCACGTGCACCTTAACCAGGGCCAGCTCCCGCTCCACATGGGGCTCGGAGTGGTCGGTCACCTTCAAAACCTCGATCAGGCGGTTCAGCTGCTTTTCCACTTGCTCCAGGGTGTGGTCGTCCCCTGAAACCACCAGGCTGATGCGGGAAAGCCCCGGCACATGGGTGGTCCCCACCGCCAGGCTCTCCAGGTTGAAGCCCCGGCGGGCGAAAAGGCCCGTAATGCGGTTCAAGACCCGGGGGTGGTCCTGCACCAGGACGGAGATGATGTGCCTCACGCCTCCACCTCCTCCCGCTCCTCTGGGTGCTCGAGGATCATGTCCTCCGCCGCACCCCCGGCCGGAATCATGGGGAAGACTCCTTCCTCGTGGTAGACCTTAAACTCGGCCACCACGGGCCCATCGGTGGAAAGCACGGCCTCCACCCCCTTCATCAGATCCTCCTTGCGCTCCACCTTGACCCCCTTGATGCCGTAGGCCTCCGCCAGGCGGGCGAAGTCGGGGTTGGAGTCCGCCAGGTACACCTCGGAGTAGCGCTTGGCGTGGAAGAGGTCCTGCCATTGCCGCACCATGCCCAAGTAGCCATTGTTGAGGACCACCACCTTCACGTCCAACTTGTACTTGACCACAGTGGCCAGCTCCTGAAGGGTCATCTGGAAGGAGCCGTCCCCGTCGAAATCGATGACCAGCTCCTCCGGCCGGGCCACCTTGGCCCCGATGGCGAAGGGAAGGCCCACCCCCATGGTGCCCAAGCCCCCGGAGGTGATGAAGCTTCTCGGCCGGGTCACGGGGAAGAACTGGGCGGCGAACATCTGGTGCTGCCCCACCCCGGTGGTGACGATGGCATGCCCCCCCGTGGCTTCGGCAAAGGCCTTGATGACCTCCTGGCTCTGCAGGTAGGGCTTAGGCTTCCAGCGCAAGGGGTAACGGGTGCGCCACTCCTCCAGTTGCCGCCACCAAGAGGCCAGCTTCAAAGGCTTGGCCCCTTTCAGCATCTCCCGAAGAACAGCCTGGGCGTCCCCCACGATGGGAATGTGGGTGCGCACCAGCTTGCCGATCTCCGCCGGATCGATGTCCACGTGAATGATGGTGTGGGCATGGGGGGCAAACCGGGACACCTTCCCCGTCACCCGGTCGTCAAAGCGCAGGCCGATGGCCAGGATCACATCCGCATGGTGGATGGCCCGGTTGGCGGCCACGGTGCCATGCATCCCAGGCATCCCCAACCAAAGGGGGTGGTTCCCAGGGAAGGCCCCCAGGCCCATAAGGGTGGTGATCACGGGAATTCCCGTTTTCTCCGCAAAGACCAGAAGCTCCCCGTGGGCGTGCTGGGCCCCACCCCCCACCATCAGGACCGGCCTCTCCGCTTTCTCCAGGGCATCCAGGGCCCGCTCTATTTGCTTGGGGTGGCCCTTGGTGGTGGGCTTGTACCCGGGGAGGTCCAGCTCCACGTCAAAGGTGCCGCTGAACTCCGCCAGCTGCACATCCTTGGGCAGATCGATCAGCACCGGCCCCGGCCTCCCGGTGGAGGCGATGTGAAAGGCTTCCCTCACCACCCGGGGAATGTCGTTCACCTCTTGCACCAAGTAGTTGTGCTTGGTGATGGGCATGGTCACCCCAGTGACGTCCGCCTCCTGGAAGGCATCGGTACCGATGAGGTTGCGGGGCACGTTCCCGGTGATGGCTACCACGGGAGTGGAGTCCATGTAGGCATCCGCCAGACCCGTCACCAGGTTCAAAGCCCCGGGACCGCTGGTGGCCATCACCACCCCCACCTTGCCCGAAACCCGGGCGTAGGCGGTGGCGGCATGAACTCCCCCTTGCTCGTGCCGAACCAGGATATGGCGGATGGGGCTGTCGTACAGGGCATCGTAGGTGGGCATGATGGCCCCACCTGGGTGGCCGAAAATGACCTCCACCCCTTCCCGCTCCAGCGCCTTCAAAAGTGCCTCCGCTCCCTTCATCTCCCCCTCCTAAACCAAAACCCCCCGGATTCTCCGGGGGGTTTTGGATGCGCCCTAAAACGCTACACCCCACCCCCCGCTGGCCCTACGATTAGGACCAGGCCTAGGGATAGGATGAGGCCAAAGCGCATCTTGGGTTTTATCCTAGCGTCCCTTGTGAAGGGTGTCAAGAGCCCAGGCGGCGGGCAATGGCGGCAATGGCCACCCTTGCATGCTCCCGGCCGTTTTCGATAAACACCGTGCGGGTGTCCGGCCCATAGGCCGAGGAACCGATGGCGAAAAGCCCTTTGCGCGAGGTTTCCCATTCCGAGGAAAGCCAGGGCTTCTCCCCCTCGTAGCGTACTCCGGCCTCCTTAAGGAGGCGATCCTCCGCCCGGTAGCCAATTTGAACCAGGATGAAGTCGGCCTCCAAGAACTCCTCCCCTTGGGGTCTTTCCAGGATTAGGCCCTCGAGGGTAATGGCCTTCACCTTGGCCTCCATTACCGCCAGAATGCTTCCCTCCTTCACCCGGTTCTCAAAGTCGGGGAGAAGCCAGTATTTCACGCTAGGGCGCACCCATTTGCCCCGGTGGACCAGGGCCACCTGGGCCCCGCCCCGGTACAGGTCCAAGGCCACCTCCACCGCCGAGTTGCTCCCCCCCACCACCGCCACCTTCCTGCCGAAGAAGGGAGCTGCCTCCTCGTAGCGGTAAAACACGTGAGGCAAGTCCTCTCCCGGCACCCCCAGGCGGTTAGGGTTTCCGAAGTAACCCGTGGCCACCACCACGTACCGGGCAGGAAAGGCCTTCTCCCCAAACCGATCCCGGGCCAAGACCTTAAAGGCTCCTTCCTCCCCTTCAATGCCCACCGCCTCCGTGTAGGTGAGGACCCGAAGCCCCTCGCGTTCCGCCACCTTCTGGTAGTAGAGAAGCGCCTCGAGGCGGGTGGGCTTGGGTCCTTGGGACACCAAAGGGTGGCCCCCGATCTCGATGTTCTTGGACTCGGAGAAGAAGACCATCCGCCGGGGGAAGCGGTAGATGGTTTCCGCCACCGTGCCCCTTTCCAGGATCAGGTGGCTCAGGCCCCGGCGCTTGGCCTCGATACCCGCCGCCAGGCCCACGGGCCCAGCCCCCACGATGAGCACGTCCACCATGCCCCCCAGTCTACGCGGCCATGTAAACTCCTTCCCATGGACTGGCTCACCAACCCCGAGGTCTGGGTGGCCCTCATAACCCTCACGGTGCTAGAAGTGGTCTTGGGTATAGACAACGTCATCTTCATCAGCATCCTGGCCTCCAAACTGCCCAAAGGGCAGCAGGACCGGGCCCGGATGCTGGGCCTCTCCATGGCTGCCCTGACCCGCATCCTTTTCCTCCTTTCCATCGCCTGGATCATGGCCTTGAAAAAACCCCTCTTCGCCCTCTTGGGCCACGAGGTGACGGGCAAGGACCTGGTTCTGATCGCCGGGGGACTATTCCTCATCTACAAATCGGTTAAGGAAATCCACGAAAAGCTGGAAGGGGAACCCGGCCATGCGGTGAAAAGGGTGGCTCCCTCCTTTGCCTCGGTGATCGGGCAGGTGCTTCTTCTGGATATCGTCTTCTCCATAGACTCCGTCATCACCGCCGTGGGCCTCACCCGCTTCATACCCGTCATGGTGGCGGCCATCCTCCTCTCCGTGGCCATCATGCTCCTGGCCTCCAAGGGCATCTACGCCTTCGTGAACCAGCACCCCACGGTGAAGATGCTGGCCCTTTCCTTCCTGCTTTTGGTGGGCTTCACCCTGGTGGCCGAGGGCATGGGGGTACACATCCCCAAGGGGTACGTGTACTTCGCCATGGGCTTCGCCGTGCTGGTGGAGTGGCTTAACCTCCGCGCAGGGCTTAGGGGGAAACCCGTCAAGCTCCACGAGCCCTACGAGGAGGAGGCGTAAAATCGGGCTGGAGGTGCGGTATGGAATACCGGATCGAACGGGACACCATGGGCGAGGTCAAGGTACCGGCGGACCGCTACTGGGGTGCCCAGACCCAGCGCTCCCTCGAGCACTTCAAAATCGGCGCCTGGCGCTTCCGCATGCCCTTGGAGGTGATCCGGGCCTACGGCCTGCTGAAGAAAGCGGCAGCCAGAGCCAACCTCGAGTTGGGTGAGCTTCCGGAGGAGATCGCCCGGGCCATCATCCAGGCGGCGGAGGAGGTCATCGCCGGGAAGCTGGACGACCACTTCCCCCTGGTGGTCTTCCAGACGGGAAGCGGCACCCAGACCAACATGAACGTGAACGAGGTCATCGCCAACCGAGCCTCGGAGCTTCTGGGAAAGCCCCTGGGCTCCAAGTACGTTCACCCCAACGACCACGTGAACCGGGGTCAGAGCAGCAACGATACCTTCCCCACCGCCATGTACGTGGCCGTGGCTTTGGCCCTCCACCAAAGGCTTTACCCGGCGGCGGAGGCCCTCATCGCCACCTTCGAGGAAAAGGCCAAGGCCTTCGACGGCATCGTGAAGGTGGGGCGCACCCACCTGATGGACGCCGTACCCATCACCCTGGGGCAGGAGGTGGGAAGCTGGGCGGCCCAGCTTAAGAACACCCTGGCCATGGTCAAGGAGGCGGGAAAAGGGCTTTATAACTTGGCCATCGGCGGCACGGCGGTGGGCACGGGCCTGAACGCCCACCCCCGGTTCGGGGAACGGGTGGCCCATTACCTGGCCGAGGAAACCGGCCTGCCCTTTAAGGTGGCGGAGAACCGCTTCGCCGCTTTGGCCGCCCACGATGAGCTGGTGCAGGTGATGGGGTCCTTGCGCACCCTGGCCGGGGCCCTGATGAAAATCGGCAACGATATCCGCTGGCTGGCCTCCGGGCCCTATGGGGGCATCGGGGAGATCTTCATCCCCGCCAACGAGCCTGGGTCCTCCATCATGCCCGGCAAGGTGAACCCCACCCAGGTGGAGGCCCTCACCATGGTGGTGGTGCGGGTCTTTGGCAACGACCACGCCGTGGCCTTTGCCGGAAGCCAGGGGAACTTCCAGCTCAACGTCTTCAAGCCGGTGATGGTGGATGCCGCCCTCGAATCCATCAAGCTCCTGGCCGACGCCATGGAATCCTTCAACGAGCATCTGGCCAAGGGGATAGAGCCCAACCTAGAACGGATAGAGGAACACCTCCAGAAAAACCCCATGCTGGCCACCGCCTTGAACAAGGCCATCGGCTACGACAAGGCGGCGGAGATCGTGAAGAAAGCCATCAAGGAAAAGAAGACCTTGAAGCAAGCTGCCTTGGAGCTGGGCTACCTCACGGAGGAGGAGTTTGACCGCATCGTGGTTCCCGTGAAGCTGGCCAAACCCCATGAGGCTTGAGGCCATTTGTGAGAATGCCCACCCCCAAGCCGGGTGGGCACCCCTATAGTGAGGTTTGGGAGGTGAAGTATGCCGTATCCGTTTAAGCTACCGGAACTGGGTTACCCGTACGAGGCCCTCGAGCCCCACATCGACGCCAAGACCATGGAGATCCACCACCAGAAGCACCACGGGGCTTATGTGAACAACCTGAATGCCGCCTTAGAGAAGTACCCCTACCTGCACGGGGTGGAGGTGGAAGTGCTCCTGCGCCACCTGGCCGCCCTGCCCGCGGACATCCAGACCGCGGTGCGCAACAACGGGGGTGGGCACCTGAACCATAGCCTCTTTTGGGAGCTTCTAACCCCCGGGGGGGCTAAAGAGCCGGTGGGGGAACTCAAAAAGGCCATCGACGAGCAGTTTGGGGGCTTCGCTGCCCTGAAGGAAAAGCTCACCCAAGCGGCCATGGCCCGTTTCGGCTCCGGCTGGGCCTGGCTGGTCAAGGATCCCTTCGGCAAGCTCCACGTCATCTCCACCCCCAACCAGGACAACCCCATCATGGAGGGGTTCACCCCCATCGTGGGCATCGACGTGTGGGAGCACGCCTATTACCTCAAGTACCAAAACCGCCGGGCTGACTACCTCCAGGCCATCTGGAACGTGCTGAACTGGGACAAGGCGGAAGCCTTCTTCCGGCGGAAGGGCTAAGGGAAATATAGTCCCCCACCCGGACCCCCCGGGTGGGGGTTTGTCTTCTCCCCCGGTTCCGCCGTCCGCCCAGGGTTTCCTAGCAGGTGAGCGCCCTGGAAAAGCTCCCCTTCAAAGCCCACCTCGCTTTCGGCCAGGGGACACCCCAGGCGAACAAGGGATTATCCTTGGAGCCCCTCCGGGAAGGCTCCCCCAAGGATGGGGGCCAAGGTTCCCTCCAAAGCCCTCACCGCCAAGGGAATCCTCCACGCTCCCTTGTCCCGCACCCCTGCCGGATTGGAAATAGCCCGAACCTCCACCCCCGGGATGCCCAGGGCCAGGCACGCTCGGGCGAAGGCGGCTCCCTCCATGCTCTCCACCTGGGCCCCCCAGCGCGAGGCCAGGGCCTCCGCCTCCCCCGGGTTTTCCGAAACCCGGTCCCGGGTGAGCCCCACCACCACCCGGAGGCCCAACATCCGGGCCAAAGCCCGGGTAAGGCCCGGATCCAGGGGAAATCGGTTGTAGTAGGCCTTTCCTCCCACCTCCAAGGCGGGAAAGCCCAAGGGCTTAAGGCCCTCTTGGGTACCCAGGTCCGCCTCCACCTCCTCCCCCACCAGGACCACATCCCCAGGAAGGAGGCCCGAGCCCGGGTAGGCCCCGGCGATGCCGAAAAGCAAGGCCTTCTCCACAGAATCCTGGCTGGCCCAGGCGGCCAGGGTAAGGGCCGCGTTCACCTTGCCGATCCCGGTTTCCAGCCAGACGAAACCCTCTCCCCTAAGCCCCTTCCTCCCCAGGAAGGAGAAGGGTTCGCCCCGGAGGAAGGGGGCCTCGAGGACCGTGGGGGAGAGGAGAAGCCACATCACTCCACCACCTTAAACCCCAAGGCCTCCGCCCGCTCCACGAAGAACTGGATGTTCTCCGCCTTCACCTCGCCCCCCAGGCTCTTGCGATCAAAGGCTTCCTCCGCCGCCAGGATCATGGTCTCCGCCAGGCAGGCAGGCACCTGGTCGGGGGCACCGAAGTGAAGGTCTAAGGTGGCCTTTGCCCTCCCGGGAAGCCGCACCACACCCCCGGGGATGACCCTGACCCCAGGTACCTCTCTAACCGAGGGATGCACGTCGGGGGGCACGCCCTCGTCGTAGATCCAGGCTCCCGGCTTCACGTGCTCAGGGTAGATCACCGGGTTCGGATCGCTGGTGGCGGTGAAGACCAGGTCCGCCTCCCGGATGGCGGCCACCTCGGTGGTCACCTGGATCTCAGGCGCTTGCCCCTTTCGCTCCAGGTTTTTCCGAAGGCTTTCCGCCGACTTCTCCAGGCGCTCCCGGTCCCGGCCCACCAGGATAAGCCGCCCCACCAAGGGAGCGATCTGCCGGGCGATGCCGAAGGCCACCACCCCGTTCGCCCCTACCACCGCCGCCGTGGTGTTTCTCAGGTCCTTGCCGCTTTGGGCAAAGTGGGCCAGGATGCCGGGAATGGCCGCTTTGACGGTGCCCGCGGTGTAGGCCCCCCCGTTCGTCACCTCTATATCCGGCACCGCCTCCTGTACCCTCTTACCCTTCTCCCCCACCACGCTCCAAAAGGCCCCCAGGCCCACCACCGTGGCCCCAAGCTCCTTGGCAAGCCTGGCCCCTTGGATGGCCCGCCTTACCGCCAGCTCCGGCTTAGCCTTGATCTGGTGGGGCAGAAGGGGAGCGGAGATGAGGTGGCATAGGACCTCCCGGCCATCCGCCGTCCTCACTCCCCTTACCTCCCCCACCTTCATGGGGCGGAAAAGCTCCGCCAAACGTTCTATCCAGGCCTGCTTCAGAAGTCCCAGGCGCACCAGGGGCCGGGCCCAGCGGAAACGGGGGCTCTGCCAGAAATCCTCCACCGTGAGGGGATGGATGAGAAAGGCGCAAACCACCTGCCTTTGCGAGGGCAAGGGCAGGGGGCTACCCAGCCTGGGCTCGGTGCCTTCCAGGATACGGCCCAGGTTCTCCTTGTAGCGCCAAAGGGCCAGGAGAAAAAGCAGGCCCCCAAGGACCTTGGCTCCAAGGGGAAACCCACCGAAAAGAAGGACGCCAAAGAGGCCCAAGGGAAGCCCCAGGGCCCCCAAGGAGGCATAGCCCGTGAGGGCGTAAAGGGCAAGGCCCAAGGCCACGGGGACCATGCCCCAGGCTGGCTCCAGGGGTAACCCCGCCAGCACCCCCAAAAGAACCCCCGCCCCCTTGGCCCGAAGGGGCCAGGGATCCCGGAAGAAGAGGGGATAAAGGTGGCCCAGGTAGACCGCCACCCCCAGGGCCAAAAGCTCCTCCACGCCAAGCCCCAAGCCCCTCCCTAGGGCCAGGGGCAAGTACCCCTTGGCGAAGTCCAGGAGGAAGGCCAAAAGGGTAAGGCCCAGCCCCAGCCGCCTCAAGGCCGTTTCCAAACCCAGGGTATAGGGGCTTGCCGTGCGCAGGTCCACCCCCCGCCGCCTGGCCAGCCAGTACCCCAAGGGTAAGGCGCCCAGGGCATAGGAAAGGGGTAGGAGGACGGGCATCATCGCAGGTAGTTTAGCCCGGCCACCGCTCCACCCGTAAGGAGGAGAACGATAAGCCCGGCAGCCAGCACCCCCAGGGAGATGGCCAGGAGGGCGTAGCGCCTTTTTAGGCCCAAGACCACCGCCAGCACCGCCCCGCTCCAGGCCCCGGTGCCCGGCAAGGGCACGGCCACGAAAAGGAAAAGGCCCAGGGCCCCCAGGCGCTGCACCTGCTCCTCCCCCTTGAGGCGCACCCGGGCCTCGAGGGCTGCCCAGAGCTTGGCCAGAAAGGGAACCCGGGTCAAAAGCGCCACCGCCCAAGGCAGGAGGAAGAGGGCCACCGGGGCCACCAGCAGGTTACCCAAGAGGGCCAGCAGGAAAGCCTTCCCGGGGGAAAGCCCCAGGGCCAACCCCAGGGGAATGGCTCCCCTCAGCTCCACCACCGGTAGGGCGGCCACCAGGATCACGTAAAGTTCCGGAGGCATGGGCGCAATAGGAAACCCGCCGCCAGATCTGCACGGGACCCGGACGGCGGATCACGGAAAACAACACCTTAGGCGCGGGCCGCCTTGGCCTTCTCCACCAGCTCAGCAAAGACCTGGGGTTCCCGCACCGCTAAATCGGCCAGCACCTTGCGGTCCAGCTCCACCCCCGCCTTCTTCAAGCCGTGGATAAAGCTGGAGTAGTTTAGGCCGTGCTGGCGGCAGGCGGCATTGATGCGCACGATCCAGAGCCTGCGGAAATCCCGCTTCTTGCGCTTGCGGTGGGCGTAAGCATAGTTGCCCGCAGCGAAGAGGGTTTCCCGGGCCTTGCGGAAGCTCTTGGAGCGGAGGCCCCAATATCCCTTGGCCAGCTTGAGGATCTTCTTGTGCCTCCTGCGGCGAACGACACCCGTTTTGGCGCGCGGCATTCCCTACCTCCTCACTCGTAGGGCAGGAGGAGCTTTACACGCTCCGCCTCCGCCTGGGCCAGGGCGAACTTCCGCCCCTTCTGACGGATGGTCTTCCCGGACTTGTGCCAGTTGAGGTGCCGCTTTCCCGTCTTCATGGCCATCACCTTGCCCGAAGCGGTCACCTTTACCCGCTTCTTGGCGCCCTTGTGGGTCTTCATCTTCGGCATACCCTTCCTCCAAGCCCTGGGAAGCGCCCCAACCGGGGTCTTGCGGGCTCCCCAAAGCCCTCACACTATACCAAAGGGGGGCGAAAAGGTCTAGGCTTACGCCATTTAGCCCCCATGGGGCTGACCTAGGCTTGCGCCATCTTACCCCTTAGGGGGCCGACACCTTGGCTGGCGCCAGAAGCATGTTCATATCCCGGCCCAGCAGCTCGGGCTTCATCTCCACCACGGCCAGGCCCTTCAGGTCCTCGGCCACCCGCTCAAGAAGCTTCTCCCCCAGCTCAGGATGGGACATCTCCCGTCCCCGGAACATGATGGTGACCTTGACCTTGTGGCCTTCGGCCAGGAAGCGCTTGATATGGTTCAGCTTGGTCTGATAGTCGTGGTCGTCGATCTTGACCCGGAACTTGATGGACTTCACCTCGGTGCGCTTGGCCTTTTTGCGGGCCTCCTTCTCCGCCACCTGCTGCTCATAACGCCACTTGGAGTAGTCCATGATGCGGGCCACGGGAGGATCGGCGGTGGGACCCACCAGCACCAGGTCCAGGTCCTGCTCCTCCGCCAGGCGCAAGGCTTCCCGGGTGTCCATGATGCCCAGTTGTTGACCGTCCGGTCCAATCACCCGAACCTGCCGCACGCGGATGCGCTCGTTAACCAGGTACTCCTTTATCTACACCACCTCCTCGCCCGCGGGCTCTCCCTGCATGGCTTGCGGGCTAAGGGGAGTGTAGCAAGAAAACCCCAGCGCCTACAATGGGGGCATGGTCCAGGTGGAGAGAGGTCGGATCTATCGGGTTTTCCTCAACGACCCAGAGCGGAGAAACCCCCTTTCCCCCGAGATGGTGGAGGGGCTTTTGCAGGCCCTCGAGGAGGCGGAGAAGGACCCCGAGGCCCGGGTCCTGGTCCTTTCGGGCAGGGGAAGCGCCTTCAGTGCCGGAGCCGACCTGGCCTTTTTGGAGAAGGTGACGGAGCTCGGAGCCGAGGAGAACTACCGCCATTCCCTTTCCCTCATGCGCCTCTTCCACCGCCTCTACACCTTCCCCAAACCCACGGTGGCCGCGGTGAACGGGCCGGCAGTGGCGGGCGGGGCAGGTTTGGCCACCGCCTGCGACCTTTTGGTCATGGACCAGGAGGCCAAGCTGGGCTACACCGAGGTGAAGATCGGCTTTGTGGCCGCTTTGGTTTCCGTGATCCTGGTGCGGGCCGTGGGAGAAAAGGTGGCCAAGGACCTCCTCCTCACGGGCCGCCTGGTGGGGGCGGAGGAGGCCAAGGCGTTGGGCCTGGCCAACCGCATCGCCAGGCCCGGTAAAGCCCTGGAGGAAGCCCTGGCTCTTGCGGAGGAGTTGGCCAAGAACGCCCCCACCTCCTTGCGCCTCACCAAGGAGCTTCTCCTGGCCTTGCCGGGGATGGGCCTCGAGGACGGCTTCCGCCTGGCGGCCTTGGCCAACGCCTGGGTCCGGGAAACCGGGGACCTAAAGGAGGGCATCCGGGCCTTCTTCGAGAAACGGCCGCCTAGGTTTTGAAAAGCATAGCCTTGGGGCCTTAGGAAGGTTCTGAGCAGCTGGCAAGGGCTATACTCCCCTTATGGGCCTCGTTCCCCCTTGCTTCATCACCGAGATCGTGGAGAAGGACCTGCGGGAAGGAAGGTACCCGAAGCTCCTCACCCGCTTCCCTCCGGAACCCAACGGCTATTTGCACATTGGCCATGCCCGAAGCATCGTGCTGAACTTCGGCCTGGCCCTGGACTATGGAGGCGAGTGCAACCTGCGCTACGACGATACCAATCCAGAAACGGAAAAGGAGGAGTACGCCCGGGCCATAGAGGAGGACGTGCGCTGGCTGGGCTTCACCCCCGATAGGGTCCTCTACGCCTCCGACTACTTTGAAACCATGTACCAGTGCGCCCTCGAGCTCATCCGGGAGGGCAAGGCCTACGTGGACGACCTCTCGGAAGAGGAGATGAGCGAGCTCAGGGCCCAGGGAAAGCCAAGCCCCTACCGGAACCGGAGCGTGGAGGAAAACCTGGAACTCTTTGAAAGGATGCGCCGGGGGGAGTTCCCCACGGGAAGCCGGGTCCTAAGGGCCAAGATCGACCCTGCCCATCCCAACTTCAAGCTCCGGGACCCCGTGCTTTACCGTATCGTGCACGCCCCTCACTACCACGCGGGAAACCGCTGGGTTATCTATCCCCTTTACGACTACGCCCACCCCCTCGAGGACCTCATCGAAGGCGTCAGCCACTCCCTTTGCACCCTGGAGTTCGAGAACAACCGAGCCATCTACGACTGGGTGATCGAGAACCTGAAGGGGAAGTGCGGCCTTCCCCTTTCCCCTAGGCCCTACCAGTACGAGTTCGCCCGGCTGGACCTCACCCACACGGTGCTCTCCAAGCGGAAGCTCATCAAGCTGGTGGAGGGGGGCTTCGTCACGGGCTGGGACGACCCTAGGCTTCCCACCCTAAGGGCCCTAAGGCGGCGGGGGGTGCGCCCGGAGGCTATAAGGGAGTTTGTGCGGCGCACCGGCATCTCCCGAAACGAGGCCCGCATCGAGATCGAGCTCTTCGAGGAGGTGGTGCGGGACGATCTGAATCCCATCGCCCCCAGGGTCTTAGGGGTTTTGGAACCCCTAAAGGTGGTCCTCACCAACTACCAGGGGGAGGAGTGGCTCGAAGCCCCCTACTGGCCCAGGGACATCGGCAAGGAGGGGAAGAGACCCCTACCCTTCTCCCAGGAGATTTACATAGAGCGGTCCGATTTCAGCCTCAATCCCCCCAAGGGCTGGAAGCGCTTCGCCCCGGGGCAAAGGGTACGCCTGCGGCACGCCTACGTGATGGAGCTGGAAGACGTGGTGGAGGAAAACGGGGAGGTGAAGCTTCTGAAGGCCCGCATCGTTCCCGGCACCCTGGGGGCCAACCCTGAGGATGGCATCAAGCCCCAAGGGGTCATCCACTGGGTTTCCGCCCGGCACGCCCTGCCCGTGGAGTTCAGGCTTTACAACAGGCTATTCCTAACCGAGGACCCCGAGGAGGGTGGGGATTTCCTGAAGAACCTGAACCCAAAAGCCCTCGAGGTCAAGCAGGGCTTCATCGAACCCAGCGTGGCCCAGGATCCACCGGAGACCCGCTACCAGCTGGAGAGGCTGGGTTACTTCTGGCAGGACCCGGTAGACTCCCGCCCAGGGCGGCTGGTGATGAACCGTATCGTGCCCCTCAAGGAGGGCTACCGGCCTCAGTAGAGGGGACTAAAGCCCCACGCTAACCCCCACCGCCCCTCCCACGCCGAAGCCCGTGCTCGGAGCGAGGTAGAGGGTGGGGTGCACCTCCACGTACACCCCGAGAAGAGGCAGGGGCAGGTTGAGCCAGGTGCCCAAGACCGCCCGTAGGCCCCCATGGCCCCGGGCATCCTGGGGCAGGGTAAGGGCGGGCCCCGTGCCATAAAACCCCCCAAGGCCCAGGTAGAGATCGGTGAGGGGAAGCTTCAGAAGCAGGTCCACCCCACCTCCCATAGCCTCGAGGCCCACGCCTCCATACACCCGCCCATCCACCAGGGAAGGTACCAGGGGAAAGCGCAAACCCCCCTGCACTCCAAAGGGACTCCCCAGGTTCACCTCACCGCGCTGGGCCAAACCCAAGGCCAAAACCACCAAAAACGCTGCAATCCACCTACGCATGCCGAACCTCCTCCAAAAGCACCTCCACCCGGGCCATGCGAGCCCGGTGGGCCCCAGGTTCGTAATCCACCAGGACCCCATCCACCTTGAGCATCCTCAGGGCCCTGAGGAAGGCCTCCTTCAAGGCCCGGGTCTCTAGGGCGCTTACCCGCATCCCGAGCTCAGCATGACGGGCCAGGAAGCCCTGGGCCAAGGCCTCGGAGGTCCAGATACCGGAAAGCCTTTGCCCCAAGACCTCCAAAACCAGGTGTTCCCCAGGCTCTCCCTCCAGGATGTACCAGGGCCCCGAGAGGTCCATCCCCCGGCATAATACCCCTCGTGAGGCTGGATCGCTACCTGGTGGAAAGGGGCCTGGCGGAAAGCCGGGAGAAGGCCCAAAGGCTTATCCAATCCGGCCAGGTCAAGGTGGCCGGGCAGGTGGTGACCAAGCCCGCCCACAGGGTGCCGGAAGGAGCCCAGGTGGAGGTCCTCTCCCCGGAACGGTACGTGAGCCGGGGAGCCTACAAGCTCCTGGGTGCCCTCGAGGCCTTCTCCATAGAGGTGAAGGACAAGGTGGCCGCGGACATCGGGGCCAGCACCGGCGGGTTCACCCAGGTGCTCCTGGAAAGGGGTATCAAGCGGGTCTACGCGGTGGACGTGGGCAGGAATCAGCTCCACCCCCGCCTAAGGGAGGATTCCCGGGTGGTGAGCTTCGAGGAGCAGGACGCCAGGAGCCTCCTTCTTCCCGAGACCGTGGACCTGGTGGTGATGGACGTTTCCTTCATCTCCTCCACCCTGCTTCTGCCCAAGGTAAAGGAGCTCCTTAAGCCGGGAGGCGAGGCCCTCATCCTGGTGAAGCCCCAGTTCGAACTGGGCCCGGGAGCGCACAAGGGGGTGGTGCGGGACGAGGCCATGCGGCAAAAGGCCCTGGCCCGGGTGCGGGAGAAGGCCCGGGAGCTGGGCTTTCAGGTGCTGGGGGAAAGGGAAAGCCCCTTGCCAGGGAAGGAGGGAAACCGGGAGTTCTGGCTTAGGTTGCGCAAACCTCAGGAGTTCCCTTACCCTGACCCCACGGGAAGCGAATCCTGACCCTGGACCCAGGCCAAGTAAAGGGCTGCCGTCCAGGAAAACCCCCGCCCCCCCAAGCCCTCCCCCGTGAAGGGGTGGTAGTACTCGCGGAAACCCGATCCCTCCACCAAGGCCAGAAGGTCCTTCTTTAGACGGGCCGCCTCCTCGTGGAAACCCTGGCGAACCAGCCCCCAAGCCAAAAGCCAGTTGACCGGAGCCCAGACCGGGCCCCGCCAGTAGCGCCTGGCCTCAAAGTACAAGGCTGAGGGAAGGACGCTGGGGAAAAGGTACCTGGCTTCCCCTGCCCAGGACCGGAAGGTAGTGAGGAGACGCTCCGCTCGGGAACGGGGCAAAGGAAGCAAAAGGGGGAGAAAACCCGCCGAGGTGGCCCGGGGAATCCTCTTGCCGGAGAAAAGATCCAAGGAACGGTAAAGCCCGGCCTCCTCATCCCAAAGGGCCTCCAAGGCCGAAAGACCCCTCTGCCACCAGCCTCGAGGCTCCGAGGGATCCTCCCCCAAAAGCCCGGCCAGCTCCACCAGAGCCTCGTCGGCAAACAACAAGAGGGCGTTGAACCCTACATCCACCACCCGAAAAGGGCTTTCGCGGTAGCAAGAGGCTGGGTCGTAGTTTAGGCTCCGAAAGAGGGAAACCAGGTAAAGGTAACGTTCGTAATCCTCCAGCCGGGGGCGCTCCTCTGGGGGCACGTGCTTTGTGTCCCGCCGGGCCTCAGGGGGGACGGGGTAGCGGGGGACCCTCTTCAGGGGCAGGTCCCAAGCGGGGCTATTGTCCATCCCTGTTTCCCAAGGGTGAAGAACCGCCACCAGGCCCGTGCCCTCAGGATCCCGATAAAGGTGAAGAAAGCGGTGGAGGGCCAGAAGCCGGGGGTAAAGTTTCCGGGCCTGGGCCTTACCCTTCTCTCCAAACTTGCGAGCCAGGTGAAGGAGCACCGGAGCTAGAAAAGGAGGCTGGGTGATACCTGAGGTCTGGGGCTTCCGCCCGCTTCCCCAAATCTCAGGCCCTGGAAAGTAGCCAGCGTCCTCCCGGTGGAAGACGATGTGGGGGAGGAACCCGTTTTCCCACTGTCCCAGGAATAGGGTTTCCAGCTCAGCAAAGGCCCGATCCCCGTCCAGAACCGCCCAGCCCAGAGCCACAAAGCCACTATCCCAGAGCCACTGGAAAGGATAGAGACCCTGGGCGGGCACCGTGTACCCGCCCCGGTCGTTGGCCCGTAATATGCCCTCGGCCTCCTTAACCCGGTCAAGGGGCACGCTCCACCTCCGACCAGGCCCGGCCCGTCTGGGGATCAAAGAGGCGCACCCCTTCGGGGGAAGCCTTAAGCCACACCTCCTCGCCTGGCCTCAGGGGAAGGGAAGAAGGCACCGTGGCCTTCAGGGCTTGGCCAAAGGCCTCCAGGGTAACCAACTGGTGGGGACCCAGGGGTTCCACCACCAGTACCCGCCCGGGAAAAGCCCCCGGCACCTCCGCCCCATACACCTCCAGGTCCTCAGGCCTCACCCCTACCAGGACCTCACAGGAAAAGGACCTCCCCAGAAGGGTAGAAGCAGCCCCTGGCCCCAGGCGCAGGAAGTTCATAGGAGGATTTCCCAGAAAGCCCCCCACAAAGGTATCCCGAGGGTTCCGGTACACCTCGAGGGGGAGGTCGCACTGGACGATCTCCCCTTCCCGCATCACCGCGATGCGGTCCGCCATGCCCATGGCCTCCACCTGGTCATGGGTCACGTAGAGGGTGGTGATTCCCGCCTCCTTTAAAAGGCGCTTGAGCTCAGCCCTGAGCTCCAACCGCAAAAGGGCATCCAAGTTGGAAAGGGGCTCGTCCATCAGAAGCACCTCAGGCTCCACCGCCAAAGCCCTGGCCACCGCCACCCGTTGCCTCTGGCCTCCGGAAAGCTGGGCCGGGTACCGGGAAAGAAGCTCACCGATGCGCAGAAGCTCCGCCGCCCACCCCACCTTCTCCCGTACCACCCTTTCCGGCAGGCGGCGCATCCTAAGGCCAAAGGCGATGTTTTCAAAAACTGTGAGATGGGGGAAGACCGCATAGTTTTGGAAGACCATGGCCAGACCCCGGGCCCTCGGGGGGAGGTGGGTCACCTCCCTTTCCCCCAGGAAAACCCGGCCCCTATCCGGCCACTCCAACCCGGCCACGATGCGCAGGAGGGTGGTCTTGCCGCAACCAGAGGGCCCCAGGAGCACCAGGAACTCCCGGTCTTGGACCTCGAGGTCCACCCCCTTCAGCACCCGGGTGCGCCCGAAGCTTTTTTCCACTCCTTCCACCAGGACTCGAGCCACTCCCTACCTCCTAACGGCTAGCGATGCCAAACAGGGCAAACAGATAGCGTCTCATGGCAAAGATGAAGAGCAGGGCCGGAACCACCAGGATAAACCCCCCAGCAAAGCGGAAGGGTAAAGGGGAATCGTGAAGCAAGGTCAGCAGTAAGGCGGTCAAAGTCCTCTCCCTCAGCGTAAGTAGGGTGGCAGCGAAAACCTCGTTCCAGGAGATGATGAAGGCGAAGATCCCCGTGGCCGCAAGCCCGGGGAGGGCAAGGGGGAGAACCACCTTGAAAAAGGCCTGCACCTTGGTGCAACCCAGGGTCCAGGCAGCCTCCTCCAGCTCCCTGGGAACGGAAACGAAGAGGCTATAGGTGACCAGGACCGCAAAGGGCAGGGCCAAGGCGGTGTGCACCAAGGCCACCCCCAAAGGGGTGTCGTAAAGGCCCAAGCGGATGAAGCGCACCGCCAGGGGAATGGCCAGGATGGCCAAGGGAAAGGCCCGGGTCATGAGCACCAGGATCCGGAAGAGATCAGCCCCCCGAAAACGGTAGCGGGCCAAAGCGTAGCCCGCAGGGGCTCCCAAAAGGAGGGAGAACAGCATGGTGAGGGCCGCCACCAGCAAGCTGTTGCCCAGGGCCTTCCCCACCCCAGGCACCTCCAGGAAAGCCCTTAGGACCTCCAGGGAAAGGGGGGAGGGGTAAAGGGGTTTGGGGTAGGCGAAAACCGCCTGGCGCTCGGATAGGGCCAGGGAGGCCAGGAGGTAGATAGGGAACGCCACCCAAAGAACCAGAAGGAGGGCCAAGCTGTAGTAAACCAGGGCCACCCGCCTCATGCTCCCACCTCCGGCCGCACCCGGAGAAGGCGCAGATAGGCCAAAGTCGCCAGAACAGAGATGAGGAGAATAAGAACCGCGTAAGCCGCCGCCACCTGAGGGTTCTGGTAAGCGGTGTACCAGTAGTAGGCCTCTCCCGCCAGCACCGGAAGATTCCGCCCACCCAACGCCAGGACCACGGCAAAGACTTCAAAGGCCAAGATGGTCCTGAGGATAAGGGCAGCCTGGAGGCTGGGTTTGAGAAGAGGCAGGGTAACCCGCAAGAAGCGTCGCCAGGGTGTGGCGCCGAAGACCTCCGCCGCTTCCCCGTACTCCTTGGGTATAAGTTGCACCCCTGCGACCAGGATCACGAAGACCAGGGCCGTGGCCCGCCACAACTCGGCTACCACCACCGCCAGAAAGAGAAAAAGAGGGGTCTCGTAGCTAAGCCATAGTCTGGGCATCTCCAGAAGCCCAAAGGCCTGGAGGAAGGTGTTCAGGTAACCCCTCTCGGTGAAAATCGCCAGCCACACAATTCCCGCCGCCAGGTCGGAAATGCCCAAAGGAAGGGTCCAGAAGTAGAGGAAGAGGTCCCGTCCCCGTTTAAGCCCCTGCACCAGGAGGGCCATAACCAGGGCCAAAGCCACCTGGAGGGGAACGACGATTGCGGTGAGGAGAAGGGTATTCCTCAGAGCATCTTTAAAGTACAGGTCCCTGCCCATCCGTTGATAGGCTTGGAGGCCCCACCCCTCTCCCTCCCGCAAGGAGAGGAGAACCACCTCCACCAGGGGGGCCAGGAACAGGAAAAGCAGGAAGAGGGTAGCAGGAAGAACCAAGAGGTAAGGGGTGAGGGCCTCCCGCCGCATGGCCTACTCCACCGGGCAAGCCCCTCGGCTCGGGGGATCGGGAGCCCAGCAGGGAGCCCCGGTCTCCTGCATGATCCGCCGCAAGTTAGCCGCTTCCTGATCCAGAACCCGGCGGATGTCCTCGCCTCTAAGAACGATGCGGGCAAAGGTGTCCACGTAAACCTTATTGAACTCCCCGCCCTTGGCCCCTAGACCCACGGGAAGGAGACTTGGCAAGGCAGCGCTTCCACCCGCCTGGCGGGCAATGGCCTCCGCAGCCATACGGATGCCCTGGGGAAGGTCCGGGGGTAGGCGCACGTCCACCACGGGGAAGAAACCCACTTCCCGGAGGGTAGTCAACTGCACCGAAGGCCGGGTCAGGTACTCAATGAGCTCCAAAGCACCCGCCCGGTTAGGGGCTCCTTTGGGCACCGCCAGCCCTGCCAGGACCGGCATGAAGCCCCTTCCCCTGGGGCCGATGGGGGCAGGGAAGGCCACGAAGTCCTGGGGACGTTGCCTTAACGCATCCAGAAGCCTGGCGGTGTGATCCCAGGCCACCAGAACCTCCCCGGCCAAAAGAGGCTCCTGCATAAAGTCATAGGTGGTGGACTGGGGATTAACGTAGCGCCAGAGCTCCCGGAACTCCCGCCACATCGCCTCTGCCTCCTGACTCCGGTACCTCACCACCGCGCTCGCCGTGTAGGAGGGGTAGAGGTATCCCTGGAAGAAGCGGTGAATCAATCCCCTGGGGCCCGCCGGAAAGCCCAAAAGCCTCCTTCCCGTAGCCTGCTGCATATTGGCTGCCCATTCCTTAAGCTGGGAGTAGGTAAGGGCGTTCAGGTCCGCTCTGGGGGGCAAGTACCGGAGGGCCTCCCGGTGAGCTACCATGATGTAAGTGGCCTGCATCCAAGGGACGTAATAGGTATTCCCAGTGCCCAGCTTAGCCAAGCCCAGGAAGCTTTGGGGAAAGCGGCGATCAGCCAAGCGAGGCAAGAAATCGTCCAAGGGATCCAAGGCTCCTGCAGCTAGGAAGGGGGGGAAATCCCCGTGCAGTCCACCCAAAAGGCTCACACTAATCCGGCCTGCCCTGACCTCAGCTAGAACCCGGTCGGTGAAGGGACCCGTGTCCTCCGGGATAAACTCCACCCGACCCGGGAAGTCCTTAAGGATCACCTGGCGCATCTTCTGGGCCTCCTCCAGGGGTCTAAGCTGGGTGGAGAGGAAGACCACGCCTCCCTGGCCCCAGGCCAACCCCGCCAGAACCAACCCCAAAACCAGCCAGCGCATTCCAAACCTCCTCTCGCCAGGCCTTTCCCCGCCCGGCTCAGGGGTCACACAGGGGCCGGACCATCCGTGCCCCTCAGGACCAACTCCGGAACCCAGACCTCCCGGAGCTCCTCCACCGGCCTTCCCTCGAGACGGGCAAGGAGAAGCTCCACCAACCGGCGCCCTTCCTCCCTGAAGGGTTGCCGCAGGGTGGAAAGGGGCGGATCAGTATAAGAGCTGAAGGGAAGGTCATCGTAGCCGATGAGGGAAACCTGCTGACCCGGCCTTAGACCCCGCTTCTTGAGGGCATGCAGGACTCCCCAGGCCATGCGGTCGGTGGCGGCCAAAATGGCAGTGGGGGGCTCAGGGAGACTTAAAAGGGCCTCAGCAGCCATCAGACCCCCTTCCTCAGTGAGATCCCCCTGCTGCAGGTACTCCTCTGGGGGTTCTAGCCCCACCTCCCGCATGGCCCAAAGGTAACCCTCAAGCCGGTGCCGGGCGAAGTTGAGTTCGGGAGGAGCGCCGATAAAGGCAATTCGCCGGTGGCCCAGCTCCAGGAGGTGAACCGTGGCCCGGTAGAATCCTAGGGTACCGTCCATATCCAAAAAGGGAAAGGGTTTCGTCACCCCCTGGCTCCTGCCGTGGGCTACAAAGGGAAAATCTTTCTCCAAAAGGTAAAGGATCCTTTCATCCCGCACCCGGGTGCGGGCCACCACCAAAGCATCCACCCGTCGTTCCTCCACCAGGTGCCGGTAACAGTCCAGCTCCTCTGGACCCGGGGGGCAAGCGGTTACCAGAAGGTCTAACCCTATTTCCCCGAGGGCTTCCCCAATCCCTGTCAGGAGCTCCAGAAAAAAAGGATCAGCGAACTGCCCCTTGGGAGCTGGAATCACTATCCCCACCGCCTCCGTACGGCCCTTGCGCAAGCGACGGGCCAGGGGATGGGGGCGGTACCCTAGGGCCTCCGCCGTTTCGAGAACCCGCTTCCGGGTCTCGGGAGCCACGTCGCTGTAACCTGCAAGGGCCCGGGAAACTGTGGTCACGGAAAGGCCAAGATGGGCGGCAAGATCCTTAAGGCGCACCGGCATCCTCCAAAACGATTTGGATATCATCGTAAAGGCAAACCCCGGGGTTGTCAACCCCGGGGAAGGATACGAACAAGCTAAGCGCCTTTAAGCCACTCCTCCGCGATCTGCACAGCGTTTAAGGCAGCTCCCTTTAAGAGCTGGTCCCCCACCACGAAAAAGTCCAGGCCGTTGTCAAAGGCCAAGCTCTGACGGATCCTCCCCACCTCCACATTCCACTTGCCGCTGGCCGTGAGGGGCATGGGGTAGCGCTTGGCCTGGGGCTCGTCCACCACCTCCACCCCTGGGGCCTGGGCCAGCACCTCCCGGGCCGCCTCCGGGGAGACGGGCCTTTCGAACTCCACGCTTACCGCCTCGGCATGGGCCCTCAAGGTAGGCACCCGCACCGCGGTAGCGCTGATGCGGATGGAGCTATCCCCGAAAATCTTGTGGGTTTCCCACACCACCTTCATCTCCTCGCGGGTGTAGCCGTTTTCCTGGAAGGTATCTATATGGGGAATGACGTTGAAGGGCAAGGGGTGGGCGAAGACCTCGGCCACCGGCGTTTCCCCCTGCAGCTGGCGGCGGGTTTCCCTAAGAAGCTCCTCCATGCCCCTGGCCCCGGCCCCGCTGGCCGCCTGGTAGGTGGCCACGATGACCCGCTTCGCCCGAAACGCCCGGTGCAGGGGCCAAAGGGCCATGGCCAGGATGGCCGTGGTGCAGTTGGGGTTGGCAATGATGCCCTGGTGCTGGAAGATCCTCTCCCGGTTCACCTCCGGCACCACCAGGGGCACATGGGGCTCGTAGCGCCAGGCGCTGGAGTTGTCGATCACCAAGGCTCCCCCTTGGGCCCAAACGGGGGCCAGGGCCTTGGAAAGGGACCCCCCGGCGCTGGCCAGCACCAGGTCCACGGGCAAAGGACCCTCGGGAAGGGGCTCCACCGGAATGGCCTCCCCCCGGAAAGCCACGGTCTTGCCCGCAGAGCGGGGGGAAGCGTACAGCCTAAGCTCACTCAAGGGAAAGTTCCGGGCCTCGAGGACCTTCACCATCTCCTGTCCCACGGCCCCCGTGGCCCCTACCACGGCTACCCTCACCTTCTCCCCTCCTTCCTGGTTACCGACAAGCCCACCATGCTTTCGCCTCCCAGACCTTCTTCACCTACTACCACCTGAGCTTCTCCCGCAAAAACCCCTCCAGCTCGTCCACGTGAAGTCGGATCTGCTCCATGGTGTCCCGGTCCCGCACGGTGACCGTGTCCTTGAGCCGGCTGGTCCCATCCTTGCTCTGCCCGATGGTGTCGTAGTCCACGGTGATGGCGAAGGGGGTGCCCACCTCGTCGTGGCGGCGGTAGGCTTTGCCGATGTTGCCGGTGTCCTCGTAGAGGATCCGGCCCAAGCCCAGGGCCTGGAGCCTGGCCTTCAAGCGCTTGGCGTACTCGGTGATCTCCGGGCGGTTCTTGACCAGGGGAATGACCGCCACCTTGATGGGGGCGAGCTGGGGCTTAAGCTTTAAGACGATGCGCTCCTCCCCATTCGGAAGCTCCTCCCGGGTGAAGGCCTCCGACAAGAGGGCCAGGACCCCCCGATCCACCCCGGCCGAGGGCTCGATCACGTAGGGAACAAACCACTTGCCGGTATCGGGATCGCGGTAAGCCAGGCGGGCGGTGGAGTGCTCGTTTCTAAGCACCCGGGCGGTGATGCCAAGCTCTTCCTGGTCCTTGGTGTGGCTCCCCAGGTCAAAGTCCGTGCGGTTGGCGATGCCCTCCAGCTCCTCGAGGCCATGGGGGAAGCGGTAAAGGATGTCCACCGTGGCCTTGGCGTAGTGGGCCAATTCCTCGGGGGGCTGCTCGTAGGGCACCAGGTTATCCCGGCTTAGCCCCATCTCCTGCCACCACCGAAGCCTCTCCTCCACCCAGTAGCGGTGCCAGTACTCGTCCTCCCCCGGGCGGACGAAGTACTCGATCTCCATCTGCTCGAACTCCCGCACCCGGAAGATGAAGTTCCTGGGAGTGATCTCGTTGCGGAAAGCCTTGCCGATCTGGGCAATGCCGAAGGGAAGCTTCCGGCTCGTGCTGTCCAGGACGTTCTTGAAGTTCACGAAGATGCCCTGGGCGGTCTCCGGACGCAAGTAGGCCAGGGAAGCTTCGTCCTCCACCGGGCCCACGTAGGTCTTGAACATCATGTTGAAGTAACGGGGTGGGGTCCAGTCCCCAGGCTCCGCGGTGGCGGGATCCAGCACCCCAGCTGCGGTCATAGCCCCCCCAGCCCTTTCCGGGGCCTGCATCATGGCCTGGACCAGGGCATGAAGGTTACCCTCCTCCACCTCCATGGCCCGGTAGAGCCTCCGGAGCACCTCCTCCGGCTGCTCCTTAAGGAGATGGTCCAGGCGGTAGCGCTTCTTGGAGATGCGGTTATCCACCATGGGGTCAGCGAAGGTGGCCTCGTGGCCGGAATAGTGCAGGACCAAGCGGTGGGTGAGGATGCTGGCATCCAGGCCCTCCATGTCGTCCCGCTCGTAGACGTTCCTTCGCCACCAGGCCTGCTTCAAGTTGTTCTTGAGCTCCACCCCCAAAGGACCGTAGTCGTAGGTCCCCTGGAGGCCCCCGTAGATCTCGGACCCCTGAAAGATAAACCCCCTGCGTTTGCAAAGCGCCACCAGTTCGTCAAGGCTACTCGCCGGCATCGTCCCTCCCGAAAGGGGGCTTGGCCCCCGGTTAAAGGGCATCTTACCGGATGCTGGGCCCTTTTGCTCCCGCCAGGCCAAGGTTCCCGACAAGGACCTCCCCTGGGGCCAAGGTAACCCCAGGCGCAAACCCCCGGTGCGGACTCCTTTAGGCTAGAATGTGGGTAGAGGGGAGCATGAACAGGTACGACGATCGCGCCAGGCTGGTTTTCCACTACGCAAGGGAGGAGGGGAGCCGCTTAGGCCACTCCATGATCGGCCCAGAGCACCTCCTCCTGGGCCTGATGCGCGAGGGGGGTACAGCGGCCCGCATCCTTCAAGAATATGGGGCAAGCCTCGAGGCCATGCGCCGCATGGTGGAGGAGTTGGTGGGCCGCGGCGAAGGTAGCCGCACCGGAGAGCCCCCTGCCATTACGCCCAGGGCCAGGCGGGTCATGGAGCTGGCCAGCGCCGAGGCCCGCAACATGGGGGCCTCTGTGATCGGCACCGAGCATATCCTCCTAGGGATCATCCGCGAGGGAGACGGGATCGCCTATCGCATCCTCTCCCACTTCGCCAAAGATGTGGACGCCATTCGCTGGCGCATCCTCTCCATGGCTGAAGGCCGGGAACGGGAAAAGCCGGTGAACACCCCCTTCCTGGATGAGTACGGGCGCGACCTCACCAAGGAAGCCCGGGAGGGCAAGCTGGATCCCGTGATCGGCCGGCAGGAGGAGATCAACCGGGTAATCCAGATCCTGGCTCGGCGCACCAAGAACAACCCCGTCCTCATCGGGGACCCCGGGGTGGGCAAGACCGCCATCGTGGAAGGCCTGGCCCAGGCCATCGTGGAAGGCCGGGTGCCCCCCATCCTCAAGGGTGCCCGGGTGGTGGCCCTGGATTTGGCGGGGATCGTAGCCGGCACCAAGTACCGGGGGGAGTTCGAGGAGCGCCTCCGCCAGATCATTGAGGAGCTTAAAAATGCCAGGGTCATCGCCTTCATCGACGAGCTTCACACCCTAATCGGGGCCGGGGGGGCCGAGGGTACCCTGGACGCCGCCAACATCCTGAAGCCCGCCCTGGCTCGGGGGGAGATCCAGGTGATCGGAGCCACCACCACCGGGGAGTACCACCGCTACATCGAAAAGGATGCCGCCCTAGAGCGGCGCTTCCAGCCGGTGATCGTCCTGGAGCCCTCCCCAGAGGAAACCCTGGAGATCCTAAAAGGCCTCCGACCCCGCTACGAGGCCCACCACGGGGTCATCATCCCCGACGAGATCCTGGAGCTTGCGGTCAAGATCGGGATCCGTTCCCTCCCGGGGCGCAACTTCCCCGATAAGGCCATCGACCTTATCGACGAGGCGGCAAGCCGGGTTCGCCTGAACGCCTCCCTGGGCCTGCCCGTGGCCGAGGAGGAGGACGGGACCCCCGTGGTAACCCGGGAGGACATCGAGGCGGTGGTGGACTCCTGGGGTGGGATCTACGTGGACGACAAGGACGACGAGAAGCTCATGCGCCTCGAGGAGGAGCTTAGAAAGCGGGTGGTGGGCCAGGAAGAGGCCATCCGGGCCCTGGCCAACGCCCTAAGGCGGGCCCGGGTGGGTTTGGGAGGCCGGACCCGGGTGGCAGCGAGCTTCCTCTTCGTGGGCCAAAGCGGGGTGGGCAAGACCCAGCTGGCCAAGGCTTTAGCCGAGGTGCTCTTCGGCTCCGAGCGGGCTCTCATCCGCTTTGACATGTCCGAGTTCCAGGAGCCCCACTCCATCTCCAAGCTGATCGGGGCTCCCCCAGGCTACGTGGGCTACGAGCAGGGGGGCCGGCTCACGGAGGCGGTGCGCCGCCAGCCCTTCAGCGTGGTGCTCCTGGATGAGATTGAGAAGGCCCACCCCGATGTGTACAACACCTTCCTGCAGGTGCTGGACGAGGGCCGTCTCACGGACGGTATGGGGCGCACCGTGGACTTCCGCCGGGTCATCCTCATCATGACCTCCAACACCGGCTACAACGTGGGCCCCGCCATCGGCTTCACCAGCAAAGAGGTGGACACGGAAACCCCCCTCAAGTCCCTCTTCACCCCCGAGTTCCTGGACCGCCTGGACGAGGTGATTCGCTTCCGCCCCCTCACCGAGGAGGAGCTGGTGCAGGTAGCCCGGATGATGCTGGAGGACATCCAAAAGGAGCTGCAATCCCGGGACATCACCGTGCGCTTCGCCCCCGAGGTGGCCCGGTTCGTGGTGGATCAGGCCCCCAAGACAGGCAGCGCCAGGGCCGTCCGGAGCGTCATCCGGGAACGCATAGAAGATCCCCTTTCCTTGCTCCTCCTGAAGAAGCCCACCGGCCACCTCTACGTGAACGTGGAGGATGGGCACCTGGCCTTCCACGAGGTGGAGGGCGAGGAGCTTTTGGTCTAGATGCCCTTAGGAATACCAAGGCCCTGCCTCCTCCCCTTGAGGGGGCCGCTTTTTCTTGGGTCCCTCGAGGCTTGAACCCATGGCCAAGACCTCCTACACCTGCGTGGAATGCGGTTACCGCACCCCTAAGCCCCTGGGGAGGTGCCCGGCCTGCGGCTCCTGGGAGAGCTTCCAAGAGGTAACCCCCTCCCCCCGTGCTCCATCCCGCCAAGCCCACCTGGAAGCCCCCTCGCCGATTCCCCTTTCCCAGGTGAACGAGCTCGAGGAGAAGCGCTTCTCCTCGGGCCTTTCCGAGGTGGACCGGGTCTTGGGCGGAGGGTTCGTGCCGGGAGAAGTGGTCCTCCTGGGGGGAGAACCCGGGGTGGGCAAGAGCACCCTTCTTCTGGAGCTCGCCAAGCACCTCACCCGGAAGGTCTACTACCTGGCCGGAGAGGAATCCCCGGCCCAGATCAAGCTAAGGGCGAGGAGGCTTGGGGTAAAGGACCTCCTTCTCCTAAAGGAAACCCGCCTGGAACCCCTCATTTCCCTCCTGGAGCGGGATCCTCCTGAGGTGCTTTTTGTGGATTCCATACAGACGATTGAGGCGGTGGGAAGCCCGGGCAGCCTGGTGGCGGTGCGGGAGGCCACCCATGCCTTCGTGCGCCTGGCCAAAGAGGAGGGCATCACCATCCTTTTGGTGGGCCACGTGACCAAGGAGGGGGTGGTGGCCGGGCCCAAGAGCATAGAGCATGCGGTGGACGCCACCCTTTACCTGGAAAGCGCCGGGGTCTACCGGGTCTTGCGGAGCGCCAAAAACCGCTTCGGCCCCGTGGGGGAGCTCGGGGTCTTCCGCATGGAGGAAGAGGGCCTGGTGGAGGTGGAAAATCCCTCGGAGGCCTTCCTCCTGGAAAGGCCCATCGGGGTTCCGGGAAGCGCCATCGCCCTGGCCCTGGCGGGAGAAAGAGCCCTGGCCCTCGAGGTCCAAGCCCTGGCCGCCAAAACCCCCTTCCCCGCCCCCAGGCGGGTGGTCCAGGGCCTGGACGCCAAGCGGGTGGACATGGTCCTGGCGGTCCTGGAAAGGCGGCTTGGCCTTCCCTTAGGTAACCTGGACATCTACGTGAACCTGGCAGGAGGGCTTAAGGTGCAGGACCCGGGCCTGGATCTGGCGGTGGCGCTGGCGGTGTATTCTGCGGTGGTGGGCAAGGCCCTGCCCCCGGACCTGGCGGCGGTGGGGGAGGTGGGGCTTCTGGGTGAGGTGAGAAGCGTCGTGGGACTGGAAAGGCGGCTTAGGGAAGGGAAGCGGGCGGGGTTTTCCCGCTTTCTGCACCCGGGGAACACCCGCTCCTTGGGGAAAGCGGTGGAGCAGTACCTGGGATGAGCCCTCGCCTCCTTCTCCATCTGATCTTCGCCTTCCTGGGCTACCAGCTGGCGGCGGCCCTGGAGGGCCTGGGCCTTCTTCCCCACTCGGCTGGCCTTCTTTCCCTCAACCGCCTCTATCTGACCCTGGCGGGCTTCCTGGCAGGGGTTCTCCTGGCTCCCAGACTGGAAGGCTTCTGGGAAAAACGGCTCGGGCGCCTCAGGGAGCTTCCCCCGGAAGTGCCGGTGGCCCTGACCCTGGGAGCCACCCTGGGGCTTCTTTTTACCGTGCTCCTCACCAGCCTCCTTTCCCAGATCCCGGGGTTTTCCCCTTACCACAGCCTCCTTTTGGCCCTATTCCTGGTGGGGCTCTTCAGCTACCTGGCCCTGGGGTACAAGGACTACCTGCGCCTTCCCCAAAAACCCCCCCGTCCCCTTGGAGGCAAGGTGTTGGACACCAGCGTCCTGGTGGACGGGCGCGTGGCCGAGGTGGCGGCTACGGGCTTCCTGGAAGGCCCCCTTTTCGTCCCCCACTTCGTGCTCAAAGAACTCCAGCACTTCGCCGATAGCCCCGATCCCCTGAAGCGGGCCAAGGGGAGGCGGGGGCTGGAAACCCTGGAAAGGCTTAAGGAGGTAGCCCGCCTCGAGGTGCTGGAGGACATCCCCAAGGGGGAGAGCGTGGACGAGAAGCTCCTCTTTCTGGCCCGGGACCTAGGAGCCGCCCTGGTCAGCAACGACCTGGCCCTTTTACAGATGGCCAGGATCTACGGGGTAAAGGCCCTTTCCGTCCAGGCCCTGGCCCAGGCCCTCCGGCCTCAACTCAAGGTGGGGGACACCCTGAAGCTTCTCATCCTCAAGGAAGGCAAGGAGCCCCACCAGGGGGTGGGCTACCTGGAGGATGGCTCCATGGTGGTGGTGGATGGGGGAATCCGCTACCGGGGCCAGGAGGTGGAGGTGGTCATCACCCAAGCCATCCAGACCCAGGTGGGCCGCCTCTTTTTCGCCCAGCCTGCCGCCGAAGCGCAAAGCTAATGCCCGAAGGCCTAGAGCCTTATAATGCCTAACGGCCTTGTCCGGCCGAGGAGGTGGAAAGCTTGAACCTGCACGAGTATCAAGCCAAAGAGATCCTGGCCCGTTATGGGGTACCGGTGCCGCCCGGCAAGGTGGCCTACACCCCCGACGAGGCCAAGAGGATCGCGGAGGAGCTGGGCAAGCGGGTGGTGATCAAGGCCCAGGTGCACGTGGGCGGGAGAGGCAAGGCCGGGGGCGTGAAGCTGGCGGACACCCCCCAGGAAGCCTACGAGAAGGCCCAGGCCATCCTGGGGATGAACATCAAGGGCCTCACGGTGAAGAAGGTCCTGGTGGCCGAGGCGGTGGACATCGCCAAGGAGTACTACGCCGGCCTCATCCTGGACCGCGCCCGGAAGCGGGTGGTCCTCATGCTCTCCAAGGAAGGGGGGGTGGACATCGAGGAGGTGGCGGCGGAGCGCCCGGAGGCTATCCACAAGTTCTGGATCGACCCCCACAAGGGTTTTCGTCCCTTTGAGGCCCGGGAGATGGTAAAAAAAGCGGGCCTCGAGGGCAACCTCAACAAGCTGGCCCAGGTGCTGGTGGCCCTCTACCAGGCCTACGAGGGCGTGGATGCCTCCATCGCCGAGATCAACCCCCTGGTGGTCACCACCGACGGCCAGATCGTGGCCGCCGACGCCAAGATCGTCCTGGACGATAACGCCCTCTTCCGGCACCCCGAGCTGATGGAGCTCAGGGAGATCGAGGCCGAGCATCCCCTAGAGGTGGAGGCCAGCAACTACGGCTTCGCCTACGTGAAGCTTCAGGGGAACATCGGCATCATCGGCAACGGGGCCGGCCTGGTCATGTACACCCTGGACCTGGTGAACCGGGTGGGCGGCAGACCCGCCAACTTCCTGGACATCGGGGGCGGGGCCAAGGCGGAGGTGGTCTATAACGCCCTCAAGGTGGTCCTTAAGGACCCCGACGTGAAGGGGGTGTTTATCAACATCTTCGGCGGCATCACCCGCGCGGACGAGGTGGCCAAGGGGGTGATCCGAGCCCTGGAGGAGGGGCTCCTCACCAAGCCCGTGGTCATGCGGGTGGCGGGAACCGCCGAGGAAGAGGCCAAAAGGCTCCTGGAGGGCAGGCCCATCTACATGTACCCCACGTCCATCGAGGCGGCCAAGGCCATCGTGGCCATGGTGGGAGGTGCGGCGTGATCCTGATCAACCGCGAAACCCGCGTCCTGGTCCAGGGCATCACCGGTCGGGAAGGGCAGTTCCACACCCGGCAGATGCTGGAATACGGCACCAAGGTGGTGGCCGGCGTGACCCCGGGCAAAGGGGGTAGCGAGGTCCTGGGTCTTCCCGTGTACGACACGGTAAAGGAAGCCGTGGCCCACCATGCTATTGACGCTTCCATCATCTTCGTACCGGCGCCTGCCGCAGCGGATGCGGCCCTCGAGGCGGCCCACGCCGGCATCCCCCTCATCGTCCTCATCACCGAGGGCATCCCCACCCTGGACATGGTGAAGGCGGTGGAGGAGATCAAGGCCCTGGGAAGCCGCCTCATCGGAGGCAACTGCCCGGGCATCATCAGCGCCGAGGAGAGCAAGATCGGCATCATGCCCGGCCACGTGTTCAAGCGGGGGAAGGTGGGGCTCATAAGCCGCTCCGGCACCCTCACCTACGAGGCCGCCGCCGCCCTTTCCCAGGCGGGACTGGGCACCACCACCACGGTGGGGATTGGAGGCGACCCGGTGATCGGCACCACCTTTAAGGACCTCCTCCCCCTCTTCAACGAGGACCCCGAGACCGAGGCCGTGGTCCTCATCGGGGAGATCGGGGGATCCGACGAGGAGGAGGCCGCAGCCTGGATCAAGGAGAACATGAAAAAGCCCGTGGTGGGCTTCATCGGCGGCCGTAGCGCCCCGAAGGGCAAGCGCATGGGCCACGCCGGAGCCATCATCATGGGGAACGTGGGCACCCCGGAGTCCAAGCTGAAGGCCTTCGCCGAGGCAGGTATCCCCGTGGCCGACACCATCGACGAAATCGTGGACCTGGTGAAGAAGGCCTTGGGCTAAAAGCCCTTAAGCCTCCCACCCTGGCTCGGCCAGGGTGGGGTGTTTTTCTTCATACCCTGCCCGTGGCCTCGGCCATCCAGCGAAGCCGTTCCCCGTGCTCGGGCAGGAGCTGGCCGGGCCTAAGCCGCCAAGCCCAGTTGCCCGAGGGGCGCCCAGGGTAGTTCATCCGGGCCTCGCTTCCCAACGCCAACACATCCTGCACAGGGTAGACGGCCAGCCTGGCCACCGACTTCATCCCCAGGTGCATGAGGGCCCAGGGGATCTCCTCTTCCCTGTGGAACCCAATCCCCCACTCCGCCAGGTAGCGCCCAAGGAAAGCCCGCTCGTGGGGGGTAGCGGTGCGGTACCAGCCCAAGGTGGTGTCGTTGTCGTGGGTGCCGGTGTAGACCACCACCCGGCCGTGGGAGGGGTAGTTGTGGGGCAAGAAGGGGTTTTCCATCCCCCCGTCAAAGGCGAACTGCAGGACCTTCATCCCCGGAAGGCCAAACCGGTCCCTTAGGGCCTCCACCTCGGGGGTGATCACCCCTAGGTCCTCCGCCAGGATGGGCACCCGGCCAAAGGTTTCCTGAATCTTCCGAAAGAGCTTCTCCCCCGGAGCCTTCACCCAGCGTCCCTCCACTGCCGTGGGGCAGGAGGCAGGAATCTCCCAGTAGGCTTCAAAGCCCCGGAAGTGGTCGATGCGCACCAGGTGGAAAAGCTCCAAGGCCTTCCTCAGGCGCTCTATCCAGAAGGAGAACCCCTCCCTTTCCAGCACCTCCCAGCGGTACAGGGGATTCCCCCAGCGCTGGCCCGTTTCCGAAAAGTAATCCGGCGGCACCCCCGCCACCACCGTGGGCCTTCCCTCCTCATCCAGGTGGAACCACTCGGGGTGGGCCCAGACCTCCGCGGAGTCCTCGGCCACGAAGATGGGCATGTCGCCGATCAAGGAGAGGCCCAAAGCCTCCGCCGCCTCCCTCAAGGCCTGCCACTGCCGGAAGAAAAGCCACTGGGTCCAGGCGTGGAAGGCCACCTCTTGGGAGAGGGCCAAAGACGCTTCCCTTAAAGCCCTTTCCTCCCTCAGGCGTAGGGGCATGGGCCAGCGGTTCCAGGGAAGGCCTCCGTGGTGGGCCTTCAAGGCCATGAAGAGGGCGTAGTCATCCAACCAGCTCCTTTCCCGGTCCCAAAAGGCCTGGAAGGCCTCCTTTTCCTCCCGGCTAGCCCGCTCCTGGAAACCCCGGAAGGCTTCCCTAAGCGCCGGCCACTTCCAGGCGTAGAGCCAGCCGTAATCCACCCGGCCCTCGGGAAAACCGGGGTCCTCGAGGCGGAGGTACCCCGCCTCCGCCAAAGGGCGGAGGTCGATGAGGTAGGGGTTCCCGGCAAAGGCGCTGAAGGACTGGTAGGGGGAGTCTCCGTATCCTGTGGGCCCTAAGGGCAAAACCTGCCAGTAGCGGGCCCCAAACTCCCTCAGGAATCGGAGGAAGGCGAAAGCCTCCTCCCCAAGAACGCCAACCCCATAGGGTCCGGGAAGGCTGGTGGGGTGGAGAAGCAGGCCGTAGGCGCGCGGAAGCTCCATGGACCCAGTTTACCCCAGGTTTGGAAACCCTTCCAGAGGCTGACAGAGCCTAAGCGGTTTGGGTCCACCAGGGAATCGGGCAAGCCAAAGCCTAGCCCACCTTGTTCCCCTTCTCGTCGTAGGTGTAAAACCCTCGGCCCGTCTTGCGGCCCAGAAGCCCCGCCTGCACCATGCGGCGGAGAAGAGGAGAAGGCCGGTACTTGTCGTCGCCAAATCCCCGGTGCAGCACCTCCATGATGGCCAAGCAGGTATCCAGGCCGATAAGGTCAGCCAGCTCCAGGGGACCCATAGGGTGGTTCATCCCCAGGCGCATGACCCCGTCGATGGCCTCCTTGGTGGCCACCCCTTCCCTCAGGGCCTCGATGGCCTCGTTGATCATGGGCATGAGGAGGCGGTTGGAGACAAAGCCGGGGTAGTCCTGGACCTCGAGGGGGGTCTTCCCCATCCGCCTCGCCACCTCCACCACCACATCCCGGGTTTCCTCGGAGGTAAGCTCCCCCCGGATCACCTCCACCAGTTGCATCAAGGGCACGGGGTTAAAGAAGTGCATGCCGATGAAGCGCTCCGGCCTTCCCGAGTAGCGGGCCAAGGCGGTGATGGGAATGGAAGAAGTGTTGCTGGCGAGAATCGCCTCGGGTTTCACCAGGCTTCCCAGGCGCTCAAAGAGGCGGCGTTTTTCCCCCTCGTCCTCCACGATGGCCTCCACGATCAGGTCCGCCTCCGCCAGGTCCCCCAGGACCACGGTGGTGCGGATCCGCCCTAAGGTGGCCTCGAGGTCCTGCGGGGCAATCCGCCCCTTCTCCACAAACTTGCCTAGGGAACGCTGGATGGCCTTCAGGCCCCTTTCCAGGAAGCTCTCGGCCACGTCCACCAGCACCACCTCAAAACCCGCCTGGGCCGCCACCTGGGCGATCCCGCTTCCCATCTGCCCTGCGCCCACCACGCCGATTTTCCTTACCTCCATACCGGCACCTCGGGGGCTATTTTACGCCCTTAAGGTTCACCAAAAGGACGCCCGCCAGGGCCAGGGTCCCGCCCACCAGGGATAAGGGGGAAGGCACCTCGCCCAGCCAAAGGTAGGCGACGAGGATGGCCAGGACTGGGGAAAGGTACAAAAAGCTGGACAAACGGGAGGCCGGGGTGCGGGAAAGGGCATAGGTCCAGGTGAGGTAGGCCAAGGCGCCAGGGAAAATCCCCAAATAGAGGGTGCTGAGAAGGGCCGGGCGAGGTGCGGTGGAAAGGGCCTCCCCCAGGCCGGGAAAGAAGACGAAAAGGGGAAGCGTACCTAACACCATGGTGTAGACCGTCATCTCCCGGCTACCGTAACGGGCAAAAAGGGGCTTCTGCCAGACGAAGTACAAGGAGGTGGAAAGGGCGGAAAGCAGGATCAAAAAAGCCCCCGGGCTCAAAGACACCCCACCCCCCTCCCCAAAGGCGATGAACAAGGAACCCATGAAGGCCAGGGCAAATCCCAGAAGCCCCATGGGCTTAAGCCGCTCCCCCAGGAGGAAATAGGAGAGAAGTGCGGTAAACACCGGCCCAGTGGCGATGAGGAGGCTAGCCGCCCCGGCGCTCACCGTTAGCTCCCCGTAAACCAAGGCGGTGTGGTACACGGTGATGCCCAAAAACCCCAGGAGGAAAAGCCGGGGAAGGTCCTCCCTCCTGGGTGGACGGAGGCCCTGAAAACGGGCGTAGAGGAGGAGAAGGGCGCTGGCCACCAAAAAGCGCAGGAGGACCAGGTGGCCTGGACTCAGGCCCTCTAACCCCGCGCGGATGCCCGCAAAGGCGCTGGCCCAGAAGAGGATGGTGAGGAAGGCGGCTGCCAGGGCCTTAGGTTCCATAAGGACCCACCAGATAGTAGAGGCCCTGGTGCAAAAAACCCCTCTCCAAAAGGGCGTTCACCTCCTTAGCCCCCACCTTGCTCACCCGCTCCTTGACCGCGGAAAGGGAAAGGTAGCGCCCCGTGTAAAGGTATTCCATCCCCAGGTGGAACAGCCTCCCCATGGGGGTTTCCCCCGCAAACACCAGCGCCGTGGCCAGGGGCGTCTTGGCCCTCTCCACCTCCTCCTCCCGCACGCCCTCGCGGGCGATCCGGCCAAGCTCCTCTTGAAGGACAGCCAGCACCGCCTCCTTGTTCGTCGGGTCCGCCTGCACGTAAGCGTGGAAGAAGCCTGCCCGGTCCGCCTCCTCGTGGCCAAAGGAGGCCGCTTCGGCGAGGCCCGTATCCACCAAGGCGAAATGGAGCCGCCCCGAGCCCTCTTCTCCCAGAAGATGGGCCAGCACCTGGGCGGCAAAGCGTTCCTCCTCCTGATAGCCTACCCCGGGGAAAAGGCCCACCAAATAGAGGGCCCGGGCCTTCTCGTAGGGGTGCTCCTCCACCCCCTGGGCGGGGCTTAAGGGCGGGTAAGCCCTCCCCGCCTCCCCCAAAGGCCAATCCTCCGTAAGCCTTTCCGCCTCAGCCACCAGGGCCTCAAAGTCCACCTTTCCCGTGGCGGCCAGGACCATGTTCCCCGGAAGGTAGCGCCTTGCGTGGTACCGGGCCATCTGGTCCCGGGTGAGGGCCGTGATGCTTTCCACCGTCCCCAACACGCTATTCCCCAAGGGGTGGCCGGCGAAAAACCGGGCCCGGGCCCAGTCGTAGGCCATAAAACCGGGGCGGTCCTGGTAGCGGGCGATCTCCTCCAGGATCACCTTCTTCTCGGTGTCAAAGTCCTCCTGGCGCAAAGCAGGGCGCATGAGCCTGGAAAAGAGTTCCAGAAGGGGAAAGGCGAACTCCGGCAACACGGCCCCGTAGAAGACCGTGGCCTCCTCGGAAGTGAAGGCGTTGTACTGGGCCCCCAAGCGGTCAAAGGCCAGGTTCACCGAAAGGGCATCCATTCCCTCGGGACCCTTGAAGACCATGTGCTCCAGGAAATGGCTTACCCCGCTCTCCCCGGGGGCCTCGTCCCGGGCCCCGGTCCTTACGAAATACCCCAAGGCCACGCTGCGGGCCCCAGGAACCACCTCAGCGATGACCCTCAGGCCATTCCTTAGTTCCGCTTCACGAAACATCGTCCACCTCGCCCAAAAGCCCCACCCAGGGGTTGCGGTAGGGATGCGCCCGCAAGAAGGCGTTCACCGCCTCGAGGCCCGTCCCCTCGATGGCCCCCTCGATCTCGGAAAGGGACCGGATCCGCCCGAGCACGTAGAGGTCCCGGGCCATGGAACCCGCCCGGCTACGGATGGATTCATCCGCCATCACCAAGGCGGTCTTCAGCCCCACCTTGGCCCGGGCAAGCTCCTCCTCCGTGACGCCCTCCGCCAGGCGCTCCATCTCGGCCAGCATGACCCTTAGGGTTTCCCGGGCCCGCTCCTTGGTGGTGCCCCCGTAGGCCATGAGGAGGCCCTGGCCCTTAACCCCGGCGGGGAAGGCGCTCACCGCATAGACCAGGCCCCGTTTCTCCCGCACCTCGGTGAAAAGGCGGCTGCTCATGCCTCCCGAAAGCACCTCCAAGGCCAGCCTGGCCGCGTAGAACCGGGGGTCCTCCGGCCCCACGTCGGTATAGGCCAGGCCGATCTGCACCTGGGCCGTGGGTCGCTTGAGGGTAAAGGAATGGGGCTCCGAAAGAAGAGGGGTTGGGTAGGAGGCCTCCTCCCCCTCCCAGGCCAAAAGGGGCTCCACCGCCCGAAGGAGCCTCTCCCAGGAAACCCCTCCCGCCACCGCCAGGATAGCCCCCCTAGGGGTGTAGCGGTGCCGATAATCCTCCCGCACCGCCTCAGGGGTAGCCCGCTTCAAGCTTTCCTCCTCCCCCAAGGGGTCCCGGCCGTGGGGGGAGAGGAAGACCCTTTTCCGGAGCTCAGAGAAAAGCTTCCGGGAAGGCTGGTCCTCCTGGGAGAGGAGGGCCTGCAGGGCCACGCTTCTCACCGCTTCAAAGCCCTCCTCCGGAAGCCGGGGTCTCAGGAGAAGAAGGGCATAGAGCCGGAAAACCTCCTCCAGCACCTCCGGCAAAAAGGCGGCGGAAAAGAGGGTGTACTCCAACCCCGCCCCGCTTTGCCGCCTAACCCCCAAGGCGTCCAGGGCCTGGGCTAGGCCCCGGGCATCCAGCTCCCCAGCCCCCTTCCACAGCCAACCCTCTATGAGGGTACTGGCCCCCAAAAGCCCCTCGGGCTCGTTTACCGCTCCGGCGGGCACCAGAAGCTGGAAGGCCACCCCGGGGTAGTCCCGCTCCTCGAGGGCTAGAACAAGCCCATTCGGTAGTCGTTCCACGCGGCTCACAGGCCTAAGGGTATCATGGAGGGCGTGAGGGAAGGGGAACTTCGGGAAAGGCTCCTCAGGCCCATATTGCGGGAGCTAAAGGACGGAGCCAGGGACCAGGTGGTGGTGGGGGGCTTGGAAAACCTCATCCAGAACCTGGCCAAACCCTTCCCCAGGCTCCAGAGCCTCTTCCAGGGGTATGGGGGAAAAACCCCGGAGGAACGAAAGGAGATCCTCTTGGAGGCCATCCGCTTCCTTAAAGACGGCCTGACGGCCCCTCCCCCCAGGGCACAGGCGGCCTCCCTTCCTTCCCCATCCCGCCGCCTTACCCCCCAGGACCCCGCCCACCTCCTGGTTCCCCCGCAAAGCCGGAAAAAGCTTGCGGAACTTTCCCTCCACACGGTGCGGGACCTCCTCCACTACTATCCCCGCCGCTACGAGGACCGCAGGACCCTCCCCGGGGTACGCTTCCTGGAGGACGGCCAGAAGGCCACCCTCTCCGTGAAGGTCCTGAGCAAGGAGCTGGTGAAAACCCCCAAGAAGGGGATGCAGCTGGTGCAGGTGCGGGCCCAGGACGCCTGGGGCTTCCGCATCACCCTGGTCTGGTTCAACCAGACCTGGGTCCTTTCCCAGATCCAAGAGGGGGAGACCCTCATCGTCACGGGAAGGGTACAGAAGCGCAACGGGGTGCAGCTTTACGTGGAGCACTTCGAGAACGAGGGCACCGAGTCCCTCTCCACGGGCCGGATCGTGCCCATCTACCCTGCTAAGGAGGGCATCGGACAGGCCTTTTTGCGCCGCACCGTCCACCGGGCCCTGGAAACGGCCCTCCCCCTCCCTGACCCCCTGGAGCCTTACCGGGAGGAGCACCGCCTTCTTCCCTACTCCGAGGCCCTTCGCCAGATCCACTTCCCCGAGGACGAGGAGGCCCTCAAGAAGGCCCTCCTCCGCCTTAAGTTTGACGAGTACGTGCTCTTGGAGCTAAAAGCCCTCTTGGACGCCGGGGGGCTGGTCCTGGGCCGAAGCTTTAAGGTGGAGGAAACCTGGACGGAAACCTTCAAGAAAACCCTTCCCTTCCCCCTGACCCGGGCCCAGGAAAGGGTTATGGCGGAAATCGCCCAGGACATGCAAAGCCCCAGGCAGATGGCCCGCCTCCTCCAGGGGGACGTGGGCTCGGGTAAAACCGTGGTGGCCGCCTACGCCCTCTACCTCGCCGCCCTGAACGGGGCCCAGGGAGCCCTTATGGCCCCCACGGAGATCCTGGCCAAGCAGCACTACCAGAACCTCACCCGCTACCTCTTCCCCCTGGGGGTGCGGGTGGAGCTCCTTCTGGGCTCCATGACCCCCAAGGAGCGGGAGGGGGCTATCGAGAGGCTTCTTTCCGGGGAGGCCCAGGTGGCGGTGGGCACCCACGCCCTCATCCAGGAGGGAGTAGGGTTCAAGGACCTGGGCCTGGCGGTGGTGGACGAGGAGCACCGCTTCGGCGTGTTGCAGCGGCGGGCCCTCCTGAAGCTGGCCAAGGTCCCCCCCGATGTGCTGGTGATGTCCGCCACCCCCATCCCCCGCTCCCTGGCCCTGACCCTTTACGGGGACCTCGAGGTCAGCATCCTGGACGAGATGCCCCCGGGGAGGAAGCCCGTTAAGACCAAGGTCCTCCCCCACCGCCTCCGCCTCCAGGCCTACGCCTTCGCCCGGGAGGAGGTGAGAAAGGGGCACCAGGTCTTCGTGGTAGCCCCGGCCATCGAGGAATCCGAGGAGCTGGACCTAAAGGCGGCCACCGCCCTCTACGAGGAGCTAAAGGGCCTTCTCCCCGAGGTGCGCATGGCCCTTCTCCACGGCAGGATGCCCGCACGGGAGAAGGATAGCGTCATGGAGGCCTTCCGAAAGGGGGAGTTCGACCTCCTGGTGTCCACCACCGTGGTGGAGGTGGGGGTGGATATCCCCAGGGCCAGCCTCATCATCGTGGAAAACGCTGAGCGCTTCGGCCTGGCCCAGCTCCACCAGCTTAGGGGCCGGGTGGGGCGAGGGGGGCTCGAAGGCTACGCCATCCTCATCGCCGGGGAAGCCAGCCAGAAGACCCTAAAGCGCCTTAAGGTCCTGGAGGAATCGGGAGACGGCTTCTACATCGCCGAGATGGACCTGAAGCTAAGGGGTCCTGGGGAACTCAGGGGCACCCGGCAGTCCGGCTACCCGGAGCTGAAGCTCGGGGACCTCTCCCAGGACACCGAGGTCATCGAGCAAGCCCGGGCCCTGGCCAAGCGCATCCTGGAGATGGACCCCGACCTTTCCCTGCCCCAGCACCAGGCTCTTAAGGAGGAGCTCCGGGCCCAGGCGGAGCGCATTGGTTTCCGGGAGGTTATCTAGAAGGATGCCTGAGGAAGGCAACGGACTTTTGGAAACAGCCCAGGGGAGGTGGGACGCGCCGGGATGAGGGCCCTGCCCCATCCCCATATCCCCGCCTTCGCCTCTGAGGGAGGGGTCCTGAGGGCCGAAGGCCTGCGAAGCTACCTTCTCGAGCTGCGGGAGGCCTACACCGCCTACGCCCCGGTACCCCCCGTGACCCTTTACGTGCTCTCTGAGGGGGACTGGCGGGCCCTGGTGCCCTACCCCTACGGCCTGGCCTTCCAGCGAAGCGAGGGGGGAAGGCTTTCCCTCTTTGCCCCCCTCACCTACCCCGAAAGGCTCCTCCACCGTTTCCGGGAGGTCCTGCTTCCCCTAGGGCCTCCTCCCATGGAAATCCCCTCCTTCTTGGACCTGAACCTGGGCCACGAGTACGCCCACGCCCTGCAGGTGGCCTGGCGCCTGAGGGCGGGGGTAAGGTGGCTGGACGAGTTCTTCGCCAACTACCTCTTCCTCTTGGGCCTGGCTAAGGCCAGGCCGGACCTAGCGGAATCCCTCCTGGCCTTTAGCCGCTACCTAAGCCGCCTGGAACCGGACAGGCGAAGCCTTTCCGCCTACGAGAGGAGGCGGGGGGACCTGAAAAGCGCCCTCTGGTTCCAGGCCCAGTTCACGCTGAAGTCCCGGGAAATCCTGGAAAGGAAGGGGGACGGCCTCCTCCTGGCCTTCCTCGAGGCCGCCCCCCTGGACCGGAAAAAGGGGCACGCGATCCTGCTGGAGCAGGACCCGGAGCTTAAGGCATGGTTCGCCGCCTTCGGCCTCAGGGGCGCACCCTAGGCGCCGCCTTCCCCTCCGCCAGGGCCCTAAGCCACTCCAGGAAGGACACCTCCCCCACCTTCAAGGTGTAGAGCTCCGGCCGGGGCAGGATGCAGTGCTGGCCACCCGGGGCCAGGTAGAAGGTGTAGTTTTCCGCCTGGGCCGGGGCCAGGACCGCCCTCAGGGCCCCTTCCGCCCACTCCCGGGCCGTGGCCTCCGAAGGAGCCCGCTCCCCCTTCATCAGCCCGTAGAAGAAGATCTGGGTGCCGTCCAAAAGGGTGGTGTACTGGGCGATTTGGGCCTTGGGGAAGGCCTTGGCCAGGGCCAGGTAGATCTCGGCCACCTGGGGGTTCGGGGGCAAGCCGGGAAGCTCCGGCAGGCGCGGGTTCCACACGCCAAACCCCGGGAAGTCCGGGGTGCGCACCCCCACCCCAGCGTCCCCGCAGACGGCCACCCGGGCGTTTTTGTAGGTGGAAAGCACCTTATCCGCCCAGAACACCGCCCCATAGGCCCCGGCGGAGCAGCCGGTCACAAAGACCTTTTCCGGGTCCGGGTGGTTGCGGAAGACGTACTCCAAGGCCGCCAGGGCGTTCCTGGCCCCCTGGTGGTGGACCTTGAAGCCCCCGTAGTCCACCGTGGCCCGGCCCACGTGGAGATCCCCCGTGCAGTAGGGCACGAAGACATGGGTCCAGCCGTAGAAGGGGTTGGCCACGCTCAGGCGGTTGTAGATGCCCTGGGCCAGAAGAAGCTCCTGCACATCCACCCGCTTGCGGTAGGTCTGGCTTTGCGGGCCGCAGGTGGCGGCGTTCCAGCAGGCCCCACCCCCCTGGAAGTCGATGACCACCTTTTTGGGATCCCCCGGGCTTACGTAGAACCGGTAGGGGGAACCATCGGAGCATACGCCACCCGGAACCTCCACTGCCTTCCAAACGGCCTCGAGGCCCTGGGCCAGGGCCAAACCCAGGAACAAAAGGAAGGCTAGAAACCGCTTCATTGTTCACCTCCGCTCGAAGTGTATAAGGAGTTTTGAACCAAGTCAAGAAAGGGCAACCGGGAAGGCCATCCCTAGGTTCCCCGGATTCCATCCCTAACCCCAGCCGGTCCCTAAGCCCACTCCACTCGGCTCCCGGAGGGATGCTTGCGCACCACGAGCCTGGCGGGAAGCCTTTCCGCCAGGGCCTCCACATGGGTAACGATGCCCACCAGCCGCCCCCGGGTGGGAAGCGCCTCCAGTACCCCCGCCACCACCTCGAGGGTTTCCGGGTCCAGGGTACCGAAGCCCTCGTCCAAAAACAAAGCCCCAAGCCGCCCCCGGGAAAGCTCCTCGGAAAGGGCCAGGGCTAAGGAGAGGCTTGCCAGGAAGCTTTCTCCCCCGGAAAGGGTCTTAACCGGGCGCACCGCCTCGGTCCAGAGGTCCAGGACCTGGTACTCGTCCTCCTTGGAACGCAGGCGGTAGCGCCCGGAGGAAAGGGTAGCCATGAGCTCATCCGCCCGCTCCACCAGGTTCCTCTGCCTAAGGCCCAGGAGGTAGGCGGGAAAGTTATTCAGCTGGAGGTCAAAGGCCAGCTTCTCCCAGAGGTCCATCTCCCGCACCACCTCCGCCAGGCGGGCTTCCAGCTCCCGGCGGCGCTTTAACCTTTCCCCCATCTCCTTAAGCCGCTCCTCCAAAACAGCCCTTTCTCCCATCCTGGCCTCGAGGCTCCCCTGTACCTGAGAAAGCCTTTCCTCTTCCCGCCGCAAGCGGGCCTCCACCTCCGCCAAAGGGGGAAGGGAACCGGGGAAGCGAGCCCTGGCCTCCCGCTCCACCTCCTCCAGGAGGGCTTCCACCTGGGCAAGCTCCTCCCGGTGCACCCGGATCCTCTCCGCCAGGGCCTCCCGCTCCTTTGGGGGAAGGTAAAGGGCCTTGGCCTCCTCCTCGGGCATCAGGCCCACCACCCGGCCCTTGGCCTCCTCGAGGGCCTTTCGCTGCTCTTCCTCCTGGGCCAAAAGCCCCGCCAGGGTCCGGTAGGCTTCCTCCCAGGCCCGGGCGAGATCCCGGTCTTGTCTTTCCTTTTCCTCCAGCTCCTCCACCCTCCGGGCGAGCTTCCCGATATACTCCCCTACCGGCTCGCCCCCCGTCCTCTCCCAAAGCAGGCGGTAAAGCCCGGCCGCCAAGGCCTCCTTCTCCTGGCGTAGGGAGGCCAGGGCTTCCCGGGTCTTTTCCCAGGCCATTTCCGCCTCCCCCTCCAGGCGGGAAAACCCCTGGCGCAAACGCTCCTTCTCCTGGGAGAGTCGCTTCACCTCCTCCTCGAGGGCCCGGGCCTCCCCCTGTTTTTCCCGGTACTTTTCCCTTAGCTCCTGAAGCCTCGCCTGCGCTTCCTGAAGCTTCCCTTCCAGCTCCTTGGGATCCCCGGGGATGGGCTCCACGCCCAGGGTCTCCAGGGCCTCCTGCTTGGCCCTTTCCTCCTCCGCCACGGCCCCAAGCCGGGTCAGGACCCCCTTAAGGGCCTTCTCCCCTTCCTCCCGCCTCCTCCTCAGGTCCGAAAGCCCTCGGTTCTCTTGGGAATGGGGAAGGACATGCACCACACCCCCGCACAAGGGACAAGGCTCCCCCGGCTGCAAAAGATCGCGGTAGGCGAGAAGCCCCAGGCGCCTTTCCTCCTTGGCCAGCTGGGCAAGTTCCGCCTCGAGGCGCTTTTTTTCCTCCTCCAAAAACTCCCGCCTCCTCCTTAGCTCCTCTAGCTCCTGCCGAAGCCGGTGGGCTTCCGCACCCTTAAGAGCCTTCTCCAGGGCCTCCACCTGGGCTCGAGCCTGCCCCCCCTCCTCCACCAAGGCCTCCAAGGCCTCCCTAACTCGGTTCAGGGCTTCTTCCTTCTCCCTTAGCCGCCCTTGCACCTCCATCAGGCGGGATAGCTCCCGCTCCCTGTCCGCCAAAAGGGCTTCCTCCTGGAGGAGGGATTCCAAGGCCTCCGCGTAGGCCTCGGGAGCCAGGCCCAGCCTGGGAGCCAGGTGCTCTTTCACTCCCACCCGCCGCCAAAGGGCCTCGAGGGCCCTTAGCCCCTCCGCCTGCAGAAGAGCCCTTTGCGCCTCCTTTAGGGCCTCGGGGTCAAAGGCCAGGGCCCGGCGGTCCCCCTCCAGCTGGGCAAGCCGGGCGCGCACCCTTTGGAGCTCCTGCGCTGTGGCCGCCAGGGCCTCCTCCTTCCTTCTCAAGTCCTGCCACAAAGGCAGGGCGGCCTCCGCCTCCGATGCCTTCTTGAGCCTTTCCTCCACCTCCGCCATGCGGGAAGCCTCGGCCTTGAGGCGGCCCAGACGGCCTTCCAGTTCCCCTTTGCGAAGGAGAAGCGCCTGAAGGCCTTTGAGCTCCAAAACCGCCTCCTCCAGGCGCCTTTTCTCGTTCTGAAGGCGGGCGATCTCCCGGGTTAGGTCCGCCAGGTCCCTTTCCAAGTTCTCCTTGGCCTCGAGGCTCACCCCAAGAAGCCCCGCAAGTTCCCCCTCCAGCCGGCCCTTCTCCTCCATCAGGGCCGCCTTGCGGGAAGCCGCCTTTTCCCTGGCCCTTTCCAGCCGGGTAAGCTCAAAGAGATCCAGGAGAATCCTGCGCCTCTCCTTGGCCTCTCCCTTAAGGAAGCGGTCAAACTCCCCCTGGGGAAGGAGGAGGGCCCGGGTAAAGGCCTCGTAGGTGAGGCCCAAAAGCTCCTCCAAGGCCCGGTTCAAGGCGTCCAGGGTCTCCAAGGGTAAAAGCCGCTCCCCCACCGGGCCTAGCTCAAAGAGCCGCCCTTCGCTCCGCTTCCCCCGCACCCGCTCCACCCTGTAGACCCTTCCCCCCACCTGGAAGGTGAGGCGGACCCGGGCCTCGCTGGCACCCGGGTGGACCAGGCTCCCCACGTTCCGCCCTACCCGGGGCACCACCCCATAGAGGGCAAAGGCCATGGCGTCCAGGAGGGTGCTCTTCCCGCTCCCCGTGGGCCCGGTGATGGCGAAAAGCTCCACATCGGAGAAGTCCACCCCCTGCAGCTCCCGATAGGGACCAAATCCCTCAAGCTCCAGGCGCAAGGGCCTCAAGCTCCACCTCCTTGAGCACCTGGTTAAACCGCTCCAGAAGCCCTTCCTCCTCCCGCCCCCGTTCCTTCAGGTAGCGGTCGTAGGCCTCCACCAAACCCAGCTCCGGGGCCAAGGTCCCATTCCCCCCATCTTCAGGCCCTCCTGCGGTTTCCACCGCCAGGAGATGGGGAAGCCCCTGGAAGAGCCTCTCCTTCACCGCCGGGGAAAGCCGGCCCTCCACCACCACCCTGAGGTACCCGGGAAAGCGCTCCAGCTCGGGAAGCCTACCGTCCAGCTCCTCGGGCTTCAGGTGGAGGGTTTTAAGGGGCTTCCCCCAGCGCTCCCTTATGGGGTGGACCCGGACGGGCCCCCTCTCGGGCACCTCCACCAGCAAAGCCCCCCGCTCCGCCTCCTCCCCTTCGCCGAAGTCCAGCTGGATGAGGCTTCCCGCGTACCAGGCCACGGGGGCCTCGGAAACCTGTTGCTGGCGGTGGATGTGGCCCAAGGCCACGTAACGGGCTCCCAGGGGCAAGGCGGAAGGAGGAACAGCGTAGCTTCCCGTGAGGTGGAAGACGAACTCCCCTGCCCCCGGGCGAACCCCCTCCAGGGCGAAGTGCCCCAGCATAAGGGGGCTTTCCAGGTTGGCGAGGATCCGCCGCATGGCCTCCGCGTAGGTGCGGTGGCGCTCCTCAGCCTCCTGCAGAACCTTTTTCACCAGGATGCGCTCGGATACAAAGGGGAGAAGGGCCGCCCTGAGCCCTCCCACCTCCACCACCCCCCCTTCCTCCCGGAAAAGAGGCCTTCCCCGCACCGCCGCCCCCGCCAGGGCGAAGAGGGGGGCAAGGGCCTCGAGGCGCTCCTTGGGATCGTGGTTGCCGGCGATGACCAAGGCGGGCACCCCAAGCTCCCTAAGGCGCAGGAAAAACTCCACCGCCATGGCCTCGGCCTCGGCGGAAACCTGGGGGCGGTCAAAGAGATCCCCGGAAACCACCACCAGGTCCACCCCCTCCTTGGCCACCATCTCCAGAAGGGTTTTCAACGCCTCCCCGATCTCGGGGGTGCGGTCCACGCCCTTTAATACCTTGCCCAGATGCCAGTCCGCGGTGTGCAATAGGCGCACGGCTTCCATTATGCCAGCCACCGGTCTTCCGCCTTAATGGGTATGGCCATGGTCTTCGGGAGGCCCACCCCTTCCCCCCCGGAAGAACCAAGCCGCCATCAGGGTGGTGAGGGGCACCGCCAGAAGAAGCCCCAAGGAACCCAGCACCATGGAGGCGATCTCCGCGGCGAAGGGCTCGGTGTTCAGGAGGAAGCGCAAGGGGGTGGGATCCCGGGTGAGGAGAAGAAAGAGGGGCAAGGAACCTGCGGCGTAGGCCAAGACCAGGGTGTTCACCAGGCTACCGATGTGGTCGTAGCCCACCTCCATGCCCCTACGGTAGAGCTCTCCAAGGCCAAAGCGGGGGTTGGCGTGGGCCAGGGCCTGGACCACCGCCGCCTGGGTCACGCTCACGTCGGTCAAGGCCCCCAGGGTACCCACCACCACCCCTGCCAGGAAGAGGGAAAGGAGGTCCACACCTCCCCATTGCCTGAGGAGCAGGGCTTCCTCCGAGGCCAGGCCCGTAAACCCCATTCCCCGGGTGAAAAAAAGGGCTAGGAACAGGACGAAGGCCACCGAGGCCAGGGTGCCCAAAAGGGCGGCGGTGGTCTTGCGGTTTACCCCGTGGACCAGGTAGACGGTGAGAAGAAGCACCCCCACGCTTCCCAGAAAGGCGTAGAGAAGGGGATTCCCACCCGCCGCCACCCTGGGAACCACGAGGTAGACCACCACCAAAAGGCTCAGAAAGGTGCCTAGAAGCCCTCTAACCCCCCTCCCCCGGCCCAAAAGGGCTGCCAGAAAGGCAAATAGGCCCAAAAGGCCAAGGAGCCAGGGCATGCGATCCGGCTCGGTCACGTAGGTTTTACCGCCCTCCTGGTAGAGGACCACCCGCTGGCCCACCCGGTACCCGCCCCCATCCACGGGCAGAAGGGCCTCCAGCCTCCTGCCCTCCACCTCCACCAGGGCCACACCCCGTTGGGCCTCGAGGGCCAGGATCCTCCCCACCAGATACCTTCCATCCCCCTGGGCTAAGGCGGGAAGGAGAAGGAACCCCAAAAGCAGCCAAAGGCGCATACCGCCACTCTACCCGGCCACGATGAAAACTTCTTCTCAACTTGCTATCCTAAGGCCATGGAGCGCTCCACCCGGCAACGGCGGGCCATCCGGGAGGCCTTTTTGGAGGCGGGCCGTCCCCTTTCCCCCCAGGAGGTCCTGGAGCTCGCTCGGAGGAAGGTGCCCTCCTTGGGCCTCGCCACCGTATACCGCACCCTGAAGGGTCTGGTGGAGGAGGGGTTCCTCACCCCAGTGGCCCTCCCCGGTGAACCCTCCCGCTACGAACCCGCGGGAAGGGAGCACCACCATCACTTTCTCTGCCGCCTCTGCGGAAGGGTGTATGAGCTTTTGGGTTGCGATCTGGCCCTCGAGGACCACCTGCCCCCGGGTTTCCTGGCCGAGGGGCACGAGGTCATGGTCTACGGCCGCTGCCCGGAGTGCGCCTAGTCCCACGCAGGGTAGGCCTCCTTCGGCCGGTTCCAGCGCACCTCCTCCAAAGCCCCATCGAAGCGCAGGATGGCCGCCAGCCTGGCCCGGGAGTACACCCGGTAAGGCTCCTTGGGGATGAAGGCGGTCACGATGTCCACGTGCCGCGGGGTGGCGTACTCCAGCACCACGTGCAGGGGAAGCTTCAACCGGGGAGGAAAGACCATGTAGCCCAAGACCAGCATCCTTTGGTCCTCGGGGTAGATGGCCAGCTCCCTGCCCCATTCCAAGGCCCTAAGCACGTCCAGCTCGGTGAAGCCCTCCTGAAGCATGTGCTTGACCGCATGGGGCCCCAGGCGGTAGCGGCCTTCCCGGAGGTGGGGGAGAAGGTCCGTTAACCTGCGAAACTTCCTCACGCAAACCCACCCCCTTTGCCTCAGTCTAGGGCCAGGCATGGGGAAAAGGTGTGGACTTTAGCGGTAAGGACCCAGGGCCCCAGGGTCCCGCACCGCTAAAAAGACCCCGTAGACCCGGTTTGCCCCTGCCTTAAGGAGGGCTTCCTTGGCCCTGAAGAAGGTGGCCCCGCTGGTGAGAACATCGTCCACGAGAAGCCAGCTTCCCTCCACCCGCAGCACGGGAACAAATAGATCCTCGGGCAGGCGGCGCCGGGCCCGGCCCCGGGTGGGCTGGCTTGGAGTGTAGCGCGCCCGCCGCAAAACCCGGAGGTAGGGAAGCCCAAGGCGGGCTGCCAGGATCCGTCCCAGGAGCTCAGGGGGATTGTAGCCCCTAACAACCAACCGGGGAAGCAGGGTGGGAATGGCGGTGACCCCGGAAAGCCCCCAGCCCTGGGCCAACACCGCCTCCGCCAAGGGCTCGGCCAGGAGGGGGGCAAGGCCGAACCGCCTGCCGTACTTCAAGGCCCGCACCATTCCTCCCACCCGCCCGTAAAGGCCCAGGTAAACCATCTCCCCCGCAGCAAAGGCCTTAAGGCCCTGACGGCAAGTGGAGCAAAGAAGGGGTGCATCCAACTTCCCACCACATCCCGGGCAGGTATGGCCCAATAGGCCCTCAAGAAATCCCCAAAGCATCCCGTAAGGCCTCGTCAAAGGGTGGGTAGAGGATCCCCTTCTCCGTGATGATGCCCGTAAGGTAGCGATGAGGGGTAATGTCAAAGGCAGGATGGTAGGCAGCCACCCCCAAGGGGGCAAGGCGCACCCCCCTTAGCTCCAAGACCTCCTCGGGGGAGCGTTCCTCTATAGGGATCCCCTGCCCGCTTTCCAGGCTTGGGTCCACGGAGGAAAGGGGCAGGGCGGCATAGAAGGGAATCCCGTGGTGGTGGGCGAGAACCGCCAGGGTATAGGTGCCGATCTTGTTGGCGAAGTCCCCGTTCAGGGCCATGCGGTCCACTCCCACGATGACCGCATCCACCCGGCCCTGGGCCATGAGGAAGCCCGCCATGTTGTCCGCGATCAAGGTGGCGGGAACTCCAGCCTTCTTTAGCTCGTAGGCGGTGAGCCTGGCCCCTTGCAGGTAGGGCCGGGTTTCATCCACCCAGACATGGGAAACCCGCCCCTGGCGGTGAGCCTCCACAATAGCCCCCAAGGCGGTGCCGTACCCCCCCGTGGCCAGGGGGCCGGTGTTGCAGTGGGTGAGGACCTGGCCCCTTAGCACCTTGGCCCCATGCAGGCTTATGGCCCTTTCCGTTTCCTCCACCTCCCGCCAGATGGCCTGGGCCTCCTCAAGGCTTCCCGCCAGGTTCCCCCAGTGCGGGCGCATGCGATCCAGGGCGTAGAAGAGGTTCACCGCCGTGGGCCGGCTCTGCCTTAGAAGGCGGTCCGCCTCCTCAGGGTCCTCCCCGCTCAGGTGGGCCAGCACCATGCCATAGGCGGCGGAGACCCCGATGGCCGGGGCCCCCCGCACCACCATGGCCCGGATGGCTTCCGCCATCTCCTTGGCGGTGCGCACGGGAACCCAGATCTCCTCGAGGGGAAGCTTCCTCTGGTCCAGAAGCCAGAAGACCCTTTCCTTCTCATCAAAGCGAAAGGGCAGGATCCTTTCCACCCCTAAAGCCTAACGCAGCCTTAACACCTTGTCGTCGTTGGGGCGCACCTGGCCCCGGCCGTCGCGGTTGGAGGTGGTGACGTAAAGGGCTCCATCGGGACCCACCTGCACCTCCCTTAGGCGGCCAAAACCCGAAAGGGCCGTTTCCACCCGCGCCACCCGCCAGTGGCCCTTGTCCCCGTCCAGTACCAGCCGCAAAAGGGCCTGCCCCCTGAGGCCCGCCACGTACAGGTCCCTCCTCCAGAAGGCCAGGTTTCCGGGAGGAAAACCCTCGGGCCAGAAGTGAAGGGGGTCGCGGTAGCGGGGGTCGTCCCCCCGTCCCACCACCCGGGGCCAGCCGTAGTTGCCCCCGGGAACGATGAGGTTTACCTCGTCATAGCCGAAGCCCTGTTCCCCACTGGGCCCGTGCTCGCTGGCAAAAAGCTCCCCGGTCCTCGGGTGCCAGGCCAGGCCCTGGGGGTTGCGGTGGCCATAGCTATAGATCTCGGGCCTAGCTCCGGAACGGTTTAGGAAGGGGTTCCCCGGCGCTGGCTTGCCTTCCGGGGTGATCCTGAGAACCTTACCTCCCAGGGAGGACAGGTCCTGGGCCAGCTCCCGCTCGTACACCTCCCCTGTGGTCACGTAGAGCATCCCATCGGGACCGAAGGCGAGCCGTCCCCCGGAGTGCAGGCCGTGGGAGCGGGCGGGAATGCCGTCTAGAACCACCCGGTCCAGCACGCCCCTATTCCCTTGGTGCCTCAGGCGCACCACCTGGTTCCTGAGGCCTCCTTCCTCCACCGTGCGGTAGGCGTAGAGGTAGGGCTCCCGGGGAAACTGGGGATGGAGGGCGAGGCCAAGGAGCCCCGACTCCCCCCGGTGGTAAACGGGAAGCTCCGCGTAAAGCGAGGCCCTTCCCCCCTGCACCCAGAGGATCCGCCCCGGCCGTTCGGAGACCAGGAAGCTCCCGTCGGGTAAAAAGGCCAAGGCCCAGGGCACCTCGAGGCCCCCCACCACCTCCTCCACCCGAATTCCTTGCGCCCGAACCAAGGAAAGCCCCAAAAGGCCCAGGAGCACCCGCCTGCGGGAAACCACGCTCACCCCCTTGGGGGTGAGCCTAGCACACAGATCCAGCGCCCAAGGTGGGCTCCCCCACATCCTAAAGGGCGCCGGGACCTAGGCCTTGGGGTCCAGGATCACCTTTACCGCCTGCCCCGAGGCCAAGAGGCCAAAGGCCTCCCGGTACTGGCTCATGGGCAGGCGGTGGGTGATGAGGGGGGTAAGGTCCACCCGGCCCGAGTAGACCAAGGCGGTGCCCTGCATCCAGGTCTGCCAGAGCCTTCTTCCCGCGATGCCGTAGGCGGTGATCCCCCGCATGACCAACTCCCCGGCCAGGTCAAAGCGAATGGGGTCCGAGGGAATGCCCAGGATCCTGGCCTCCCCCCCCGGGATCAAGGCCTTAAGCCCCTGGTGGATGGCCACCTCATTCCCGGAAAACTCCAGGAGGACCTCCACCCCGCTTCCCGTCACCTCCTCCACCACGGAAAGGAGATCCTCCTCCAGGGGGTTCACGAGCCGGTCGGCGTAGGGCCTGGCGAAGTTCAGGCGGTAGGGGTTGGGGTCGGATACCAGGATAGGCCCGGCCCCGCTGGCCCGGGCCACCATGGCCGCCATTAAGCCGATGGGCCCCGCCCCAGTGATGAGGACGCTTTTCCCGGAAACCCCGCTTCCCGCGTACACCGTGTGCACCGCATTGCCGAAGGGCTCCAGGATGGCCCCCACCTCAAAGGGCAGGTCCTTGGGGTTCACCCAGGCGTTTTCCGCCGGCACCACCACGTACTCGGCAAACCCGCCGTCCCGGTCCACCCCCAGGATCTGGGTGTTGAGGCAAACATGGTAGTTGCCCGTGCGGCAGGCGGGGCAGGCATGGCAAACAACATGGCTTTCCAGGCTCACGTGGTCCCCCACCTGGGGCCTTTTGACCCCGGGGCCCACCCGTTCCACCACCCCGCTGAACTCGTGGCCGGTGATGAGGGGAGGCCTGATCCGGCCCCTTGCCCAATGGTCCCACCGCCAGATGTGGAGGTCGGTGCCGCAGATGCTGGCAGCCTCCACCCGCACCAGGATCTCCCCGGGGCCCGGCTCGGGCACGGGGCGTTCCACCAGGGTTAGGCCCTCTTCCGGGGCCAGCTTGGCTAAAGCGCGCATACCTGGGCCATGCTACCACCGGTAAAGGGCACCCACGCCAAAGCGGGTGGTGTCCGCCGCCTCGAGGCTAAAGCTCAAGCCCAAAGCCGGGGTGAGGTCGTACCCCAGGGTAAAGGTGAAGCGGGCAAGCCTGCCATCCCCCGGCAGGAAGGTGGAGCCCAGGGAAAAGGTGAGGCCGTCCCGGCGGTACTGGGCGCTCAGGGTCTGCTCCCCTCTGAGGTCCAGCTCGTAGCCCAAGAAGAGCTCAGGGCTCAGGTACTTGCCCACGGAAAAGCGGGTTTCCTCCAGGTCTCCCCCCTGGAGAAGGGGAAGCTGCACCTGGAAGCGGTCAAGGCCCAAGGAACGGGCGAGCTCCCGCTCCAGCTGGCCCAGCACCAGGTTCTCCAAAGCAGCCCCCAGGGCCACCTGGGGGAGGGTCTCCGCCAGCCGGGTGACGTCGGGGGTACCCAGGGCAAGGAGGGCGTAGATCTCGGGCTCGGTGAGGGCGGGATCCGAGGTGAAGTGGGGCTCGAGGCGCACCTTCACCCGGCCGTTTTCCCGCAAAAACTCCCCCTTAGCCTCCAGGAAGACCTTGTGGCCCCGGGTCTCCGCCTGGGCCTTAAGGCGGAACTCGGGGAGGATGTCCCGGTCCGGGAAAAAGCGCAGGAAGCTCCCCGTGGGATCCAGGGTAAAGAGGGAATCCCAGAGGCGGAAGTTACCCCACAGGGCTTCCACCTGTCCGGACAGGTAGGGGTCGGCGTAGCTTCCTCCCAGAAACACCTCCCCTTTGAGCTCCCCCTGGGCCAGGCTTTCCTGCACCAGGACGCCCCTTTCCGCATACACCCGCACCCCCTCGAAGACCAGGGGCACGGGGGTGGGCTTCCCCGCCCCGCTTCCCCCCAGCTCTACCCCCTCCTGGGTCAGCTCCTTGGCCCTTGCCTCCGGCAAGGCCAGCCTTGCCCTCAGGACCTCGGCGTTGCCCGTGAGGTGGTAGGTGCCCTTCTCCTCGTAGAGGAAGAAGCTCTTCACGTCCAGAAGGCCCTCTTGCAGGTAGTACCGGGGATAGTAAAGGGGAAGCCGGCCGTAGCCGGCAAGGCGCAAGGGAAAGAGGGTTCCCTGGGCCTGAGCCTCCCCCAGGCGGATCTCCACCCCGTAGGCCGGGTAGCGGAAGGCCACCTCCGCCGGGGTTTCCTCCTTGAGCCCGGGCAGGGTAACCACGCCCTTGGCGCTAACCTGAAATTCCTCCAATCTGCCCTCGAGGCCCAGCCTGGCCTTCCCGGGGAAAGGAGCCAAAAGGGTGAGCTCCCCCTCCGCCCGCGCCCCCCCGTTCAAGGAGAGTAGCCCCTGGGGAAGGTACCCCGCCACCGGCCCTAAGCGGAAGCGAAAGTCCTTGAACTCCACCTGGAAGCCCTCCCCCTTAAGCCTCAGGAGGAGGCTTCCCGAACCCTCGGGCCGGTAGGGCTTTAAGGGAGGCACCACCTGGAGCACCGGGGTGAAGACCGTGTCCTTAAGGCTCAGGTAGAGGTCGCTCCCCTCCGGGCTCCAATACCCCCCGCCCTCCCAGCTTCCCCGGCCCAAAAGGCGGAGCCGGTCCACCAGGACCCTGCCCCCCTCCAGGCGAAGGACCGCCTGGCCCTTAAGCTCATCCCCGGCCCCCACGAAGCGCAAGGCCTCCCCCACCAGGACCCCCTCGCCCCGCAAGGGGTGGGAAAGGGGAAGGCGGAGCCGCACCGCCCCCGTCCAGTAGGCCTCCCCCTCCAAGGGCCCCGCCACCGCCATGAGGAGGAGATGGAGGGGAAAACCCCGGAGGGAAGCGGAAAGGTCCAGCCGATCCCCCTCGAGGGCCACTTGAAAGGGACTTTGCCCAAGCTGCCCCTCCCCCTGCACCAACCCAGGCCCCAAAGCTCCCGCGAAGAGGAAGGGCAGGCGGCTTCCCGCCACCTCCGCCTCCCCCTCCAGCCGGCCTTGGGCCCGGGTACCCTCCAGGGCCAGCTCCCCGGAAACCACCCCCTTCAGATAAGGAGCGTAGCGGCCGGCGAAATCCTCCAAGGCCGCCCCCTCCAGGCGAAGCCTGCCGCTAAGGGGAAGAAGCCTTCCTTTGGCGGCGATCCGGCCCACCGCTCCCTCCAGGGCCCCCTCCACCTGGTATCCTTCCCCGAAAACCCGGCCCCGGAAGCGGCTTTCCAGGGGGGGAAGGGGAAGGTCCACCCGAACCTCCCCGGCAGGAGGATAGGCAAGCTCGCCAGCAAGGTAGGGACCCTCCGCCCGGAGCCTGGCTTCCAAAAGCCTCCCCTCCACCTCCAGGGCCTGTTCCCCCGCCCGGTAGGAAACCCTGTAGGCCCCTCCAAGATCCACCTCTCCCTGAAGCCTCCCCGCCCCCGCCGCCCACCAGGAAAAGGCAGGATGCTCCCCCAAGAGGCGCACCCGGTCCTTCTCCCCTTCCAGGCGCAAGCGGAAGCCGGAAAGGTCCAAGGCCAAGGCCCCCTCCACCTTGCCCCCGGCATAGGCCAAGGCTCCTTCCCCTTGGGGGCTGGTCAGGATCAGGGACAGATCCTTCAGGTTCAAGCCTCCCTCCAGGGGCAGACCCACCCCGGGCACCCGGTAGTCCAGAAGAAGCCTTTCCCCCTGCCCCAAAACCCCAAGGCCCCCGGGCAACAGGGCCTTAAGGATCCTGCCCTCCCCTTCCGCCTGGCGGGCCGCCAGGTCCAGGCGCACTCCCCCCACCTCTAGAAGAGGCCAGGCCAGGCGCACCCTTTCCCCCAAAACCTCCCCCTGGATTTCGGGAACCTGTTTGCCGGAAAGCTCCAGGCTTCCCTCCTTAAAGGCCACCTTTCCCTTCCAGGCCTCCTGCCAGGCCACCTGCCCCTCGAGGTCCCCGTGGAACCCCAGGGTGAGCCCTTCCCTTCCGTACCGCCCTTCCACCTCAGCCCTCCGGCCCCAGGCCAGGAGGACCAGGTTCAACCCCACTTCCCGCCAGGGACCCTCCACCCTGCCGGAAAGGGTCAAGGGACCATAGCGGAACCCCTCAAACTGGAAGGCCACGCCCTTAGGCCCCACCTCGCCGGAAACCCCCGCCCCGGAAACCCCCACCCGGAAGCCCTCAAGCCCCTTAAGGGAAAGCGCCACCTCCCCGTAGCGGTACTGGCCCTTAAGCCACTCCCCGGGATAAACCCCTTCGGCCCAAAGCTCCCCCAGGCCCCGGGGCAGGGCCCCGGCGTAGCGGTAGGCCAGGCGGAAGGGGGAAAGATCCAGCCGCCCGGAAAGGGGGAGCCCCTCTCCTAAAAGATCCAGGCCCAGCCCCTCTCCCCGGGCCAGGACCACCCCATAGGGAGTGGAAAGCCTGCCCTCCCCCGTAACCCTTCCCCGGTACCCCTTCTCCGCCAGGTAGCGGTACTGGCCCTGGAAGGCCACACCCTGGTACGCCAAGCTCCCTGAAACCCAGGCCTCGAGGCCCGGGCACCTCCCCAAGGGCAAAGGCAGGCAGAACCCTCCCTCCCATAGGCCCTGCCAGGCCCCCTCCCCCTGGAGCTGGAACAAGCCCGCCCCGAGGTCCACCCTTCCGGCAAGCCCCCCCTGGGGCAGGGGGTAGCGGAGGGTGAGGAGGCCGGAAAGCCCCTTCCGGTAGCGGGCTTCCCCCATAAGCCCCGGCCCCTGGAAGCTCCCCACCACCTCCCCATCCCGGTACCTCACCCCCACCTTCTCCCCAAGCACCTCCCCCAAAAGCTCCGCCCGCAGAGGCCAGAGCCACGCCTTCCCGGATAGCCGTCCCTCCGGACGCTCCAGGCTTACCTTAAGGGCCTCCTGCCAGGGCCCGTCCGCCTCCGCCTTAACCCGCACGGGAAGGCCAAAGGGGGCGAGGTCCCGGTCCAAGTCCAGGACCAGATGCCCCTCCGCAAGCCTCAAGCGGAAACCCTCCGCCTCCCCCACCAGGGAAAGGGCCTCCACCCCTAAGGGCCCGCCCCGGTAGCGGTAGGCAAAGCGGAAGGGCAAAACCTCCCCGTTCCCCAAGAGGCTTCCCAGGCCCTCGAGGTGGCCCAAGGGCTGCCCCAGGGGAAGCCCAGGCCACCCCGCCTGAAAACTACCCTGGGCTTCCAGCCGGGCCTGGCCCAGCTCCAGGCGGTATTGGGCCCTCCCGGAAAGGAAAAGGTCCTCCAGGGTCGCTTCCACCGCCACCTCCCCCGGAAGGTCCTTGCCCTTTAGGGTAAGGTGCAAAGGCCCTTCCCCCTCCCCCTCTAGGAGAAGCCCATGCCCCTCCGCCCAAAGCCTTCCCCGATACCCCTCCGGGCCCCAGGAAAGATCCACGCGAAGGGCCATTCCCTCCACCTTACCCTCGCCCATCGCCGAAAGGTGCCAGGCCCCGTCGTACCGGGCCACCAAGGCCAAGGGCGCCTCCCAGGAAACCTCCGCCCGGGTTCCCTCCCCCTTCAGGCGCAAGGGCCCTTCCTGCTCCAGGTAGCGGAGGCTTCTAAACCTTCCCTCCCCCCGGTAGCGGCTTCCCTCAAAGGCCCACGCCACCTCCCCTTCCCCGTAAGGGGAGGCATGGCGCAGGGTACCCTCCCCCCTCAAGGCCAAGAGGTTTACCCGGCCCGCAAGCTCCGTCCACCCAAGCCCCTCCCGCTGGTAGCGGGCCTCCAGGGCCAGGCCCTCCAAGGGACCCCTAAGCCCAAGCCTCAAGGGACCGTAGCGGAAACTCCCCTCCACCTCCCCCTGAAGCCCGGGCCCCAGGCGGAGCCTGCCCTCCCCGGACACCCCCCCTAGCCCCCAGAGCCTCCCTTCCTTGGGAGCCCAGGCCAGGCCCGCATCCCGATCGCTGAGGAGGAGGCGGAGAATCCCTTCCCGGTAGTCCAGGGCCAGGGATTCCGCCCCATAGCGCACCCGCGCCCAGGCCTCCCCTTCGCCGGAAAGGGTCAGCCTCCCCCCCGCCCTTCCCGCAAGGGAAAGGCCCAGGGCCCGGGCCAAGGGGGCCACCTCCCCCAGGGAAAACCTCACCTCCTCCCCCGTTAGCGCCGCCTCGCCGCCCTCCCACCTTAGGGCCAGGAAGGGCTTACCCTGGTATCCCCCCTGGAGGGTGAAGGGCAGGCCGGCAAAGTTCCCTTCCCCCTTCCCCGTCACGTGAAGCCCCTGGCCCTGGAAACTCCCCGCAATCCTTCCCTCCTTTCCCAGGACAGCAAAGGGCAAGGCCAGGCTACCCTGATAGCTAAGTCCCTCCCCCTCGAGGGACAAGGGACCTTGCAACCGGTAGCGAAGACCTCCCCCCTCGGTCCACACCTGGCCCGAAAGGGGCAGGGCGCCAAAGTAGGGAAGCCGAGCCTCCCCGGAAAGCTCCAGGCGGAAGGCCCGCCAGGGCCCTTCCCCTTCCGCCTCTAGGCGCACTCCTAGCCCGCTTTTCTCGTACTCTCCCCGCACGGCTAAGGAAAGCCCTTCCGGGGAAACCTGGCCCTCTCCCTGGAAGAAGGGCCCAGAAAGCCTTGCCCGGGCGGAAAGAAGCTCCTCCCCGGTCAAAAGAGCCTCCCCGTAGGGGCTTTCCAGCCTAAGCCTCCCTCCCCGGGTGCCCCAGGTGCCGCTGGCCCGTACGGGAAGCCCCCAAGGGGAGAGGTCAAAGGCCTCCGCCTGGAGCAAAAAGCTTGGACCCTCCTCGTACCCCCCCAGGAGGCGAAGGCCCGGAGCCTGGCCCTGGAAGCGGAAGACCGCCCCCCGCCCCACCAGGCCGAGCCTTAGGTCCAGCTTCTCCAGGTGGGCCTGGGCCTGGTAGGCAAGCCCCAGGAGGTCCAGCCTTCCTGCCATCCGCACCGGACCCGCATAGGGAACCTCCCCCTGCCCCCTTACCCTTAGATCCCGCCAGCCTCCCTGAGCCTCCACGCGGCCATAGGGAGAGGAAAGGCTAAGATGGCCTCCTTCCAGGCTACCCTCAGCCTGGAAACGGCCGGAAAGCCCTCGGTACCTCCAAGGAAGGACCAGGTGAAAGGGATACCGCCCGGTGAACTCCAGCCTCCCCACCCCCAGCACCTCCAAACCTTTCCGGTCCAGACGGAAGGCCAAAGGAGGCACCTCGAGGCCCTCCGGCAAGGGGGGGAGGAGCCTGCCCGCAATCCGCAAATCCGGGTAGACCTCCCCTTCCCCCTGGGCGTACCCCTTTAGCCCCGCCAGGACCAGCCTCCCGCCCTCCCCCCGGAAAACCCCCGCCAGCCAAGGGGTTTCCACCCGGGCCCAGCCCTGGAAGCCTCCATCATAGAAGAGGTCCGCCCCAAGGACCAGGGGTCCCAGCCGCGCCCTTCCCCTCAGGCTTAAGCCCCCTTGATAACGCAGGAGGAGGTCCTGGGCCTTCAAGGTGAGGCCCGGCTTCGGGTCGTACGCCCCGGCAAAGGGGAGGCTTCCCCAAGGGGTCATGAGCCTTCCCTGGACCTCCATCCCCAAGCGGCGCAGGTTCCCTTCCACCTCCAGGTAACGGCCCTTCAGGGCAAGCCTCCCCGAAAGCTCGCCATCCCGGTACAGGGCTTGCCCGGAAAGGCGGAACTCGTCCAGGGCGCGGATGGGCAGGTCCCGCAGGCGAAGGGCCAGGGCCCCACCCCGGTACTCCCCCTCCCCATAGGGGCTTCGGAAGCGGAAGGCCCCCTTTGCCTGCCCCACTTGCAAGGGGAAGGCCGCATAGGGGGAGGTGTAGTGCAAGGAAGCCTCGAGCCTCCCCGAGATCAGCCTTCCCTCCCCCTCAAGGCTCCCCACCGCCAGGGGCGTGGGGCTAAGGGCCAGAAGAAGGTGACTCCAGGTTCCCCGGAGGGCCAAGGGTCCAAGCTGGCCCGCCACTTGCTCCCCATTCCCTGCCACCTCCCCCGAAAGATCCAGGGGTCGGAAGAAGGGAAGGCGCACCCCGGGGCTTTGCACCCGGGCCTGCCACTGGCTTCCCTCACTTTCAAAGGCCACCTGGGCCCATCCCTCCAGGGGCCTAGGCCAGGCCACCTGGCCCCGGGCTTCCGTGCGGTTCCCCTGGCCCTCAAGGACGACCCTGCTTCCCAAGGAATCCTCCAGGCTCGCCCGGTAGTCCTGGCCCACCAGGCCAAAGCCCAGCCGGTAGGTGCGGTCAAAAAGCCTTCCCTCTGCCTCCGCCTTCAGGGAGAAGACCCGGTCGAAGGAAAGGGTTCCCCGGTGGCGGAAGGGCTCGGAGAGAAACCGCCCCTCCCCCCAAAACCTCCCCTTCACCCGGATCCGGTCCCAGCCCTCCCCCTCAAGCCGAAGCTCCCCATCCCCCTCCACCGGCAGGGCAAGGCGGTAGTGCCGGGCCAGGGCGGGAAGCCGGGGCCGGCCCGTGAGGAAAAAGCGGTAGCGCTCCGCCTTCAAGTCCACCTGGATCCTGGCGGAAAGGGGCCCCTCGAGGCCCACCCCCCTTAGCTCCGCCTCCACCCGATCCTCCTCTAGGCGGATGGGCCCCTCCACACGGGTGAGGAGGAAGCCCAAAAGCTCCACCACCCCTTCCTCCACATGGCTTTCCCCTTCCACACCCGTGGGCAGAAGGCGAAAAACCCCGGAAAGCCTTCCCCCCTTAAGCCCCGGGTAGAAGAAGGAAAGCCCTGCCACCTCACCCCTATAGCGCACCTCCCAGGCGGAAAGATCCCGGGCCAAGGCCCGCGCCTCCCCCTGGAAGCTTCCCCCGGGAAGCCGGGCGATAAAGGCATAGGGGTTTTCCCCGGCCAAGGTGAGGCGCAGGGGAGGCAGGAAAAGCCTCTTCCCCTTGGGAAGCTCCACCTGGACCTCCTCCAGGAGGAACTGCCGGTAGACCACCCGAACGCTGGGGGGCGGTCCGGGTTTTTCCGGGATCAAGGCCTCCCAGGTGGGCTTGAGCCTCGCACCCCGTAGGGCCACGGAAAGGGGAAGCTCCTTGCGCAAAAGCCCGAGAAGGTCATAGCCCAGACTCACCTCCCGGGCCTCGAGGGCCACGCCCTCCCCCCTCAGGGCCACCCCCTTCAGGCGGAGGCCAAAGAGAAGGTGGCCCCTCACCTCCCCCACCTGCCCCTGGAAGCCCGAAAGGGCAAGCCCCCGCTCCACGGCAAGCCGCAAAAGGGGAGGCCAGGCCAAAAGGAGAAGGGCCAGGGCGAACCCCAGGAGGAGGAGAAGCCCCCGCCGCATCCCTCTTAGCATAGGCACCGGAGATGAAAACCGCGTGGCAAGGAGGCTAAAATGCCACCATGCCGCGCCTGGTGGCCTTGGTCAAGGGAAGGGTACAGGGAGTGGGGTACCGGGCCTTCGCCCAGAAGAAGGCCCTGGAGCTCGGGCTTTCCGGCTATGCGGAGAACCTCCCCGACGGCCGGGTGGAGGTGGTGGCGGAAGGCCCTGAGGAAGACCTCCTCACCTTCCTCCACTACCTCAAGCAGGGACCCCGCCTGAGCCGGGTGGAGGAGGTGGAGGTCCAGTGGGCCGAGGAAACCGGCCTAAAGGGGTTTTACGTGTACTGAGGAGCCTGGGCCCACGGCTGGGGCCGCACCCCCACCCTTAGGAGGGCCTCCGCCAGGGCTTTCCTCAGCTCCGGCACCCCCGTACCCTTCAAGGCGGAAACCGGCACCCCACCCAGCCTCTCCTGAAGGTAGAAGAGGTCGTAGGGGGCCGCCCGGTCCACCTTGGAGAGGGCCAGGACCCGGGGGGCCTCCACCCCCAGCTCCGCCAGAAGCTCCTCCACCACCCGGTACCGCCCCATGGCCCCTTCCTCCGAGGCATCCAGGACGTGGATGAGAAGATCGGCCTCCCGCACCTCCTCGAGGGTGGCCCGGAAGGCGGTGAGGAGCTCCTTGGGCATCTGCCGAATGAAGCCCACGGTGTCCGTGAAGAGCACCTCCCCCACCCCCGGCAGGAAGCCCCGGCGGGTGAGGGGCCTTAGGGTGGCGAAGAGCTTGTCCTCCCCCGGCTCCCCGCCCCGGGCCAAAACCTGGAGGAGGGTGGTCTTGCCGGCGTTGGTGTAGCCCACCACGGCGATGAGGGGCATACCCCGGCGCTTCCTTTGCCGCCTGGCCTCCTCCCGGCGCCGGGTGAACTCCTGGAGCTTGTGGCTTAGGTGGGCGATCCTTTCCTGAAGCCTTCTCCTGTCCACCTCCAGCTTAGTTTCCCCGGGCCCCCGGGTGCCGATCCCACCTCCCAGGCGGCTCAGCTCCTTCCCCTTCCCCACCAGGCGGGGGAGAAGGTACCTTAGCTGGGCCAGCTCCACCTGGGTCTGGGCCTCGGGGGTTTTGGCGTGCAAGGCGAAGATGTCCAGGATGAGCTGGGTCCGGTCCAGGACCTTAAGGCCCGTGACCTTCTCGATCTCCCGGGCCTGGGTGGGGGTGAGCTCCAGGCCGAAGATGAGGGTGGAGGCGTTTTCGTGGTAGGCCAGGCTCTTCAGCTCCTCCAGCTTGCCTAGCCCCACCAGGTACCGGGGGTCCAGGTGGGGACGGAAGACCAGCACCTTCTTGACCGGCACCCCACCGGCAGTGCGGGTGAGTTCCGCGAGTTCCGCCAAATAAACCTCGGCCTCGGGACCTTCCCCCCGGTCCACCCCCACCAGGATGGCCCGCTCCCCGCTTCCATCCACCAGCTCCCGCACCCGGGCCTGGCGGGCCATCTCCTCCTCCAGGGCCTCCACCTCCGCCTTGTGGTCAAAATCCAGGTACTGGAAGTAGGGCTTGGGAGGAAGGATACGCCAGTCCTCCTCCAAGGCCTTGGGCGGGGAGAGGAAGGCCAGGTGCAAGGTGGTGGGCCTTCCCCCCTCCACCTCCAAGGCCGCTAAACTGTCCAGCCGGTTCAGGAAAAGCACCGAAAGGTCGGGACGGGAAAGCCCTCCTTTGGCCAGGTGGGTGTGGAGGAGCCGAAAGCCCGATAGCCTCCTTTCCCCCCGGGTCCCCTCGGGGATGGGCAGGTCCTTGGCATCCCCCACCCCCACCCGCACCACCCGCCCCTCCCGGTCCAAGAGAAGGCTTATAGGCCTCCCAATCTCTTGGGAGAGCCCGGCCAAGGCCTGGGCCAATTCGGGGGTGAGGACCCTCTCCGGGGGAATCCGCCTGCGGTACAGGTTGGAAAGCCTCTTTAGCTCGCTCTTCTTGAGTCCCTCGGTCTTGCCGAAGATCTTCTCCAATGCTCCTCCAGTATACCAAAACCCGCCCCTGGCCCTAGATTGAAAAAGGTGCGCTGGCTCGTTTTGGCCCTCCTCCTGGTCCCGGCCATGGCCCAACCGGCCTACGGCTGGATCGTGGTCCTGGGGGCGGCCCAGTACGGGGGCAAGCCCTCCCCCGCCCTGGAAAGGCGCCTCGAGGCGGCCTTGGCCCTCTACCAAAGGGGCCTTGCCCCCAGGGTGGCGGTGGCGGGGGGCAGGCTCCCCGGGGACCGTTACAGCGAAGGAGAGGTGGGCTGCCGCTACCTTAGGAGTAAGGGCATACCCCGGGAAGCCCTCCTTTGCGAAACCCAAAGCCAGACCACCTACGAGAACCTCCTCTTCCTCAAGCCCCACCTTTCCGGGCGCATCCTCCTGGTCACCGATGCCCCCCACCTGCCCCGGGCCCTTTTCCTGGCCCGGCTTCTGGGCCTAAAGGCGGAGGGCCACCCGGTGGAGGGACCCTACCCCCTGGGGTACTGGCTGAAGGAGGCCCTTTACCGCCTTTGGCTCTACCTGGGCCTGAAACCCCTCCCCGGAGGGCACGGCCTCAGGAACCCCCCTCCAGATGCCTCAAGGAGTCCAGGTACCCCTGCAAAAGGGCCTTGAGTTGCGCCACGAAAAGGGCCTTCTCCTGCTTAGCCCGCTCCACCTCCCCCTTCAAGCGCTTAAGCTCCTCCGCCGCCTCCTTGAGCACCTGGTCCTTGGCCGCCAGGGCCTCCTTCCTGATCAGCTCCGCCTCCCGTTCCGCCTGGGCCTTGAGCTCGCGGGCGATGCGCTCCGCCGCCACCACCGCCCGCTTTAACTCCCCTTCCGCCTCCTTCAGGCGGGCCACTTCCTCCTCCAGCGCCCTAAGCCTTTCCTTAAGTCCCTCATTCTCCTGGATGAGGCCCTCCATGACCTCGGCCACCCGGGCCAAATAGCTCCTCACCGCCTCCTTCCGGTAGCCGCGAAGCCCGGTGGGAAACTCCTGGTAGCGAACATCCAAGGGAGTTAGGTCCATGTGCACCTCAGTCTACAAAAAGCGCACGGCCCACCCGCACCATGGTGGCCCCCTCCTCGATGGCGATGGGGAAATCGTCCGACATGCCCATGGAGCGCTCGGGAAGGCCATAGCGGTCGGCGAGCTCCGAAAGCCTCCGGAAGATGGGGCGGACCACGGCCTCAGGGCCCATCGGGGGCACGGTCATGAGGCCCAGGACCTCCAGGTGCGCCATCTCCCGCACCCGGGCCAGGGCCTCGGGCAGTTCCTCCTCCAAAAACCCGTGCTTCTGGGGCTCCCGGCCCAGGTTCACCTCCACCAGAACCCTAAGCTTTACCCCCTGCTTCTCCCCCACCCGATCCAGGGCCTCCGCCAGGCGAAGGGAGTCCAGGGAGTGGATGAGGGCAAACCGGGGGGCGAACTTGGCCTTATTGCGCTGTAAGGGACCGACGAGGTGCCACTCCGCCCCTAGAAGCTCCATCTTCTTCAAGGCCTCCTGTACCCGGCTTTCCCCCAGGGGGAAGGAACCGTAGCGGAGGACCTTCTCCCTGATCTCCTCCACGCTCCTTCCCTTGGTTACCGCCACCAGGCGCACCTCCCTGGGATCCCGCCCCGCGCGGCGGCAGGCGGCCTCCATGGCCTCGAGGACCTCAGGAAGCCCCATGGCCTAAAGCTCGGCCAGGATACCCCGCACGAAGCGGCGGAAGATGGGCCCGGTCTTGGCCGCCACCGCCAGGACCTCCTCCTCCGTGGCGTGGTGCTCCCTTTCCGGCACCGCCATGTCCGTGATGGTGGAAAGGCCCAGGACCCTGGCCCCCAGGTGCCTTAAGGCGATAACCTCGGGAACCGTGGACATCCCGATGGCATCGGCCCCAAGATCCCTGAGCACCTTCAGCTCGGCCCGGCTGGCGAAGCTGGGTCCCATGAACCAGGCGTAGACCCCCTCAAAGAGGTGGAGGTCCTGCTTCCTGGCCACCTTACGGGCCAGCTCGATGAGACCCGGGTCATAGGCCTCGAACATCACGGGGAAGCGGGGGCCCAGGCGCTCGTCGTTTTTCCCCCTAAGGGGATTGGTCCCGGCGAAGTTGATGTAGTCCAGGTGGAGCATGATCCCCCCGGCCTGGAACCTGGGGTTAAGCCCTCCCGCCGCCGAGGTGAGGATGAAGGTCTTGGCCCCCAGGAAATACCCCACCCGCACGGGGAAGACCACCTCCTCGGCGCTATAGCCCTCGTAGTAGTGGACCCGGCCTTGGTAGACCAGAACCCGCTTGCCTTCAAGCTCCCCTAGAATCAGCCTCCCCGCATGCCCGGGGGCGGTGGAAAGGGGAAAGTGGGGGATCTCCCCATAAGGGATCTCCGCCTCCTTGGCCACCTCCTCCGCCAAGGGGCCAAGCCCCGAGCCAAGGACGATCCCCACCTCCGGCACAAACCCGGTCTTGGAGCGGATGTAGGCCACGGCCTCCTGGATCTTGTCGTAGACTTCCATGACGAACATTCTACTCTCACGCCCTCTTCACCCACCTCTGGTAAGCTTTCGGCCATGAAGCGGCTTTTTGCCCTGGCGTTCCTGGGCCTTCTGGCCCTGGCAGCCCCCATCCGCGAGGTGGCGGTGGAGGGAGGCGACCCCGTCCTCCAGGCCCTGGCCCGGGCTGCTTTGCCCTTCGGCGCAGGGGATGAGCCAGGGGACCTCGAGGAGGCCAGGAAGGCCATTCTGGCCACCGGCTACTTCCAGCAGGTGGAGGTCCGGCTGGAAGGGGATGTCCTCTGGGTCCGCCTCACTCCCTACCCCCCCATCGGCCAGGTGAGGGTGGAGGGCAAGGCCTTCCCCCAAGAGGCCCTCCTGCGCTTTCTGGAACAGAACTTCGCCATCGGCCCGGAGGCCACCTATAACCCCATCCGGGCCGGGGAGGCCGCCAAAGCCCTGGCCGAGGCCTACCGGCAGAATGGCTTCCCCTTCTCCCCCAAGGTGGAGGTGGAGGCCAAGGAGGAGGCGGGCAAGATGGCCCTCACCTTCCGGGTGGAGGAAAGCCCGGAGGTGAAGGAGGTCCGCCTTACAGGGGTGAGCCTTCTACCCGAGGCCGAACTCCTAAAGACCCTGGAGCCCCTCAAGGGCCCCTTTGACTTCGCCAAATACCAGGAGGCCTTAAGGGCTCTCGCCGCCCGCTACGAAAAAGCGGGCTACCGCTTTAGCGGCCCCGATCCCCAGGGAAGCCGCCTCGAGGACGGCCTCCTCACCGTGGCGGTGCGGGAGCTTAAGGTGGTGCGCATAAAAGGGGAAGGCCTGGACCTCACCGGCTTTCCCTTACGGGTAGGGGACTACCTCCGCTACGACCTCCTTCTGGAAGGGGTACAGGCGCTTTCCAAAAAGCTTTCCCGGGTGGTGAACTTCAACCTCACCCCCGAGGGGGAAGGGGTGGCGGTGGAGCTAGCTCTCGGCCCGGAAGGCGGGGTGATCGAGCGGGTGGAGATCAGGGGCAACACCGCCTTCCCCACGGAAACCCTCCTGGCCCTCCTCCGCCTAAGGCCGGGGGAGGTCTACACCCCCGCCCTCGCCCAGGAGGACGCCCGGCGCCTCGCCAGCTACTACCAGGAAAACGGCTACGAGGTGGCCGACGTGCGCTTTGGCTTCCAGGAAGGCGTTTTCCGCCTGCAAGTGCTGGAGCTCAAGATCGGGGGCTACCGCCTGGAGTGGCAGGGGGACCACCGCACCCAGGAGGAGGTGATCCTGAGGGAGCTTCCCAAGCCAGGGAGCCTCTTCAGGGTGGCCGCCCTACGCCAGGGTATCGCTCGCCTCATGGCCACGGGGCTTCTCTCCGAGCCTCCTGGGGTGCGCCTGGCCCCTGGAGAAAAGGAGGATGAGGTGGTGGTGGCCCTCTCCCTGAAGGAGGCCCGCACCGGGCTCTTCCAACCCGCCTTGGGCTGGAGCTCCTTGGAGGGGTGGTCGGGAAGCGTCTCCTTTAAGGAGATCAACCTCTTTGGTCTGGCGCACCAGGTGGGAGCAGACTTGGCCTTTATCCAGAACGACGCTAAGGACAACCTCTCCCTCTCGGTCAGCTACGCCATCCCCTGGCTCTACCTGGACTACTGGGACCTTAAGGAAGTGCGCACCAGCCTTTCCTTCAGCCTCTTCTCCACCCCCATCGGCAACAACAAGCTCCTGGACGGCAGCACGGACACCGGCTGGGAGTACACGGAAAGGCGCACCGGCATTGGGTTCTCCCTTTCCCGTCCCTTCTCCCAGGAGTTGGAAAACCTGCGCCTATCCCTGGGGCTTTCCGCCAGGCGGTCGGCGTATGCCCTCGAGGTCTTTGATCCCAACGCCCCCTGCGACCCCGCCGCTGGCTCCAGCGACCCCAAGTACTGCGACAATACCGGGTACAAGAACCCCGCCCTGGCGCAAAGCCTCCTCCCCACCCCCGGCTGGACCCTGAGGCTGGACACCGGCGTCACCTACACGGACGTGGACAACCCCCGCTTCCGCACCCAGGGGTACGAGGCGGGCCTCAGCACCGGCCTCGGTCTTTCCTTCCCCGACACGGGGGGGCGGAGCTTCTTCGTGCCCCTGGTGGCCACAGGCAAGACCTACTACGGCCTGGACCAGGAGAAGCGGCAGGCCCTGGCCTTCCGCCTCTCCGCCGGCACCCTCTTGGGCTTTCCCCCGGAAAGCGAGCGCTTCTTCCTCTCCGGGGGTGGGGCCGAGGCCTTCCTCCTCAGGGGCTACGAGGACCGCAAGTACGGAGGGCTTTCCTTCGCCACGGCCAGCGTGGAGTACCGCTACAACTTCAACCTCTCCCCCCAGGGAGGCACGAACCTCTACGGGATCCTCTTCGCCGACCTGGGGCTTGCCGACAACACCGGCGGGGTGAAGTGGGGGGCGGGCCTGGGCTTCCAGCTGGACCTGGACCTCTTCGGGGCCCTTCTTCCCTCCCTGCGCCTGGACTACGCCTTCAGCCCGGAAAGCCCCACGGGAAGGCTTCACTTCCGCATCGGGCCCATGTTCTAGAATGGGCTTGTGGCCCAGGAAGTCTTAAGCCCTAGCCTCGAGGCCCTTGCCCAAGTGTGCCGCCGCTACGGCGTGCGGCGCCTTTGGGTGTTCGGTTCCTTTGCCCGGGGCGAAGCGGACGAACAAAGCGACCTGGATCTCCTGGTGGAGTTCTACCCTGGGCAGGTGCCCGGCCTAGACTTTATCCGCTTAGAGGAGGAACTTTCCCGCCTCTTTGGCAGACGGGTAGACCTCCATACGGCGAAGAGCCTGAGCCGCCACTTCCGCGAGGAGGTCCTAAAGGAGGCCAAACCCCTCTATGAGGAAGGCCAGGCTCTCTGACCAGGCCCGCCTTCTCCACATGCTTGACGCCGCCAAGAGAATCCGGGAGCTGTCCCTCCATGTAGACCTCGCAGCCTTGGCCCCCGAGGACATAACTGCCTTGGCCGTGGTCCGCCTTCTGGAAATCCTAGGGGAAGCAGCCAAGGGCCTTTCCCCTGAGTTACAGGGCCGGTACCCTCATGTCCCCTGGCGTAGCATCGCTGGCCTGCGCAACCGGCTTATCCATGAATACTTTGACGTAGATATGGAAATCGTCGCTGCCATCGCCCAAAAAGACATACCTGTCCTCATCCAGCAGCTGGAAGCCATCCTGGCGGAAGAGGAAAAGGGATCATAGTTGCACCAAGGCACAGCCTACCGCAAACTGTTCTTGACGCTGGCGGCGTCCCTGCCATGAAAGCCTACCTCGGCCTCTACAGCGCCCGGCTGGAAACCCCGGCAAGGAGCCTTAAGGAAAAAAGGGCCCTGATCAAGCCCGCCCTGGAACGGGTCAAGGCCCGCTTTCCCGTTTCCGCCGCCAGGCTTTACGGCCTGGACGCCTGGGGCTTTGAGGTGGTGGGCCTGAGCCTCCTGGGAAACGATCCCGGCTGGGTGGAGGAAACCCTACGGGAAGCCGCCCGCTTCCTGGCCAGCCAGGGGGGCTTCAGCGTGGCCCTCGAGGCCTTTCACCTCGAGGCCATCGACCTAGACGGCCTGGTCTAGATCCCCAGGGCCTTTCTTACGATCCGGCGCCCCTTGACTGCGCCAGCTTGGGGCTTACCCCACCGGGGCCCCCACCCTGGCTTCGCCAGGGTGGGTTGGTGCTAGACCCGCTCCACCGCCACCGCCACCGACCCCCCGGTCCCGTGGCAGATGGCGGCGAGGCCCCGCTCCTCTTCCTTCACCCTTAGGGCGTTGAGGAGGGTGACCAGGATCCTCGCCCCGCTTGCCCCAATGGGGTGGCCTAGGGCCACCGCCCCCCCGAAGACGTTGAGCCTCTCGTAGGGCACCCCCAGGAGGCGGTGGAAAAGGACGTTATTGAGGGCGAAGGCCTCGTTGTTCTCAAAGAGGCCAAAGTCCGTAACCCGCAGGCCGAGCCGGTCCAGAAGCCGCTTGGCCGCGGGGATGGGGGCCTCGGGGAAGCGCCAGGGTTCCCCGGCGGCCCAGGCCCCGCCCAATACCTTGGCGATGGGTCTAAGCCCGTGGGCCCGCACCGCCTCCTCCGAGGCGAGGAGAAGCGCCGCCGCCCCGTCGGAGATCTGGCTGGAGTTCCCCGCGGTGAGGATCCCGTCCTTCTTGAAGGCGGGCCTGAGGGCGGCGAGGGACTCCGGGGTGGTCTCGGGGCGGATCCCCTCGTCCCTTTCCACCACCACCGGGCCCTTCTTCCCGGGGAGCTCCAGGGGGGCGATCTCCCAGGCGAAGAGGCCCCCCTCCGTGGCCTCCCAGGCCCGCTTATGGGAGAGGTAAGCGGCCTCGTCCACCTCCTCCCGGCCCACCCCGTGGTCCTGGGCCAGGCGCTCCGCCTGCTCCCCCATGGCCTCTCCCGTGAAGGGGTCAGAGAGCCCATCCCGAAGGAGGATGTCCGCTAGCCCTTCCGGCGCCCCCATGAGGAACTTGTACCCCCACCTTGCCCGGTGGGAGAGGTAGAAGCCCGCCTGGCTCATGGACTCCATCCCCCCGGCGAGGACCAGGTGGGCCTCCCCCGTGCGCAGGAACTGGAAGGCGTTTAAGACCGCCATCATCCCCGAGGCGCAGACCATGTCCACCTGGTACCCGTCCACCTCCTTGGGGATGCCCGCCCTCAGGGCCGCCTGCCGGGGAAGGAGCTGCCCGTGCCCGGCTCTCAGCACGTTGCCAAAGACGTAGAGGTCCAACTCCTTCCCCTCCACCCCCGCCCGGGCCAAGGCTGCCCGCATGGCATGGGCCCCCAGCTCCACCGGGCTCACGTCCTTAAGCGCCCCCCCAAACTTCCCGATAGGGGTGCGCACCGCGGATACGATATAGACCTCAGGCATGGGGACATCATACCTCTTCGTGCCCAGGCAAAGACGTAGCGCCAGGTATACTGCCCCCAGATGAGGATGCGGGGGTTTACCTTGTTGGAACTCCTGGTGGTCCTGGCCCTCCTTGGCGTGGTCTTTCTATTCCTCCCCGGCACCCTTCAAGCCAGCGTTTACCGCCACCGGGCGGCCGTTTCTGAAACCCGTGCCTTCCTCCAAGGTGCCCGCACCGAGGCCATCCGGCGGGGAACCATGGTGGCCGTGGTGCAACCCCATGGGCAGGAAAACCGCCTCCTAGCCTGCCTGGATACGAACCACAATAGCGACTGTGATCCAAACGAGGCTCCCTTGCGCACCTTAATCCTGCAAAGCTCCACCCTAGAGCTTCGCTCCGGCTTCCACCCCGGCCTGCGCTTTAACGCTCTGGGGCAACTGAACACCGGGGCCAGGCTGGTGGTGCGCACCGCTGGCCACGCCACCGCCCTCTGTCTCAGCTTGGCAGGTCGGGTGCGGGAATCTCCAGGAGGCCAGTGCTAATCCCCCAAACGGGGGATGTGCTCCCCCTCCTCTGGCCTCATAGTGGGAAGCGATGAGGTCTGGCTTTTCCCTGCTTGAGCTCTTGGTGGTCCTCGGCATCCTTGCGGTGGTGGGTCTCCTGGGCTACAGCAACTTTGCTCCTGCATACCGCCTCCAGGCGGCGGCCACGGAGCTGCAAAAAGCCCTCCAAACCGCTCGCACCGAGGCCATCCGCCGGGGGGATGCCGTCACCGTGGAAATGGCGAACGGGGAGCTCCTGGTGAAGGTGGGAAGTCAGACCCTGGCCCGCTTCCGTCCTCAAAACTACGGGGCCACCCTCCAGGCTCCAGTCCCAGGTTCCTTTACCCTCAACGCCCTGGGACGTCCCGGTGATGAAACCAAGAAGGAGTTCACCCTAGCCATGGGGAACCGAACCCGCTCCCTCACCTTGGAGGCCAGTGGGCGCATCCACTGAGGTGAAGTATGCGTGCCCAAGGACTTACCCTTCTAGAAGTGATCCTGGCCATCGGGGTGCTCGCCATCGTGCTTCTGGCCTTCACCGGTTTGCAGATCACCAGCCTGCGAGCCTCCGCCCAGGGACGAATTACCCAGGCCATGGTGCGGGAAGCGCAAAACTTCCTGGAGACACTGAGGGCAAACCCCACCTCCATTCCTGGCCGTTGCACCCAGACCCTCTCCTTAGGAGGCACCAGCGCCTCGTGCCAGTACATCCCGTGCTCCCTCAACGGAACCTCCCTGAACTGCACAACGGGTGTCAGCAACCCAAGGGCCTACCGGATAACCCTTGAGGTACCCGCAAATAGGCCCCGAATGACCTTGGAAACGGTGGTGTACGTGCCATGAAACGGAACCATGGCTTCTCCCTTGTGGAACTGCTGGTAGCCCTGGCCATCCTTGGGCTTCTCCTGGGAGCCGTGCTGGCCTTTACCCAATCCTCCTCCCGCCTGGAAAGAGGGCAGAGGGCCCTGGCCCTCTTAGCCGAGGACTTAAGCCTCACCGCCACAGTCCTGGCCCGGGAGGTGTACCTGGCGGGATACCAGATGCAAGCAGGAAACCCCCTGGTCGTGCAAGGGGGGAACACCCTGACCCTTCGCTTTTTCTGTGAGGGTGGGATGGAGATCTTCTGCTCCACCGCCACCATGAACCAGGTCCGGACTGTCCAGTACAAGCTGGACGGAGGTACCCTTTACTGGGGTGTCTGTCCCGGAGTAACCTGCACCCCAACCGCCACCCACCCAGTACTGGATGGGGTTTTACACTTCCGCATCGCCTACCTATCTGGAGGAAACTGGTCCGCAACCGATCTCACAGTGAACGCCGGCCCTCAAGGCACCAATCCCAAGGTGGAGGCCCTAGCCCTTTACCTTTTGGTTCAGTCCCCCTTGCGCACGGGGGCAAGGGGCTTTACTCCAGGGGATACGATTGCCTGGACTACGGTTCCTAATGGGAACAGCCTAAAGGCTCAACTGGATCTCCCTTCCTCCGCGGGCGGGGATGGCAGGCCGGTAGCGGAGAGGCTTGTGCTGGTGCAGACCCCAAATCTGATGAGGTAGGAGGTGAGGAAATGACGAAAAAAGGGATTGCGCTGGTTAGCGTCCTCGTGGCCATGGTGGCCGTGCTGATGATGGCTCTGGGGATGAGCTACCTCGCTGAGGCCAACCTTTCCACGGGCCGCAACCTGGCCCAGCAGGCCGTAGCCCGCCAGCGGGCCGAGGCTGGGATCGACCACGCCTTGGCCTATCTGCGAGTAAACCCTAACTTCGCTGAAACTCGTTCCGTGAGCGGTAACGGCTACACGGGTACCATCACACCCCTCGTACCCGGAGAAAAGTACCGCATAGAAAGCACCGGCACCTTTCAGCAGGCAAGGCACGCGGCCGTAGCCGAGGTGCGGATAGAAGTTATTCCCACCCAACGCCAGAACCCCCTGTTCGGGAATGGGTGGATAAGCGGCGGACGCATCACGGTCAACGGGGGCGTAGATCTCCACGCAAGCCGCTTGCATGCCGACAAGGGATATGCGAATCTCTCTGGCCAAATTCAGGTTTGTGACGAGAACGGGCAGAACTGTAAAAACTTGAACCAGGTTTCTCCTCCCCCCATCACGGGTGGAGCCGGGGTAGGTGACACCCAGTGCAACGCTTCAGGGACTAACCGTGTAGTTTGCCAAGGCAACCAGCCCCGCTACCAGGTATGCCCCGTCTACCAGCAACCTTCTGATCCAACCTTTACGTGCCAGGACGCCATCACCGGGGAGATCAAGCGCTGGGACCAGGCCTACCGGATTACCACCCCAAACGTGAACAACCTTAGCGAGCAGGCCCTTGGCGTGCGGGTGTCCAGCGTAATCCCCGATGCCCGCCAAAAAAATCTTTGCCAGGTCGAGTTCACCTCCTTAGACCCCGGCCAACCCACAGAACTAACTCGGTTTCTCATTGCAAGAAACGTCACGCCTGTGGGAAACGATACCAATACGCTCTTGAGGCAGGTTCTTCCCTTGCTCTCCGGCTTAAGGGTTTGCGTACAGGGTAACGTCACCCTGCCGGGCGGTACCACTCTTAACAGCGCGACCTTCTATGTGGGAGGTACTTTCCAGGTTAACGGATCGGCCAATCTTCAGGACGTGAAGGTAGCCGCCCAAGGCGGTCTGAATCTGGGTGATGTCCAGGCCACCAACAGCAAGTTTTTCACAAACGGCAATATCAACCTAAACAACAAAGCCCTCTTCCAAGGGGACTCCACTATTGCCAGCATTCAGGCCATTACCTTCAATGGACGGGCAAACCTTCTCAACAACCGTGCCCTAGCCATCATCAGCCAGGGGGATATCACCTTTAACGGCAGGGCAGATACCCACGCCTTCATGTGGGCAGGTGGACAAATCACCTTCAACGGCACGGGAACCTTTATCGGCGGTGCTGTAAGCATCGGGGGCACCATCAGAAACGGGGGCGGGCAGTTTTCTATCCGAAACTCCAATGCGGAGAACTCTGACCTTCCCCAGATTGAAACGGATGGAGGCCCTGCTCCCAGGGTAACCTTCCGGCGGTGAAACATGGGGTTTTCACACCCCTTTCACACCCCTCCCCCATCCTGAGGCTGTACCCCCCCAAAAGGGGGGGTTGACAGCCGGAGCAAGGCCCCAGAGAATGCAGGGTGAAGGGGGGTGAGAGGAGCGTTAACGAAGGAAGCAATTGGTTGGGTGGTTAAGCAGGCAGGTCGGCAACAGGCACTCATGGCCGCGCAATACCATAAGAGCGCGGGAAACCTTAAGGAGGTAAGAAACCTATGCGTAACGCAAAAGGCTTTACCCTGATTGAGCTCTTGATCGTCATCGCCATCATCGCTATTCTGGCTGCCGTTCTGATCCCGAATCTGCTTGGCGCACGTAAGCGTGCCTTTGACGCTGCTGCTTTACAGTGCGCCCGTGCGATCGCCTTGACTGCAGAATCGCTCCGTACGAGCGCCACCGACTTAAACTACTCTTTCGATCTGACCGACGTGGAAGACATGGACCCCAAGTCGTGTGATGGCATGACCATCACAGGTCTTCCCGTCAGTAACCAGGCCACGTTTACTGTTACGGTCAAACACCCAAATGGCTCGAAAACGTTCACTGTGGAGGGGAAAGCAGAGGGTGTCACGGTGCAATAGTTTACGTTTTCTGCAAACATCCATGGTGGCTTAGTTAGTTTAAGGTTCATGCAGGGGAATTTGGGTTTCCCCTGCATACCTTTTCTATGTAACTGGACCTACCCGGTCTCCACCTCCACCGATAACAGAGGGCTCACATCCAGGCTCAGCTTACCCGCGATGAGTCCCCGTCGGCGTGGGTAGAAACTCAACCCCAGCACCCGGCCTAAGAGGTGGCCTTAAGCTCCACCCCCTCGTAGATCTCCTCCAGGGAAAGCCCCACGCCCAGGCAGGGAACCCCCAAGCCTCCCTCCCCCATCTCAGGCCCCAAGGCCTGGTACAGCCAACCCTCTGGCCCCCGGAAATAGGCCTCTACCCGGGGCTGGCGGTTATCCACCAGGAGGTAGGCCTGGAGGCTTGGCAGCTTTAGGTATCGCCAAAGCTTCTCCCGGCGGTCAATGCCTTCCGTGCTATCGGAAACCACTTCCACCAAAAGGCAAGGGCTCTCCTCATAATGGGTGTGAGGAGGAGCACCGACGCAAACCAGCATGAGGTCGGGATAGTAAAAGGTGTTCTCCCCGATCCTAAGCTTGACGGTCTCGGTGTAAAGGCGGCATCCCCGCGCGCGGGCGTGGGGCCTCAGCAGGGCGTAGAGGTTGCCCACCAGGAGGTTGTGCACCCGGCTGTCCCCAGCCATAGCGTAGGGCACCCCCTCCACCAGCTCGTGCCGTTCGGGCTGGGCCTCTTCCCAGGCCAGGTATTCCGCGGCGGTGAAAAACTTAAGGGGCTTCGCCGCTTGGGCCATCGGTTCCCATTCTATCCGTAGGGAACATGGTACACTATAAGCCGTGCAGGTGAAAGACGAGCTACTATCTCTCATAAAGCAACTGCCGGAGGAGCTTCAGGAGGAGGTGGCGGATTTCGCTCGATTTCTCCTGGCTAAGCGGCGCTCTGACGAACAGGCCTGGCAACACTTCTCCATCCAACAAGCGCTGCGGGATCTTCCTGAAGAGGATTACTCCGAGTCAGATCTAAAGGAGCGATGGTAAAACCCGGTAGCGTGGAAGAAAAGCTCTTACTGGGCAAGCTTGGCGAGATTTCCCCTGAACGCTTCAGGAAAATTGTCCATCGCCTCTGCAGCTGGATCACTGCTTCCTTGCCCGGATAGCCCTCCGAATCCACCTTGGGCCGCCTCTACCCAAAGGGGACCAAAGTTCTCCTCCTGCTCAAGCCGCACCCGCCCAAGGCGAAACGCCTCCAAAAGGGCGGCAAAGCCCATGGTCTTCTCCTCCCAGGTTCTTAAGGGAAGAAGGTGGAAGGGAAGGCGTCCTTTCAAGAAGCCCTGAAGCCGAGCCCAGGCCTCCACGAGGCCAAAGCTCTCTCGGGTTAAGGCCAGGATCGCCCTCCTGAAGGGCCTTGCCGCCTCAGCCAGGACCCTGGGGGGAAGCCGCAGGGCAGGCCTGGGCAAGGGAGGAGGGGGAACGGGAATCAGCCGGGAGCGCTTTCTAAGCCGCTCCTCCAAAAAGGCCACGGTATCCGAAAGGTCCAAAAGAACCCGCACCAGGGGTGCCTCCTCCCCTTCCTCCCTGGGGGTAAAGGCCCTTTCCGGGGAAAGCTTCAGGACAAGAAGCTCCGCCAGGATGGGAAGGAGCTCGCTTCTTGCCCTCAGGTCCTCGGGAACCTGGGAAAGAGCCTGCTCCACGATGAAAAGCACGGGCAAGGCCCTGGGGGAAATGCGCCCCCGTCTAAGGGCCTCCCTCAGCTCCTGGGGCGTGCCGGAAAACCCCGGAAACTCCAAGCGGATCACGAGCGCACCGGGCGCTTTGTAGGGAGAAGAAGCCCCACCTTCTCCCGCACCTCCTCCATGGTGGCCTGGGCCACCGCCCGGGCCCGCCTGGCCCCTTCCAAAAGGGCATCCATCACGTAGTCGGGGTCCTTTTTCAGCTCCTCGGCCCGCTCCCGGATGGGGCGGAGGACCTTCATCATCTCCTCAAAGAGGATCCTCTTCACCGTGAGGGTACCGATCCCAGCCTTCCGGTACTCCTCCTTCAAGGCCTCCACCAGCTCCTTGGGGGCGAAGTAGGAGAGGTAAGTGAAGACGATGGTGCGCCCCGGCTCCCCGGGGTCGGAGAGGCGGATGCGCTGGGGATCGTCGGGAAGGTGGCGGATCTTCTCCCAGATGCTCCCTTCGTCCTCCAAAAGACCGATGGTGTTCCCTAAGGACTTGCTCATCTTGGCCTTGCCGTCTATGCCCGGCACCCTTGGGGCCTCGGGGTTAAGAAGGGCCTCGGGCTCGGGGAAGGTCTCCCCGAAAAGGGCGTTGAAGCGGCGGGCGATCTCCCGGGTGAGCTCGATGTGCTGCACCTGGTCCTCCCCCACAGGGACGGTGTCCGCCTTGTAGATGAGGATGTCCGCCGCCTGCAAAACGGGGTACATGAGAAGCCCGCTCCAGACCGCCTCCTGCTTGGCGGCCTTGTCCTTGAACTGGGTCATGCGGGTGAGGTCCCCCAGGGGGGTGATGGTGGTGAAGACCCAGGAGAGCTCCGTGTGCTCGGGCACATGCGATTGGACAAAGAGGGTGACCTTCTCCGGGTTGAGGCCCGCCGCTATGTTCACCAGAGCCGCCTCAAAAGTACGCTGGGCCAAGGTGGAGGGATCGTAGGCCAGGGGGTTGGTGAGGGCATGGTAGTCCACGATGCAGAAGAAGGCCTCCCGGCCCAACCTCTCCCCCAGCTCCACCCACTGCTTGATGGCCCCCAGGTAGTTGCCGATGTGGATCTCCCCCGAGGGCTGGATGCCGGAAAGCACCCGCTTCATGGCCTAAGTGTAGCAAAAGCTTAGGCCCCCTCGCGGGGGCCTTCTGGTGCCGGGGGCGGGACTTGAACCCGCACGCCCTTGCGGGCACATGACCCTGAATCATGCGCGTCTACCAATTCCGCCACCCCGGCAGACGCAAGGGTCATTGTACGGAAGGGCCCTTTTCCCGTCAAGCCCTAGCGCCAAAGGGTGAGGAGGGCCAGGATTACCGCCAGGGCGCTGAAGTAGAGCATGAGGCGGTTTAGGGCGGTATTGATATCCCCTTTGAGCTCCTGGCGCAAGGAAGCCATATCGGCCCTGAGCTCCTGGCGCAAGGAAGCCATGTCGGCCTTGAGCTCCTGGCGCAAAGAGGCCGAGTCGGCCTTAAACTCCTGACGCAAGGAGACCATTTGCTCCTGCAACCTGCCTTCCAGGGAAGCCATGTCGGCCTTAAGCTCCTGGTGCAAAGAAGCCGAATCGGCCTTAAACTCCTGGCGCAAAGAGGCCATCCCTTCCTGCAACCTGCTCTCCAGGGAGGCCATGCCGGCCTTAAGCTCCTGACGCAAAGAGGCCGAGTCGGCCTTAAACTCCTGACGCAGGGAGGCCACTTGCTCCTGCAACCTGCTCTCCAGGGAGGCGATGTCCGCCTTAAACTCCTGGCGCAAAGAGGCCATCCCTTCCTGCAACTTGCGCTCCAGAGAGGTCACGTCGACCTTGAGCTCCTGGCGGAGAGCCGCCAGGTCGCCCTTCAGCTCCTGGCGCAGCAGGTCCATGCGGTTTTCCAGGGAAGTGATCCGCTCCGGAAGGGTGGCCATCACCCCTTCCACGATCCCCTCCAGCTTGTAAAGCCGCTCCTCGGTGGTCATCTGCCTTCAGGCTAGCATAGCCCTTGACCCTAAGGCAAAGGAAGCGTAGGCTATAGGACAATGCGGCGGGGCTTCCTGCTAGACCTAGGCCGGGCGGGCCCGGCTTAGGGAAGCCCTGTTGCCTTCCCCCGGGCCCAAAACCCGGGGGATTTTTGCAAGGGGAGGGAGCATGGGAAAGACGCTTTACGAGAAAGTCTGGGAGGCGCATGAGGTCAGGAAGCTCCGAAGCGGGCAAAGCCAGCTTTTCATCGACCTGCACCTCCTGCACGAGGTCACCAGCCCTCAGGCCTTCGGGATGCTGAGGGACCTCGGCCTCAAGGTACGCTACCCCCACCGCACCTTCGCCACCGTGGACCACATCGTCCCCACCCACGACCGCACCGAGCCCTTCCAGGATCCTTTGGCCCAAAGCATGCTGGAGGCCCTCCGGCAGAACACCCGGGAGCACGGCATCACCTTCTTCGACCTGGGAAGCGGGAACCAGGGCATCGTGCACGTGATCGGCCCCCAGCTGGGCCTGACCCAGCCCGGCATGACCATCGCCTGCGGGGATTCCCACACCTCCACCCACGGGGCCTTCGGGGCCGTGGCCTTTGGCATCGGCACCAGTCAGGTGCGGGACGTCCTCGCCACCCAGACCCTGGCGGCCCAGAAGCTGAAGGTGCGGCGCATCAACATCGAAGGGAAGCTCTCCCCCGGAGTCTACGCCAAGGACGTGATCCTCCACATCATCCGCCACCTGGGGGTGAAGGGAGGGTTGGGCTACGCCTACGAGTACGGGGGAAGCACCGTGGAGGCCATGGACATGGAAAGCCGCATGACCCTTTGCAACATGTCCATTGAAGGCGGGGCCCGCATCGGCTACGTGAACCCCGACGAGACCACCTTCGCCTACCTCGAGGGCCGCCCCTACAGCCCCAAGGGAGCGGAGTGGGAGGAGGCCAAACGGCGCTGGAAAAGCTTCGCCTCCGATCCCGACGCCCACTATGACGACGTGGTCACCTTCCGGGCGGAGGAGATTCCCCCCACGGTCACCTGGGGCATCAACCCCGGGCAGGCGGTGCCCATAGATGGGCGGATCCCCCTTTTAGAAGAACTCTCCCCCGAGGAGCGCCCCGCGGCCGAGGAAGCCCTGGCCTACATGGGCTTTAAGCCCGGCCAGCCCATCAAGGGGGTGCCCATCCAGGTAGCCTTCATCGGCAGCTGCACCAACGCCCGCCTTTCCGACCTCCGCGAGGTGGCCCGCTACCTCAAGGGCCACAAGGTGAAGAAGGGCGTGCGGGCCCTGGTGGTGCCGGGCTCGGAGTGGGTGGCCAAGAAGGCGGAGGAGGAAGGGATTGCCGAGATCTTCCGGGAGGCGGGGTTTGAGTGGCGGTACCCGGGGTGCTCCATGTGCCTGGCCATGAACCCCGACCGCCTGCAAGGGGATGAGCTGGCCGCCAGCTCCTCCAACCGCAACTACAAGGGCAGGATGGGAAGCCCCAGGGGGCGCACGGTGCTCATGAGCCCCCTCATGGTAGCGGCGGCGGCGGTGACGGGCGAGATCGCCGACGCCCGGGAAGTGTTCGGGATCGGGAGGTAAGCCATGCTGGAAAAGTTCACCACCATCCGCGGTAGGGCGGTGCCCTTAAGGGGCGAGGACATCGACACGGACCGCATCATCCCCGCCCGCTTCATGAAGGTGCTCACCTTTGAGGGGCTGGGAAAGTACCTCTTTTACGACGAGCGCTTTGACGAAAAGGGCCAGCCCAAGCCCCATCCCCTAAACGATCCCAGGTACCAGGGAGCCAGCATCCTCCTGGTGGAGGCGGGCTTTGGCTCCGGTAGCAGCCGGGAACACGCCCCCCAAGCCATCAAGCGGGCAGGGTTTAGGGCCATCATCGGGGAGAGCTTTGCCGAGATCTTCTTTGGGAACGCCACCGCCATCGGCCTTCCCTGCGTGACCTTGGCCCCGGAGGACCTGGCGGCCCTCTTTAAGGCGGTGGAGGAGAACCCGGCCCTCGAGGTGGAGGTGGACCTGGTGAACAAGGAGGTGCGCTTCGCTAATCGCACCGCCCCCCTTTCCATCCCCGAGGAGGCCCGGGAAGCCCTGGTGGAAGGGCTTTGGGACCCCATCGGGGAGCTATTGCAGGCGGGAGAGCTTCTGGACGAGTTCGACCGCCGCCTTCCCTACCCCAGGAGGTCGGAATGAGGATCGCGGTCCTTCCCGGGGATGGGATCGGCCCCGAGGTGACCGGGGCCGCCTTGAAGGTTCTCAAGGTCCTGGACGAGGCCCACGGGCTTGGGCTGAGCTACGAAACCTACCCCTTTGGCGGGGCGGCCATAGACCAGTTCGGGGAACCCTTCCCCGAGGTAACCCGCCAGGGGGTGGAAAGGGCCCAGGCGGTGCTCCTGGGAAGCGTGGGGGGGCCCAAGTGGGATAACCTTCCCCGCAAGATCCGCCCGGAAACCGGGCTTCTCGCCTTAAGGAAAAGCCAGGACCTCTTCGCCAACCTGCGCCCCGCTAAGGTCTTCCCCGGCCTGGAGCGGCTTTCCCCCCTCAGGGAGGAGATCGCCCGGGGGGTGGATGTCCTCATCGTGCGGGAACTTACCGGGGGAATCTACTTCGGGGAACCCCGGGGAATGTCCGAGGCGGAGGCCTGGAACACGGAGCGGTACAGCAAGCCCGAGGTGGAGCGGGTGGCCCAGGTGGCCTTCGAGGCGGCCAGGAAGCGCAGGAAGCACGTCACCAGCGTGGACAAGGCCAACGTGCTGGAGGTGGGGGAGTTTTGGCGCAAGACGGTGGAGGAGGTGCACCAGAACTTCCCCGACGTCTCCCTGGAGCACCAGTACGTGGACGCCATGGCCATGCACCTGGTGAAAAACCCCGCCCGCTTCGACGTGGTGGTTACGGGAAACATCTTTGGGGACATCCTTTCCGACCTGGCCTCGGTGCTTCCCGGCTCCTTGGGGCTCCTTCCCTCCGCCTCCCTGGGCCGGGGTACCCCGGTCTTCGAACCCGTGCACGGCTCCGCCCCCGACATCGCCGGCAAGGGCATCGCCAACCCCACCGCCGCCATCCTCTCCGCCGCCATGATGCTGGAGCACGCCTTCGGCCTGGTGGAATTGGCAAGAAAGGTGGAGGATGCCGTGGCCAAGGCCCTCCTCGAGGCGCCCCCGCCGGACCTGGGAGGCCAGGCAGGGACGGAAACCTTCACCCAGGAGGTGCTCCGCCATCTAAAATAGGGAAAATGCTCCGCTACCGCTTCACCGCCGAGGAGTTCCACCGCATGGCCGAGGCAGGCATCCTCCCCGAGGACGCCCGGGTGGAGCTCGTGGAGGGGGAGATCGTCACCATGAGCCCGGTAGGCAAACGCCACATGGCAGCCGTCAAGCGCCTTATGGACCTTCTGTTTCCCTTGCAACAGGCAAGGAAAGCCCTTTTGCAGGTCCAGGACCCGCTAAGGCTTTCCCCGGAAAGCGAACCCCAGCCCGATCTCGCACTCCTCTCCTACCGGGAAAACTTCTACCGGGACAAGGTACCGGAAGCCGAGGATGCCCTGCTGGTAATAGAGGTGGCGGACACCTCCTTGGACTACGACCTCACCGTGAAACTCCCCCTCTACGCCAAGGCAGGGATCCCCGAGGTGTGGGTGGTGGACCTGGTACGGGACCGGGTGCACGTCTTCCGCAAGCCCAGCGGAGAAGGCTACGGCGAGCGGCAAACCCTCGAGGAAGGCGAGCTGGAGGCTTTGGGGCTCAAAATCCCGGTGAAGGAGGTCCTGCCATGACCCGCCACCGGATCTCCCTGGAAGAATTCCACCGCATGGTGGAGGCCGGGGTTTTTCCCGAGGACCTAAGGCTGGAACTGGTGGAAGGAGAACTTCTGGAAATGAGCCCCATTGGAAAACGCCACGCCGCCAAAGTGGCCAGGCTCACCGCCCTCTTTAGCCCCCTCGTGCCCCACAAGGCCATCCTCTTCGTGCAAAACCCCCTGGTGGTGCGGGACTCGGAGCTCTACCCCGATCTCGCCCTCCTGCAACCCCGGTCCGACTTCTACGAGGAGGGGTTACCCACGGCAGAAGACGCATTATTGGTGGTGGAAGTGGCGGAAACCTCCTTCCGCTACGACCTGGAGGTGAAGGTCCCCCTTTACGCCCAAGGGGGCGTGCCCGAGGTCTGGGTGGTGGACCTGGAAGGCAGGCGGGTTCTGGTGCATAGGGAGCCCAGGGAGGGAGGCTATAAGGAGGTCAGAATCCTGGAACCCAGGGACACCCTGGCCTTTATGGGGGTAGAAATCCCCCTGGGAGAACTCCTATGAGAAGAACCCTGATCCTCACCGGGGCAAGCCGCGGGATCGGCCGGGCCCTGGCCCTGGAGCTGGCCCAGGCGGGCTACGACCTGGTGTTGAACGCCCGCTCGGAAGGGCCCTTAAAGGAGGTGGTCGAGGAGGTTCGCGCCCTAGGGGCCAGGGCGGAAGCGGTGGCGGGAAGCGCTGGACAAGCCCAAGTGGCCGAGGAGCTGGTGAAAAAGGCCGAGGGCCTAGGGGGGTTTTACGGCTACATCCACAACGCCGGGGTCCTCCACCCGGGGCCCTTCCTCTACGAGATCGCCGAGGGTCTCTTCCTGGAGGTCCTCGAGGCCAACCTCATCGCCGGCTACCAACTCGCCCGCTTCGCCTATCCCCTCCTCCGGCAAAAGGGGGAAGGGGTGGTGGTCTATGTGGGGTCCGGGGCGGCTGAATCCAACCTTCCCGGCATCGGGGCCTATGCGGTGGCCAAGGCCGCGGAAGAGCACCTGGCCAGACAGCTGGCCGCGGAGGTACCCGAGGTCCCCTGCTTCATCTACCGGCCCGGGGTGGTGGAAACCGAGATGCAACGCCAGGCCCGCGAGGCCCAGGGGAGCGCCGCCCCCGTGCTGCACCAGGTTTTCCGCGGGTACAAGGAGGAAGGCCGCCTCCTAAGCCCAAAGGAGGCAGCCAAAGCCCTGGTGCGCCTCCTGCCGAGGGCGCGCCAGTTTCATGGAAAGATCGCATCCTGGAGGGACGCATGAGATCCGACCGCATCAAGAAAGGCTTGCAGCAGGCCCCCGCCCGCTCCATGCTCCGGGCGGTGGGCGTGGGCGACGAGGACTTCAATAGACCCTTCGTGGGGGTGGTGAACACCTTCACCGACGGCATGCCCTGCAACTACCACCTCCGCCAGTTAGCCCTGGACCTCAAGGCCGGGCTTAAGGAGGCCGGAGTCTTCCCCTTTGAATTCGGGGCCCCTGCCATCTCCGATGGCATCAGCATGGGCACCCCTGGGATGCGGGCAAGCCTCATAAGCCGGGAGGTGATCGCCGACAGCGTGGAGCTTATCGCCCAGGGCTACCTCTACGACGGGATGGTGGTCCTCTCCGCCTGCGACAAGACCATCCCGGGCGGGGCCATGGGGGTGATCCGGAGTGGGGTTCCAGGCATGGTTCTTTACGGGGGTACCATCGCCCCCGGGGAGTGGCAGGGGAGGAAGCTCACCATCGTTTCCGTGTTCGAGGCCGTGGGACAGAGGGCCGCCGGGAGGATCACCGACGAGGAGCTTGCCGCCATCGAACGGCACGCCATCCCTGGCCCCGGGGCCTGCGGTGGCCAGTACACGGCCAACACCATGGCCATGGCCCTCGAGGCCCTGGGCCTCTCCCCCATCGGCTACAACGCCATCCCCGCCGTGCACCCGGAAAAGCCCAAGGCCACCCGGGAGGCGGGCCGTATCCTGGCCCGGGCCATAGAGCGAAACTGGAAACCCCAGGATTTCCTCACCCGCAGAAGCTTCCTCAACGCCATCGCCGCCGTGGCCGCCACCGGGGGGAGCACCAACGCCGTGCTGCACCTCCTGGCCATCGCCCGGGAGGTGGGGGTGGAGCTGAGCCTGGACGACTTCGATCAGGTTTCCCGGAAAACCCCGGTGATCGCCGACCTCCTCCCCTGGGGCACCTACACCGCCTGGGAGCTTTACGAGGCCGGGGGCACCGCCCTGGTATTTAAAAAACTCCTGGAGGCAGGGCTTCTTTACGGGGACGAGAAAACCCTCACCGGCAACACCCTGGCCGAGGAGGTGGAACGGGCCTACCGGGAAGCGGAGGGGCAGAAGGTGGTCTTCCCCGTGGAGCAGGCCCTGAAGCCCCAAGGGGGCCTGGTGGTCCTTAAGGGCAACCTGGCCCCGAGGGGAGCGGTTCTGAAGCTGGCCGGCACCGAGCGCACCTACTTCGAGGGCCCGGCCCGGGTCTTCGACTCCGAGGAAGCCGCCATGGAAAAGGTCCTGGCCAAGGAGATCCGCCCCGGGGACGTGGTGGTGATCCGCTACGTGGGCCCCAAGGGTGCTCCCGGGATGCCCGAGATGCTTTCCGTCACCAGCGCCATCGTGGGGGAGGGCTTGGGTCCCGAGGTGGCCCTTCTCACCGACGGCCGCTTCTCCGGGGGCACCCGCGGCCTCATGATCGGCCACATCGCCCCCGAGGCCTTCGTGGGGGGACCCATCGCCCTTTTGGAGAACGGGGACCGGGTGCGGATCGATGTAGAAAAGCGCCTTTTGGAGGTCCTCCTCCCCGAGGAGGAGCTAAGGAAGCGGCAGGAGCGCTGGCAACCCAAGCCCCCCACCTTCCGCCACGGCCTCTTCGCCCGCTACGCGGCCTTGGTGGAGCAGGCGGACCAGGGAGCGGTGCTAAGGGACCCTGAGGCCTAGGGTTTCCCCGGCCGCTTGACCCCATCGGGGGTGAGGTTCAAGCCTCGCCCCTTGCGTATCTCCTCCGGGGTGAAGGGATCCCCCTTGGCCTGGAGAAGGGCCTTCAGGTGGTTCAATAGAGCGGCAAGCTCCTCGTCCTTGAGCTGGGCAAAACCGGGCATGAGCCCGGCCTCCCCCTTCTTGCCGTAGAGGACCACCAGGACCAGGTACCGCCTCCCCTCCGGGGTGGCGAAGAAGGGGCCCACCCCCTGAAGGCCGGGGTAGGGCCGCACCCCCTGGGCCTTCTCCCCATGGCAGACGGCGCAGGTTTTGGCCCAAAGCCCCTCCGTCCCCTGGGCCAGGGCCGCCCCCAAGCCCACGAGAAAAAGGAGGGGCAAAAACCGCTTCATGAAACCAGTATAGGGGGCCTTGACCCATATGGCCTTTAGCGGGCCTTCACCTGGGTCCAGATCTGGTCATAAAGGGCGATATCCGGTCCCAAGTCCTTGAGGTACTCAAGCTTGGCCCGCACCTCCTCCGGGGGAAAGACCGTGGGGTCCCGGCGCATCTCCTCAGGAAGAAGGGGAAGGGCCTTGGCCACGGGGGTGGCGTAGCGGGTGTACTCCGCCAAGGCAGCGGCGTTTTCCGGTTCCAGCAAAAAGTTGATGAAGCGGTAGGCCAGATCCTGGCTGGGCCCCCGCTTCAGGACCACCATGGCGTCGGTCCACAGGGTGCCGCCTTCCTTGGGAATGACATAGTGAAGCCTCTCATCCTCCTGCCTGGCCTGGAGCACATCCCCGGAGTAGGCCAAGGCCAGGGCGGCATCCCCGCCCAGGATGCGGTTCAAGGCCTCCAGGCCTCCAGCAAAGCCCACAGAGCGGCCCTTGGCCTCGAGGAGAAGCTCCTTGGCCTTCTCCAGGGCCTTGGGATCCGTGGTGTTCACCGAGTAGCCCAGGTACTTCAAGGCCGCCCCGATGGTCTCCCGCATCTCGTCCAGAAGGAGGAAGGGCCCCACCTGCCTGGCAGGGTCAAAGAAAACGGCGAAGGAATCCACCGGACCCTTCACCAAATCCTCCCGGTAGGCCAGGCCCGTGGTTCCCCAGAGGTAGGGGACGGAGTACTGGAGGCCAGGGTCATAGGGAGGGTCCAGGAAGAAGGGATCCAGGTTGGCAAGGTTCCCAAGCCTCCCCTTCTCCAGGGGAGCGATGAGCCCTTCCCGGGCCATCTGGAGCACGTAGTAGTCAGGGGCCACCACCAGGGAGAACTCCCGGTCCGCCCCCGCCTTCAGCTTGGCCAGCATGGCCTCGGGGGACTCAAAGGTATCCAAGACCACCTTAGCCCCGGTTTCCGCCTCAAACTTTTTAAGGAGGTCCTCCGGGATGTAATCCGCCCAGTTCAGAAAGTACAGGGTCCCTCCAGCCTGGGAAGCCGGCTTCGGCCGCACAAGGAGGAACCCCACGACCACCAGGGCCAGAACCAAAAGCAGAATTCCCCAACGCTTCATACCCTCCTCCGGGTTAAAGCATACCCCAAGGCCAGGAAGAAGGCGCTAAGGCCGATGATCAAGGTGGAAAGGGCGTGCACCTTGGGGCTTACCCCCAGCTTCACACTGGAATAGATGTAAAGGGGTAGGGTGGTGGCCCCGGGGCCAGCGGTGAAGAAGGTGACCACGAAGTCGTCCAGGGAAAGGGTGAGGGCGAGAAGCGCCCCCGCCATCACCCCAGGCCAGGCCAGGGGCAGGGTCACGTGCCAGAAGGTCTGCCAGCCCCGGGCCCCCAGGTCGCGGGCGGCCTCCTCCAGGGCTGGGTCCAGGAGAAGAAGGCGGGAGCGCACCACCAGGGTCACGAAGGCCACCTGGAAGGTGATGTGCCCCAGGATCACCGTGAGGAGGGAAAGGCGGGGAAACCCCAAAACCTCCCGGGCCAGGGCGAAGAGGAGGAGAAGGGACACCCCCATGACCACATCGGGCACCACCACGGGGATGTAGAGGAGGTAGGAGAGGAAGCCTTTGCCGGGAAAGCGGTAACGCACAAGGCCCACGGCCAAAAGCGTCCCCAATACCGTGGCCACCAGGGTGGAGACGAAGGCCACCAGGAGGGTGTTCAGGAAATACTCCAGCACCCTGGGATCTTGGAAAAGGGCCCGGTACCAGTCCAGGGTGAAGCCGGTGAAGCGCACCCCCCGGCGGCTTTCGTTGAAGGAGAGGGCCACGATGACCAGGATGGGCAGGTAGAGGAAGAGGTAGACCAAAAGGGCATGAAGGGCAAGAAGCCTTCTCATACCAGGTCCTCCAGATACGGGCTCCGCCCGTGACCGAGGCCCCTTTCCCCCTGCAAACGGGCGTAGAGGTAAAGGGAAAGGAGCACAAACCCCATCAGGAACACGCTGAGAGCAGCCCCAAAGGCCCAGTCCCGGGTGATGCCGAACTGCTGCTGGATGAGGTTCCCGATCAGAACCACCCGCCCCGCCCCCAGGAGGTCCGCCACCACGAAGGTACCCATGGCGGGGATGAAGACCAAGACGCTTCCCGCAAAAAGCCCGGGGTAGGTCTGGGGCAAGACCGCATGCAAGAAAGCCTTAACGGGCCTGGCCCCCAGGTCGTAGGCCGCCTCCAGTAGCTGCCAGTCCAGGCGCTCCACGCTGGCGTACACGGGCAGGACGAAAAAGGGCAGGAAGGTGTACACCGTGGCCAAGAGCACGGCGAGGAAGGAGGGATAAAGGACCAAGGGCCCCAGGCCGAAGGCCCCAAGAAAGGCGTTCACCAGGCCTTCCCGTTGCAACAGCACCAGCCAGGCGTAGACCCGGATGAGGAAGTTGGTGAGAAAGGGAAGGAGGAGAAGGAAAAGGAGGAGGTCCCGCCGGGGATGGCGGGCGATGTAGAAGGCCAGGGGATAACCCAGCAAAGCGGAGATCAGGGTGGCCAGGACCCCCACGAGAAGGCTTTGGGCGAAGGCCTCGAGGTAAACGGGGTGGAGGAGCTTGGCGTAGTTGTGGAAGCCCCAGGGCCCGGTGAGCTCCCCATAAGGCCCCCGGGTGAGGAGGGAGGCCAGAAGCACCAGAAGGGTAGGAAGAAGGACGAAGACCAAAAGCCAAAGGCCCCCAGGGCCCACGGTAACCAGGACCCGGAAGGCGCGCTGCCAGGGAGTAGCCGCCTCATTCATGGACCACCACCAGGTTCTCCGGGGGAAGGTAGCAGAACACCTCCTCCCCGTAGGCGAACTCCTCGGCCCCAGGCTCCTGCAGGTCCTGGTTCAGGGTATAGGCCAAAAGCCGCACCTCCCCCGCCCGCAGGTAGTACTGGTTCTCCGCTCCCGTGTAGACGATCTCCTCCACCCTGGCCCGCACCAGGTTTTCCCGGGCGGGAGCCCCGTTACCCACCGGGTAAAGGCGGATCTTCTCCGGCCGGATCACCAGGTGGGCTTCCCGCGAAAGGGGCTCCTTCAGGCGCAAAACCCCAAGGGGGGTTTCCGCCCCTCCTGGGTGGGGCCTTGCAGGGAGGAAGTTGGAACGGCCGAGGAAATCCGCCACGAAGCGGTTTTTGGGCCGCTCGTAGACCTCGTCGGGAAGGCCCACCTGCTCAATCCTCCCCGAGCGCATCACCGCGATCCGGTCGGACATGACCAGGGCCTCTTCCTGGTCATGGGTGACGAAGATGAAGGTGGTGCCAAGCCTTCGCTGAAGTTGCATGAGCTCCACCCTTAGCTCCTGGCGAAGCTTCAGGTCCAAGGCGGAAAGGGGCTCGTCCAAAAGGAGCACCTCTGGCTCCAGCACCAAGGCCCGGGCCAAGGCCACCCGCTGCTTCTGCCCGCCGGAGAGCTCCCGGGGGTAGCGTTTCTCCAGGCCCAGGAGATCCACCAGCTCCAGGGCCCAGGCCACTTTTTTGCGAATCTCTCCCGCGGGAAGCCCCTTCATGCGGAGGCCAAAGGCCACGTTCCCCTCCACGGTCATGTGGGGGAAGAGGGCGTAGTTCTGAAAGACGGTGTTCACGGGGCGGGCATAGGGGGGAACCCCGGTCATGTCCTTCCCAGCGATCTCGATCCGCCCCGCATCCGGGGTGTCAAACCCGGCGAGAAGCCTGAGGAGGGTGGTCTTTCCGCATCCCGAAGGCCCCAAAAGGCTGAAGAACTCCCCCTGCTTGACCTCGAGGTCCACGCCATCCAGGGCCACCACCCCGCCGAAACCCTTGCGCACCCCCAAGAGGCGAACCAGCACTTCCCCGGCCACGGGGCCCAGTTTAGGGGGAGTGGCCCCCAGGCTCAAGCCTTTAGGGAGCCGCCCGGTCCCGGTGCACCAAGAGGACCAGGCCCAAGGAGAGCAGGGTGGCTATGAGGCTGGAACCCCCATAGGAAAAAAGGGGAAGGGTCAGCCCGGTCACCGGCATCACCCCCAACGCCACCCCCAGGTTCACCAGCACCTGGAAGCCCAGCATCCCCCCTACCCCGGCCAGGAACAGGCGGTCGGAGAGGCGGGGACACTCCAGGGCCATGCTAAGAAGGCGCACCAAAAGGAGGGCGTAAAGCCCAAGGAGGGCCACGGAGCCCACAAACCCCCACTCCTCGGCAAAGACGGCGAAGACGAAGTCCGTGTGTCGGAAGGGAACGAAGCCCAGCTGGGTCTGGGTACCCTGGCCATACCCCTTGCCGAAGAGCCCTCCCGAGCCGATGGCGATGGTGGACTGGATCACCTGGAAGCCCTGGCCCAGGGGATCCCGGTAGGGATCCAAGACGATGAGGACCCGCTCCCGCTGGTAGGGCTTGAGGTTGGGCCAGACCACAGTGGGCACCAAGACGGCCAGGGCGAGAAGGCCCACCAAGATATGCTTCCAAGGCAAGCCCCGCACGAACAAAACGGCAAAGGCGCCAAAGAGCACCACCAGGCCCCCTCCCAGGTCCGGCTGAAGGAGGAGGAGGAGGACCACGGGGGCCGTCAGGAGCCCGGGCAGAAAATAATCCCCCACCCGCCGCACCTCCCGGCCCTCGAGGAGCCGGGCCAAGGCCAGGATCAAGCCCAGCTTGGCCAGCTCCAGGGGCTGGAACTGCAAGGGGCCCAGCACAAACCAGGCCTTGGCCCCGTTGATCTCCCGGCCAAAGGCCAAGACGGCCACCAAAAGGAGAAGGGAAAGGGCGTAAAGGGGGTAGGCCAGGGCGAAGACGGTGCGGCGAGAGAAGAACTGCACCCCCACCGCCAGGAGGAGGCCCAGGAGGAAGGCCGCAAGCTGGCGGTTCAGGAGGGCTGGGTCGGGGGCAGCGCTTCGGAGGTTAAACAAACCCAAAACGGTTATGGCCAGGGTCAGGAGGATTAAACCCCAGTCGTAGGCCAGAAGGTTCGGACGCCTTAGAACCATGGGGGAGCTACCGCAAGGGGATATCGGCGATCAGGACCATCTTCTCCCCCCGCTCCTCCAGGGCCACGCTGAGCCCCTCCTCCTGGGCGGGGAAGTAGCGGCGCAACACCTCCAGGAGGTCCCGTTTCAAGCTCTCCACCAGGCCCGGGGAAAGCTTGGCCCGGTCGTAGGCCAGGACCAGCTTTAACCTCTCCTTGGCCTTCTCCTTGCTCCGCTTGCGCCACCACATCAGCGACCTCCGAAGAGCCTGCGGATCACCGACAAAAGCCCCTGGGCCTCCTCCAGGTTGCGGAAGGGCACCTCCTCGCCCTTAAGGCGGCGGGCGGTGTCCATGTAGGCGACGGCAGCGGGGCTTGTACCCTTTAGCACCAGAGGCTCGCCCTGGTTGGTGGAGATGAGCACCTGCTCGTCCTCCGGGATGATGCCGATGGGCTTAAGCCCCAGGATCTCCACCACGTCCTCCACGGAGAGCATATCCCCCCGGGCCACCATCTTGGGCCGCAAGCGGTTGATGATGAGGAAGTTCTCCCGGATCTCCCGGGCCTCGAGGAGGCCGATGATGCGGTCGGCGTCGCGCACGCTGGAAACCTCCGGGTTCACCACCACCAAGGCTCCTTCCGCCGGGGTGGCGGCGGTCTGGAAGCCCTTCTCGATGCCGGCGGGGGAGTCTATGAGCACCCGGTCAAACCCCTCCTCCGTCAAAAGCTGCTGGACCAGCTCCCGGAACTTTGCGGGGTCCAGGGCCTCCTTGTCCTTGGTCTGGGAAGCCGGAAGCAGAAAAAGATTTTCTATGCGCTTATCCCGGATCAAGGCCTGGCGCACCTTGGCCCGCCCCTCCAGCACGTCGATCAAGTCGAAGACCACCCGCCCCTCGAGGCCCATGACCACATCCAGGTTCCTGAGGCCCACATCCACGTCCACCACCGCCACCTTTTCCCCCAGTTTGGCCAAGGCCGCCCCCAGGTTGGCGGTGGTGGTGGTCTTTCCCACGCCACCCTTACCCGATGTCACCACAATGGCTTTCGCTTTCACCGCTTTCCCTCCTGCACCATATCCAATATCTTGTCCAATTCGCTCAGGAATTCCAAAACCCGCTTTCCCCGCGGGGTCAAGAGGTATTCTACCCGGGGGGGCACTTCGGGATAGGCCTGCCGCTGCACGAAACCCAAGAGGTTAAGCTCCCGAAGCCGCTCCGCCAAGGTGCGGGGGGAAAGGCCCAGGAAGGACTCCAGGTCGGAGAAGCGGGAGGTTCCCCGGCTTAAGGCGAAGAGCACCTCCGGTGCCCCGCGCCGGGCCAGCACCTTGAGCACCTTGCGGGTGTTCTTGGACAGGGCCATGGCCCAATGCTAGCAAAAAATGGCGTAGCTATGTACCGGTGAAGCCATGGATGCCGAAACCAAGGGTAGCCTTGGGCCTCGAGGAAGAATATGCTAGGGAAGGATGAAGGACGGCATCCCACCCGACTGGAAGGACTTCCTGGCCCTCGTGCTGGCGGTCTACAGCCTCCTGTTGCCGCCCCTTTTCCTGGTGTTCGGGGCGCTATTCCTCTTCCTCCTCCTGGTCCGCGTTTTCCTGTAAAACTAAGGCATGGAAGGTCTCTTTGAGTCCCTACCCGAAGGCTACCGGGAAAGGCTTGGCCGCCCCGGGGAGTACCCCTTTACCCGGGGCATCTACCCCCGGATGTACCTGGACAGGCTCTGGACCATGCGGCAGTACGCGGGCTTCTCCACCGCGGAGGAGTCCAACGCCCGCTACCGATACCTCCTGTCCCAGGGCCAGACGGGCCTGAGCGTGGCCTTTGACCTCCCCACCCAGCTGGGCCTGGATCCCGACCATCCCATGAGCGTGGGGGAGGTGGGCCGGGTGGGGGTGTCCATCGCCACCCTCGAGGACATGCGAAAGCTCTTCGACGGCATCCCCCTGGACCGGGTCTCCACCAGCATGACCATCAATGCTCCCGCCATGATGCTCCTGGCCCTCTACCTTCTGGTGGCGGAGGAGCAGGGGGTTTCCTGGGACAAGGTGTCGGGCACCGTGCAGAACGACATCCTCAAGGAGTACTTCGCCCGCGGCACCTACATCTACCCTCCGGGCCCCTCCATGCGCCTGGTGACCGATATCTTTGAGTTCTGCGCCCGGCATGTGCCCCGCTTCAACACCATCTCCATCTCCGGCTACCACATCCGCGAGGCGGGCTCCACCGCCGCCCAGGAGATCGCCTTCACCCTGGCGGATGGCAAGGCCTACGTGAAGGCCGCCCTGGAACGGGGCCTTAAGGTGGACGAGTTCGCTCCTAGGCTCTCCTTCTTCTTCGCCGCCCACGGGGACATCTTTGAGGAAGCCGCCAAGTTCCGGGCCGCCAGGAGGCTTTGGGCGCGCATCATGCGGGAGGAGTTCGGGGCCAAGGACCCGAGAAGCTGGATGCTCCGCTTCCACACGCAAACGGGAGGCTCCACCCTCACCGCCCAGGAACCCTTAAACAACGTGGTGCGCACCGCCTACCAGGCCCTAGCGGCGGTGCTGGGCGGCACCCAGAGCCTCCACACCAACGCCTACGACGAAGCCCTGGGCCTCCCCACGGAAAAAAGCGCCCTCCTCGCCTTGCGCACCCAGCAGATCCTGGCCTTTGAAAGCGGGGTCACCCGGGCCATAGACCCCTTGGGGGGAAGCTTCTACGTGGAGCACCTCACGGACCAGCTGGAGAAGGAAGCGGAAAGGCTGATCCGGGAGATCGACGCCCTAGGAGGAGCGGTGGCCGCGGTGGAGGCAGGGTATTTCCAGCGAGCCATTGAGGAGTCCGCTTGGCAGTTCCAGAAGGAAGTGGAGGAGGGCAAGCGGATCATCGTGGGGGTGAACCGCTTCGCCGATCCCCATAGCCCCCTGAACGAGCCCACCCCTGTGCAGCGCATCGACCCCGAGTTGCATGAGAAGCGCAAGCGGGAACTGGCCGCCTTCAAGGCCCAGCGGGATGGGGAAAGCGTTCGGCTTGGCCTGGAAAACCTCCGCCAGGCGGCCCGGGGAAGCGAGAACCTTTTCCCCTACGTGCTGGAGGCCTTCCGCCGCCGGGCCACCCTGGGAGAGGTCTGCGGGGTGCTAAGGGAGGAGTGGGGGGAGTACCAGCCCGGGAGGTAAGGCATGGAAACCGAAGCCGAGCTTTGGGAGTTTTTGGAAAGGCACCTGGCCAGCATCTACCAAGGGGATTGGGCCACCTACGAGGCCACCACCCATCCCGACCTTTCCCTTTACGAGTGGTTTGTGACCCCCCACCGCCTGGATGGCCTGGCCTTCCACCGATTCATGATCGAGCACAACTGGGCCACCTCGGGAAGGCCTCACCGCCTGGACCTCCTGGAAAAGCGCCTTCAGCGCTACGGGGACGTGGCCATCTTCACCTACACCCTGCTCCTCACCGTGGAGGAAGAAGGGGGGCTAAAGCACCGGGCGGTGAACGAAAGCCGGGTGGCGGTGCGCTTTCCCGAGGGCTGGAAGGTGGTGCACGTGCACAAAAGCCCGGCGGGGTAGCCCAGCCCAAACCCACATCTTTCCTGCCACGCCGCACCCTGCGGAAATCCGAAGCAATGGCCCGGGCCAGGGATCTGCCGGGGCCCCCACGCTGGCGAGAGCCAGGGTGGGGTGGCATAACAAGGGGCCGGGTTTCCCCGGCCCCTCCCCTTTTCCCAGGGCTAGGCCCCTTGCCTTAGGCGCTCCACCACCGAGCGGTCCTCGAGGGTGGAGATATCCCCCTTGATCTCCTGCTCCCCGGCGGCGATCTGCCTCAAGAGGCGGCGCATGATCTTGCCGGAGCGGGTCTTGGGCAGGGCATCCGTGAAGCGCACCTCGTCCGGGCGGGCAATGGGCCCGATCACCTTGGCCACGTGGGCCTTGAGCTCGTCCCGCAAGGCATCGGAGGGAGCATGCCCTTCCTTCAGGGTCACGAAGGCCACGATGGCCTCCCCCTTCAAGGGGTCGGGCCGGCCCACCACCGCCGCCTCAGCCACCGCGGGATGGGAAACCAAGGCGGACTCGATCTCCATGGTGCCAAGCCGGTGCCCGGCCACGTTCAGGACGTCGTCCACCCGGCCCAGGATCAGGTAGTAGCCATCCTTATCCCGACGGGCCCCATCCCCGGTGAAGTAGTTGCCGGGGTGCTGGCTGAAGTACTGCTGCAGGAAGCGGTTGGGATCCCCCCAGACGGTGCGGAGCATGCTGGGCCAGGGACGGGTGATGCAAAGGTGCCCGCCCTCGTTGGGATTCTCCACCGGCTTGTGCTCGGAGTCCAGGATCTCCGGCTTCACCCCGAAGAAGGGCTTTCCCGCATGCCCAGGCTTCATGGGATGCGCCCCGGGCAGGGTGGTGATCATGATGCCCCCGGTTTCCGTCTGCCACCAGGTGTCCACGATGGGGCAACGGCCCTTCCCGATCACCTGGTAGTACCAGAGCCAGGCCTCGGGGTTGATGGGCTCCCCTACGGTGCCCAAAAGGCGCAAGGAATCCAGCCGGTGCTTGAGGGGCCAACCCTCGCCCCACTTCATGAAGGCCCGGATGGCGGTGGGAGCGGTGTAGAGGATGTTCACCCCGTACTTGTCCACGATCTGCCAGAAGCGGTCGGGCTCGGGCCAGTTGGGGGCTCCCTCGTACATCACCGTGGTGGCCCCGTTCAAAAGGGGCCCATAGACCACATAGGAGTGGCCGGTGATCCAGCCCACGTCGGCGGTGCACCAGTAGACGTCCTCGTCCTTGAGGTCAAAGACCAGCTTGGTGGTGAGGTAGACGTAGGTCATGTAGCCGCCCGTGGTGTGCAGGACCCCCTTGGGCTTCCCCGTGGAGCCGGAGGTGTAAAGGATGAAGAGGGGATCTTCCGCCTCCATGGGTTCGGGTTCACAGCGGTCGGAGGCCGCCTCCATGAGCTCGTGCCACCAGTGGTCCCGGCCCGGGGTCCAGGGGACCTCCTCCCCGGTGCGGCGCACCACCACCACGTGCTCCACGCTGGTGGTCTCCTTCAGGGCCTCGTCCGCGTTCTGCTTCAGGGGCACCACCTGGCCGCGGCGGTAGCCCCCGTCGGCGGTAATCAGCACCTTGGCCTCGGCGTCCTTGATGCGGTCGGCCAGGGCCCCGCTGGAGAAGCCCCCGAAGACCACGGAGTGCACCGCCCCGATGCGGGTGCAGGCCAGCATGGCGATGGCGGCCTCGGGAACCATGGGAAGGTAGATGGTGACCCGGTCCCCCTTCTTGACGCCCAGGCGCTTGAGGACGTTGGCGAACTTCTGCACCTCCCGCCAAAGGTCGTGGTAGGTCAAGACCCTCTCCTCCCCTGGCTCCCCCTCCCAGATGAGGGCCGCCTTGTTGCGCCGCCAGGTTTGGACATGCCGGTCCAGGGCGTTATAGGACAGGTTGGTCTTACCCCCCACGAACCACTTGGCGTGGGGCAGGTCCCCCTCCAAAACCTTCTGCCAAGGTTCGAACCAGTGGAGCTCGGAGGCCACCCGTCCCCAGAAGCCCTCGGGGTCTTTTAGGCTTTCCTCGTACAGGCGCTGGTACTCCTCCTCGCTCTTGATGTGGGCCCTGCTCCGGAACTCCTCGCTGGGATAGAAGACCCGCTCCTCCTTGAGAACGCCTTCGATCCGGTCCATATACCCTCCCTTGGCCTCTAAGGATAGGCTGGCCCCCGGGTGGGGTCAAGAAAAAGGGGGTTTTTCACCATTTGCCAAACTCCCCTTTTCTTGACAGGGAGAGCTTAACCCGCGGAACATGGACCTGAATGGCCAGGAAGAGGAGCCTTTCCACGGTCCAGGCGGCCCTGCGCATCCTGGCCTACCTGGCCGAGCACCCGGAAGGGGTGGGGGTAAAGGAGGTGGCCCGCCTCCTGGGGAAGAGCCTCTCCACCGCCTACGCCCTTCTCAACAGCCTGGCGGAGGAGGGCTTCGCCGTGAAGACGGAGCGGGGATACCGCCTGGGCCAGGCCAAGCCCCTCCGGCTGGAGACCACGCCCCTCGAGGAGGCCCTGGAGGAACTCTACCTCCGCACCCGGGAGCGGTGCTACCTGGCCCTTCTGACCCCGGAAGGGATCCGGCTCAAAACCCGGGGCCGGCAGGGCCAGCCCCACCCCCTGGGGGAGAGCCTGCCGGAGGAAGCCCACGCCCTGGCCCTGGGGAAGGTCCTCCTGGCCCACGGGGCCCTGCCCCTTCCCCCCTTGCGCCCCCGCACCCCCTATACCCTCACCGACCCCCTGGCCCTGGAGGAGGAGCTGGCCCGGGTGCGGGAGTCGGGGTTGGCGGCGGAGATGGAGGAGTACGCCCAGGGGCTTTCCGGCCTAGCGGCCCCCCTCTTCGGCCCCGAGGGGCAGCTTCTGGGGGCTTTGGGGGTGGTGGTGCCCGCCCGGCGCTTCCCCTTCGCCTTCAGCCGCCTGGCCCGGGCCCTTTCTGAGGTGGCCCAGGTGTCCGCCCACCTGCGCCCCCCCGAGCCCCCCAGCCTGGCCCCTCCCTTGGAACCGAGCCTCCAGGTGGAGGTGGTGGAACCCCCCTGCGCCCTTAAGGAAAGGGCCAACCTGCGGGACTACCCCAGGGCCTACCAGGCAAGCCTCGAGGATCCCGAAAGCTTTTTCGGCAGCTTCGCCCGGGAGTTCCACTGGGAAACCTCTTGGGAAAGGGTCTATGACCCTGCCACCCACACCTGGTTCGGTGGGGGGCGGACCAACGCCGCCTTAAACGCCTTAGACCGCCACCTGCCCGAAAAGGCCCAGCAGGTGGCCCTCATCACCCTGGATGGGGATGGGCACCTGGAAAAGTGGACCTACCGGGAACTTTTGGACCTCTCCAGCCGCCTCGCCGGGGTCTTCCAGGCCCTAGGGGTAAAGCGGGGGGACCGGGTGGCCCTCTACCTGCCCACGGGGCTGGAGGCCGCCTTGAGCCTCCTGGCCTTGGCACGGATTGGGGCGGTGCACGTGGCCCTGCCCGTGGGCCTGGGCCCGGAAGCCTTAAGGGAGCGGCTCCTGCAGGGTCAAGCCCGTCTCCTGGTGGCCGCCGACGGCTACTTCCGCCGGGGCCAGCTCATCCCCTTAAGGCCGGTGGTGGAGGCAGCCCTTTCGGGCCTGGATCTTCCCGTGCTCTGGCACACCCGGGGCACCACGGAGTTTCTGGAAAGGGCCTCGGAGGGAAAGCCCGCGGACGCCGTCCCCGTTCCCGCCCAGCATCCCCTCTTCATCCTCCACACCTCGGGCTCCACGGGCAAGCCCAAGGGGGTGGTCCACGGCCACGGAGGGTACATGGTGGGGGTAAGCTGGGCCCTCCGCTACCTCTTTGACCTGAAACCGGGAGAGGTCTTCCACACCACCGCCGACCTCTTTTGGGTGGTGGGGCATTCCTTCGGCCTGTACGCCCCGCTCTTCCTGGGGGGTACCAGCCTCCTGGTGGAGGACCGGCCGGACCACCCCAACCCCGCCGCCTTCTACGAGAGGCTAAGGCGGTTCGGGGTGGACGTGCTCCTCACCTCCCCTACGGTGCTCCGCACCCTGCGCCGCCACGGGGAAGCCCGGCCCACCTCCTTGCGCCTGGTGGGGAGCGTGGGGGAGGCCCTGGCCCCTGAGGTGTGGCGCTGGACCCGGGAGAACCTGGCCTGGCCCCTGGACAACTGGTGGCAGACCGAGCTGGGGGCCCCTGCCCTGGCCACCCCCCTCACCCTCCCCGCCAAGCCGGGCTTCGTGGGCATCCCCTTGCCCGGGGTGGAGGCCCGGGTGGTGGACGGGGAAGGGCAGGTCCTCCCTCCAGGGGCCAAGGGCCACCTGGTGCTCCTGAGGGCAGGGCCGGCCCACATGGTGGACCTCCTTGGGGGGGAAAGCCCCTGGCGGGGTGGGCTCTACTGGACGGGGGACCTCGCCACCTGGGACGAGGAAGGCTACTTTCGCATCCTGGGCCGCTCCGAGGAGGTCATCAAGGTGGGGGAGGCCCGGCTCGGCACCGCCGAGGTGGAGGCGGCCGCCCTCACCCACCCCCAGGTGGCGGAGGCAGCCGCCATCGGGATCCCCGGGGAGGAAGGCGAGGAAATCGTGGTCTTTGCGGTTCCCAAGAAGGAGGTGCCCGAGGAGCTCAAGGCCCTCCTGGCCGAGAAGATCAAAGCCCACCTTTTGCGGCACCTGGGACCGGTTCCCCCTCCCCGGGTGGTTTTCGTGGAGCGCCTGCCCCGTACCCGAAGCGGCAAGATCCTAAGACGGCTCCTAAAGGCGGAGCTCCTGGGCTTAGACCCTGGAGATGTTTCTGTATTGGAGGAGGAATATGGTGGTGCAAAAGCTTCTTAAGGCGGAGGAACGGCTTTGGGCCCCGGAGGAGGTGCGCCTTAGGGCGAATCTCCAGAATTTCCCTGAAGAGTACCGGCGAAGCCTCGAGGACCCCGAGGGCTTCTGGGGGGAATGGGCCCGGAGGTTCTACTGGGAGAAGCCCTTTGAAAAGGTCCTCGAGTGGAACCTTCCCGAGCACCGCTGGTTCTTGGGAGGCACCACCAACGCCGTCTACAACGCCCTGGAACGCAATGTGGAAAGGGGCCTGAGGAACAAGGTGGCCCTCCTCTACCTCTCCGAGGACGGCCGGGAGGAGAAGCTCACCTACGGGGAGCTTTTGGACCGGGTGCGCCGCCTGGCCACGGGGCTTAGGCGCCTTGGGGTAGAGAAGGGGGACCGGGTGGTCATCTACATGCCCTTAACCCTCGAGGGCATCCTGGCCATGCTGGCCACCGCCTACCTGGGGGCCATCCACAGCGTGGTCTACGCCGGGCTTGGGGTGAGCGCCCTGCGGGAACGCATCCTGGACGCCGGGGCCAAGCTCCTCATCGCCGGGGATGTGAGCTACCGAAGGGGCAAGGGAGTGGACCTCCGCTCCATCGTGGAGGAGGCCATCAAGGACCTGCCCCTCCAGGTGGTCTGGTTCCAGCGGGCCTTCCAGGCGGAGCTTCCCGAGGGGCATTACGACTTCCAGGAAATCCTCTGGGGAAGCCCCCCAGAGGCCCGGGCAGAGATGGTGGAGGCGGAGCACCCCCTCTTCATCCTTTACACCTCCGGCTCCACGGGGAAACCCAAAGGGGTGGTGCACGTCCACGGGGGATACATGGTGGGCACCACCTACCACCTGCGCACCTTCTTCGACGTAAAGGACGACGACCTCTTCTGGGCCACCAGCGACATCGGCTGGATCGTGGGCCACTCCTACATCGTCTACGCCCCCCTCCTGGAGGGGGTCACCAGCCTCCTCCGGGAAGGAGCCCCCGACTACCCCGACCCCGGGGCCTTCTGGCAGGTGGTGGAGCGCCACCGGGTGAACGTGATGTTCACCGCCCCCACCGCGGTGCGCCTTTTCATGAAGTTCGGCCCCGAGTGGCCTGCCCGATACGACCTTTCCTCCCTGCGCCTCATCGCCGTGGCCGGGGAACCCTTAAACCCCGAGGCCCTGCGCTGGGCTTACCAGCACCTGGTGGATGGGGGTCGGCGGGGCTTTGTGGCCGACAACTGGTGGCAGACGGAGCTGGGCGGGCCCACCCTGGGCACCCCCCTGGTGTTCCCGGCCAAACCCGGCTTCGCCGGGGTGGCCCTGCCTGGGGTGGAGGCGGGGGTGGTGGACGAGGAGGGCAGGCCCGTGCCCCCAGGGCAGGGAGGGCTTCTGGTCCTCCGGCGCCCCTTCCCCCACATGATGCGCACCGTCTGGGGCAACCACGAGCGCTACCTCCAGTACTGGCGCGAGGTCCCGGGCGGGGTCTACGCCGCTGGGGACGTGGCGAGCCAGGACGAGGAGGGCTACTTCAGCGTCCTCGGCCGGGCGGACGACGTCTTGAACGTGGCCGGGCACCGCATCGGCACCGCGGATGTGGAAAGCGCCCTGGTCTCCCACCCGGCAGTGGCCGAGGCCGCGGTGATCGGGGTGCCCGACCCCCTGAAGGGGGAGGCCATCAAGGCCTTTGTGGTCCTGCGCCTAGGGCAAACCCCTTCCGAAGAGCTGAAGGAGGGCCTGGTCCAGCACGTGCGCCGGGAACTGGGGCCCATCGCCACCCCCAGCGAGATCGTCTTCCTGGACAAGCTGCCCAAGACCCGCTCGGGGAAAATCCTCAGGCGCCTCCTGAAGGCCCGGGAACTGGGCAAGGACCCGGGAGACCTCTCCACCCTGGAGGAGTAGGTTTCCCCAACCTTAAGGGGTGGGGCCCTTGGGCCCCACCCCTTTTTGCCCCCTTTCCGGGGAGATTGGGCATACAAAAACGCCCCTTTTGCGCATGGCTGAAAAGCCAAGGTTTCTTGACACCCCCCTCATCCTTCCCTAAGATGGCCGCTAACCGCGAGGGAAGCCTGTGCCAGGAAGCGCCTGTAGCGCTTCCCGAGCGGGGGAGGGAGTTATGAGCGCGCTGGAGGCATACTGGAAGGAAAACCTAAGTCTTATCCGAAACCTCCTCATCATCTGGGCCTTGGCCTCTTATGTGCTGGGCATCCTGCTGGCCGAGCCCCTGAACGCTATCCGGGTCTTCGGCGGGCCCCCCTTGGGCTTTTGGATCGCCCAGCAGGGGAGCATCTACGTCTTCGTCATCCTCATCTTCTACTACGCCAGCCGCATGGCGGCCCTGGACCGGAAGTACGGCTTTGAGGACTAGGAGGAACGCCCATGAGCGCTGAAGTCTGGACCTGGATCATCGTGCTGGCCACCTTCGCCCTCTACCTCGGCATCGGCTACTGGGCCCGCGTGCGGGAAACCGCCGGCTTCTACGTGGCCGGGCGCGGGGTACCCCCCATAGCCAACGGGGCCGCCACCGCCGCCGACTGGATGTCTGCCGCCAGCTTCATCTCCATGGCGGGCCTCATCTCCTTCCTGGGCTACGACGGGGCGGTCTACCTGATGGGCTGGACCGGGGGGTATGTGCTCCTGGCCCTCCTCCTGGCCCCCTACCTGCGGAAGTACGGCAAGTACACGGTGCCCGAGTTCGTGGGGGACCGGTACTACTCCAACCTGGCCCGGGTGGTGGCGGTGATCGCCGCCATCTTCGTCTCCTTCACCTACGCGGTGCCCCAGCTCCGGGGCGTGGGCATCGTGCTCTCCCGCTACCTGGGGGTGGACGTGGCCACGGGGGTCTGGGCTGCGGTGATCGTCACCGCCTTCATCGCGGTGATCGGGGGGATGAAGGGCATCACCTGGACCCAGGTGGCCCAGTACACCGTGCTCATCATCGCCTACCTGATCACCGGCATCGCCCTGTCCAACTTCCTCACCGGCAACCCCATCCCCCAGCTGGCCTTCACCTTCTCCGACTTCGCCGTGCGCCTCAGCCAGCTCCAGGTGGAGCTGGGCCTCAAGGAGTACGTGGCCCCCTTCCAGAACCTGAACCTGCTCAACGTCTTCCTCATCACCCTGACCCTCATGGTGGGCACCGCGGGCCTGCCCCACGTGATCATCCGCTTCTACACGGTGCCCAAGGCCTCCGACGCCCGCTGGAGCGCCGGCTGGGCCCTGCTCTTCATCGCCCTCCTCTACACCACCGCTCCTGCCGTGGCCGTTTTCTCCAAGTACAACCTCCTGAACACCCTGGCCAACAAGACCGTGGAGGAGGTCCAGGGGATTGACTGGGTGCAGAAGTGGAGCAAGACCGGCCTCCTCAAGCTGGAGGACAAAAACGGGGACGGGAAGTACCAGATCACCGCGGCCAAGGACACCAACGAGATCACCATTGACCGGGACATCATCGTGCTCTCCACGCCGGAGGTGGCCAAGCTCTCCCCCATCGTGGTGGGCCTGGTGGCGGCTGGGGGTCTGGCGGCGGCCCTTTCCACGGCGGCAGGCCTCCTCATCGTCATGGCCAGCGCCATCAGCCACGACCTCTACACCCGCATCATCAACCCCCAGGCCTCCGAGGCCACCAAGCTCACCATCGCCCGGGTGGTGATCCTCCTGGTCACGGTGCTGGCCGCCCCCTTCGGCATCAACCCCCCGGCCTTCATCGCCCAGCTGGTGGCCTTCGCCTTCGGCCTGGCCGCCAGCACCTTCTTCCCCGCCATTCTGCTCGGCATCTTTGACCGCCGGATGAACACGCAAGGGGCGGTGGCGGGGATGCTGGTGGGCCTGGTCTTCACCGCCACCTACATCGTGGGCACCAACTACCTGGGCTGGCCCCGCTTCCTCTTCGGCATCTCCCCTGAGGGCATCGGCACCGTGGGCATGCTCCTCAACTTCCTGGTGGCCTACCTGGTCTCCCGGGCCACGCCCCCGCCCCCCGCGGAGATCCAGAAGCTGGTGGACGAGATCCGGGTGCCCAAGGGGGCAGGAGCGGCCGCCGAGCACTAGGCGAGGGGCCCCCGCAAGGGGGCCCTTCGGTTTGGGTAAAGTGAGGCATGGACCTACGCTACCTTCGCTTTTTCCTGGGCAGCCTGACCGCCCTCTTCGCCTTTTACCTGGGGGGGCACTACCTTCTGGGCTTCCCCTTTCCCACCCCGGGCATCCTGGCCCAGCTGGCCCTGGGGGCCCTGGTGGGGGTGGGGCTGGGCCGCATCTACCACCGGATCTGGCCCCTGCCCCCGGTGGGGATAGGCCGGGTGGTGCGGCTCCTGGTCCTCCTTCCTCCGGCCTTCGTGCTGGGGATGGGCTTTACCCTCCTCCTGGGAGGCCAGGTGGCCCTGCACTTCCTCATCCCCCTCCTGGCCTGGATTACCCCGGACTATGGACCCAAGAACGGTCCCACCCCTGAGCGCCCTTCCCGAGGCTGAGCGGGAAGCCCTCCTCCAGGAGGCCAAGGAGGAAGCCCACCCCGCGGGCACCCGCTTCCTGGAGCAGGGCGGGAGGCCGGCGGAGGCCCTCTACCTGGTGCTGGAAGGGAAGGTGGCCCTTCTGGACGGGGAGGAAAAGGTGGGGGTTTTGGAGGCCGGGGAGTTCTTCGGCTTCCCCTCCCTCCTTTCGGGGGAGGCCCCTGCCTTCAGCGTGGAGGCGGAGGGGCCGGTGCGGCTTTTGGTCTTCCCGCAGGCCACCTTCCACCGGCTTCTCGCCCACCCGGAGGCGGCCCGCTTTTTCGGGCAGGGGCTGGCGGAGCGGGTGCGGCTGAAGGCGGCCCCCGACCTCTCCCTTTTCGCCCCGGTGGGGCGGCTTGTGCGCAAGGAGCCCGTCTTCATCCCCCCTTCGGCCACGGTGGCGGAGGCGGCCCGCATCATGCGACAGGAGGGCATCTCCAGCCTCCTGGTGGCTGGGGAACCCCTGGGCATCCTCACCGACCGGGACCTGCGCAACCGGGTGCTGGCCGAGGGCCGTCCCCCCACCACAAGGGTGGCGGAGGTGCAGACCGCCCCCCTCTTCGCCCTGCCGGCGGAAACCCCCCTCTACGAGGCAGTGGCGGCCATGGTGGAGCGGGGCATCCACCACCTGCCCCTCACGGAAGGGGAAAGGGTGGTGGGCGTGGTGACCCACACCGACCTCCTCCTGCACCAGGCGCAAAGCCCCCTCCTGCTCCTGCGGCGGATTGAGCGCCTGGAGCTGGAGCGGTACAGCCTCGAGGTGGCCCACCTGGTGGAAGGCCTCTTCGCCCGGGGCCTGGGGGGGCTGGAGATCGGCCGGGTGGTGGCCTCCCTCAACGACGCCCTGATCCGCCGCCTGGCCAAGGAAGCGGAGGAAGCGCTGGGACCCCCTCCCGTGGCCTACAGCTTCATGGTCTTCGGTTCGGAAGGGCGCCGGGAGCAGGCCCTTTTGACCGACCAGGACAACGCCCTGGTCCTGGCCGAACCCGGGCACGAAGCCTACTTCCAGGCTCTGGCGGAGCGGGTAGTGGAGGGGCTTTTGCGGGCGGGGATTCCCGAGTGCAAGGGGGGGTACATGGCCACCCGCTGGCGGCTTCCCCTGGGGGAGTGGGTGGCCACCTTCCGCCGCTGGATGGAGGCCCCCGAGCCCCAGGCCCTCCTGGATACCCAGATCTTTTTCGATTTCCGCTCCGCCGCAGGAAGCCTTTCCCTGAAGCCCTTGGAGGAAGCGGTTCTGGAAGGAAGCCAAAAAGGTGTGTTCCGCTACCACCTGGCCCAGGCCAGCCTGGCCTTCCGCCCCCCCTTGGGCCTTTTCGGCAGGGTGCGTACCGAGGAGGGCTTTATAGACCTGAAGCGCCACGCCCTCGCCCCCATCGTGGCCCTGGCCCGGCTTTACGCCCTCATGGCGGGAAGCCTGGCCAAGGGCACGGTGGAAAGGCTTAAGGCGGCGGCGGAGGGAGGCACCCTAAGCCAAGAGGGAGCGGAACGCCTCGAGGAGGCCTTCCGTTTCTTCTTCGCCCTGCGCCTGAAACACCAGCTACGGGCCCTGGAGCGGGGTGGAGAGGTGAGCAACCGGGTGCTTTGGTCCAGCCTATCCCCAGGGGAACGGCGGAAGGCCCTCGAGGGTTTCCGGGCCATCGCCGAGATGCAGGAAAGCACCGCAAGCCGCTTCCAGCTGCGATGAAGGAGAGGTCCTTCGCCCTTTTCCTCCTGGCCCTTTTCCTTTTCCTCTTCCCCGTAAGCCTGGTCTTCCCCAGCCCCCTGGGGCCCTGGGGGCTTCCCCCCCTTTACCTCTACCTCTACGGCTCCTGGGGCCTGGTGGTGCTTTTGGCCTACCTCCTGTTCCGCCGACCATGAACCCCTTCCTTCTCCTCCTGAGCCTTTTCCTCTACTTGGGCCTCCTCTTCCTGGTGGCCCTCCTGGGGGAAGGGCGGGGACGCTTTTTGGTCCAAAGCCCCTGGGCGTACACCCTCTCCCTGGCGGTCTACGCCACCGCCTGGACCTTTATGGGAAGCGTGGGCTGGGCGTCCGTGGAAGGAGCCAGCTTCCTCCCCATCTACCTAGGGCCTACCCTGGTCCTCCTCCTCTGGCCGTTTCTTCACGAAAAACTGCTCTCCCTGGCCCGCGCCCACCGCCTCACCTCCTGGGCTGACTTCCTCTACCTGCGCTTCGGCCATGGCTTCCTGGGCCCCCTGGCCGCCGCCTTTCTGGTGGTGGGCCTGCTTCCCTACCTGGCCCTGCAGCTCAAGGCCATCGCCCAAGCCTTTCTCTTCCTCAGCGGCGAGGAGGAGCCCCCCACGGACATCGCCCTCCCCACCGCCCTGCTCCTGGCCCTCTTCGCCATCCTCTTCGGAACTCGCCGCCTGGATCCCTCGGAACGACACCGGGGCCTGGTATTGGCGGTGGCCTTTGAGTCCTTTGTGAAGCTCCTAGCCCTCCTCCTCGTGGGGGGGCTGGTGCTTTGGCAGATGGGGAATCCCCTTCCCAGGATCCAAGGCCATCCCGAGCTCCTCCCCCTCCTCCTCCCCCAGGAGGGCCTTACCGGTTACCTGGAGTGGGCGAGCCTGGTGGTCCTTTCTGGCCTCGCCTTTCTCTTCCTGCCCCGGCAGTTCCACGTGAGCGTGGTGGAAAACACCGACCCTCGGCACCTCCGCCTGGCAGCCTGGGCCTTCCCCCTGTACCTTTTCCTCATCAACCTGCCCATCCTTCCCCTGGCCCTTTGGGGCCGGCTTCTCCTGCCTGAAGGGAACCCGGACCTCTACGTGCTGGCCCTGCCCCTGGAGCTTGGGAGCGCTCCTTTGGCCCTTCTGGCCTTCCTGGGCGGGGTCTCAGCGGCCACGGCCATGGTGGTGGTGGAAAGCCTGGCCCTTTCCATCCTCATTTCCAACCACCTCCTCTCCCCCCTCCTCCTCCGCTTCCGTGCCCTGGGAAGCCTCCTCCTTTGGCGAAGGATCTCCATCCTGGCGGTGATGCTCCTGGCCTACCTCTACTTCCGCCTGGCGGGAGAGGCCTACGCCCTGGTGGCCATGGGCCTCATCTCCTTTGTGGCCGTGGCCCAGCTGGCCCCGGCGGGCCTTCTCGGGCTCCTCTGGAGGGGAGCCACCCCCCAAGGGGCCCTGGCGGGCCTCTTGGGAGGGATCCTCGTCTGGGCTTATACCCTCTTCCTTCCCGCCCTGGCCCGCTCGGGCTGGCTCCCCTCCTTCTTTCTGGAAGGCCCCCATCCCCTCTTAAGGCCGGAAGGGCTTTTGGGAATCCGGGGCCTGGATCCCGTGACCCACGGGTTTTTGGCGAGCCTCACCCTGAACCTGGCCCTGACCCTCGGGGTTTCCCTCTTCACCCGCCGGAAGGCCTTGCAGGAGGAGCGCACCGGGGAGGTGGAGGAGCTCGCCGCCCTCCTCAGGCGGGTCTTGGGGCCGGAGGCGGAGGAAAGCTTCCGCCATCAGGCCCGGGCCCTCCCGGGCCGGGAAGCAGCGAGTAGGCCATCTGGGGGACCGGGGTCAGGCCCCCGGGCCCTCCCGGGCCGGGAAGCAGCGGGACTTGCGGAAACCCTGCTGGCGGGGTCCGTGGGGCCCGCCACCGCCAAGCTCCTCCTCCTCTCCGTCACCCGGGAGGCCCCCCCGGAAGCCCTGCGGGAGGAGGTGGAGGAAGCAGCCCGGGAATCCCGGGAGCTTCGGGCCTACGCCCAGGCCCTCGAGGAGGCCAGGAAGGAGCTCGCCGAGGCTTACGAGCGCCTGAAGGCCCTGGACCAGGCCAAGGACGAGCTTCTGGCTGCGGTTTCCCACGAGCTCAAAACCCCCCTCACCGCCGTACGGGCCCTGGCGGAGATCCTCGAGGCCAACCCCGACCTTCCCGAGGAGGAGCGTGGGCGCTTCGTGTCCCTTCTGGTCAAGGAAACCGCCAGGCTCTCCCGCCTGGTGGAGGAGATCCTGGCCTACACCCGGCTCCAGGCAGGGGTGCCCCTCTCCCGCAGCCCCACGGACCTTCGGGCCCTAGCCGAGGAAGCCCTGGCCCTGGTGGAACCCTTAGCCCGGGAAAGGGGGATTACAATGGAGTCCCATCTGGCGGGGGTCCAAGCCCTCACGGACCGGGACCGGGTCCTCCAGGTGCTTTTGAACCTCCTCCACAACGCCCTGCGCCACGCCCGAAGCCGGGTACACCTGGAGCTTACCCTCACCAACCGCGAGGCCCTCTTCCGGGTCTCCGACGACGGTCCAGGAGTGCCTCCCCAGGCCAGGGCCTTGGTATTCGAACCCTTCCAGAGCTTCTCCGGAGGCACGGGCCTTGGCCTTTTCCTGGCGCGGAGGCTGGTGGAAAGCCTGGGGGGACGGATCTGGTTGGAGGAGGGGGAGGGCGCTACCTTCGCCTTCACCCTTCCCCTGGAGGTGGAGCATGAGGATCCTGGTGGTGGACGACGAGGAAAGCATCCTGGTGCCTTTGGAGTTCCTCTTGAAGAAGGCCGGGCACGAGGTGGTTCTGGCCCGCACGGGGGAGGAAGCCCTCGAGGCCCTATCCCGAGGAGCCTTTGACCTCATGGTCTTGGACCTCATGCTTCCGGGCATGGATGGCTTCGCCGTTTTGGAGCGGGCCAAGACCCTATCCCAAAGGCCCAAGGTCCTGGTCCTCACCGCCCGAGGGCGGGAGGCGGACCGGGCCAAGGCCTTGGCCCTGGGAGCCGAGGCCTTCATGGCCAAGCCCTTTGGCATCCAGGACTTCCTTTCCCAGGTGGAGGAGCTGGCGGGAGGACGATGAGGGAAACCTTGCGCTTTTTGGGAGCCCTTCTTCTGGGCCTCCTCCTGGTGGGGGGGACCGTGGGCCTGGGCCTTTTCCTCCTCCTTCAAGGGGAGGAGAGCCTGAAAAAGGAACTTCTCCGCTTGGCTCAGGCGAAGCTACCCGTGCTCCTTTTCGTGGGCTTCCTTTTCACCTTGGTGCTGGCCGCCCTCCTCTACCCGGTCTTCCTGGGCTACCTGGCCGCCACCCGGGCCCTGGGCCAGGAGGCGGAGATCCTCCTGGCCAACCCTGGCCACCGCCTGCGCCTCCGGGGGCCCTTTGAGCTCAGGGCCCTGGCGGACCTCATCAACCGCCTGGCCCAGGAAAAGGAGGCCTTGGAAAAGGAGGTGGCAGCGCGCATCGCCGAGGCCAAATCCCTCCTGGAGGAGGAGAGGAGGAAGCTTTCCGCCCTCGTCGGCCACCTCCCCCACGGGGTGGTGCTGGCCAACCCCAAGGGCCAGGTCCTCCTCTACAACCAGGGGGCCCGGGAGCTTCTGGGGCAGGGCCTAGGGGTGGGCAAAAGCCTCTTCGGCCTCTTGGACCGGGAGCTCATGGTCCACGCCCTGGGCCTGCCGGAGAAGCGGTTTTTAACCCAGGGTCCCGAGGGACCGCTTTGGCTCCAGGTGGTGCCCCTGGAGGGGGAGGGAGGGTTTTTGGTCCTCCTGGAGGAGGCCCGGGAAAAGGGCGGATGGGATGCCGCCCTCCTCCACCGCCTCAAGGACAAGCTGGCGGGGCTCAAGGCCCTGGCGGAAGCCCTGGACCAGGAAGCCAGGGGAACCCCCCTCGAGCCCCTTCTCAAGACCGCCAAGGCCACCGCCGAGGAGCTCGGCCAGCTGGTGGCCTCCTGGGAAGCCCCGGCCCAGGCGGCGGAGGTATTGGCGGAAGACCTTTTAGCCCTCCTGGCCCAGGCCCTGGAGCGGGAGACAGGGGTTTCCCCAGGGTTCTCCCTGGAGGGGGAAGCCAGAAACCTCCTGGTCCAGGCGGACACCTACGCCTTGGCTCGAGGCCTGGCCGCCGCCTTAAGGGACGAGGAGGAAGCCTTCCTGGAGGGGAGGCGGGAGGGCAACCTGCTCCACCTCACCCTCACCCTGCCCAAGCCCCCTATAAGCCCAGGGGGCGCCCACCCCGACCTTCCCCCTCTTCTCAAGGAGGCGGTGGAGAAGTCCGGCGGGAGCGCTTGGTGGGCAGGATCCCACCTTCACCTCCTCCTCCCCGCCCGGGAAGCCCCCCGGCTTCCCGCCAAGATAGGACCTCCCCCCCGGGCCGAGGTCTTCGACCTCTCCCTGCTCCACGCCCCCGAGGAACTGGAAGAGGCTCCCCTGGAGGGCCTCCTGTACACTGCCTTCGATCTGGAAACCACGGGCCTGGATCCGGAAAAGGACGCCATCATCGCCCTAGGGGCGGTCCACATCCTCGGGAAAAAGGTGCTCCGCCACGAGGTCTTCGAGGCCCTGGTCAACCCTGGACGCCCCATTCCCAAGGCCTCCACCGAGATCCACGGCCTCACCTGGGAAATGCTGAAGGAAAAGCCCAAGCTGGAGGAGGTGCTCCCTGGGTTTCGCCTGTTCCTGGAGGACACGGTGCTCCTAGCCCACAACGGGGCCTTTGACATGGCCTTCCTACGGCGGGTGGGGATCGACCAGCCCCCTTTGGTGGATACCCTGCTCCTTTCCTACCTGCTCTTCCCCGACCTCCAGGACCACCGCCTGGAAACCCTGGCGGAACGCTTCGGCGTGCCCGTGATCGGCCGGCACACCGCCTTGGGGGATGCCCTCATGACCGCAGAGGTCTTCGCAGGAATGGTCCCCCTCCTCAGGGCCAAGGGCTACCGCACCCTGGGGGAGGTGCTCAGGGCCTGCGCCAGATTGCCCCTGGCCAGGCTCAAGTACTGACCGCGAAGCCCCTAACGCAGGCGGAGGGCCCTGCGGCCTATGTCCTTCCGGTACTGGGCCCCAGGGAAGCCCACCTGGGGAATGAAGCCATAGGCCCGGGAAAGGGCCTCCTCCAGGGTTTTCCCTAACCCCACCACGTTCAGAACCCGCCCCCCGGCGCTCACCAGGCTGTTCCCCTCCCACCGGGTCCCGGCGTGGAAGACCAGAACCCCTTCCGGCGGCTCAGGAACATGGAGGGGAATCCCCTTCCTCGGGCTTTCCGGGTAACCAGGAGCCGCCAGAACCACGCAGGCGGAAGCCTCCTCCCGCCAGGCCAGTTCCGTTCCCTTAAGCCGACCCTCCACCACCCTCAGGGCCAAGTCCACCAGGTCATTCCGCAAAAGGGGCAAAAGGGCCTGGGCCTCGGGGTCGCCAAAACGGGCGTTGAACTCCAGCACCTTGGGGCCTTCCTGGGTGAGCATCAAGCCGGCATAGACTACCCCCCGATAGACCACTCCTTCCGCCCTCAGGCCCTGGATCAAGGGTTTCAGGATCTCCTCCTCCACCCGCTTGAGGGTAGCGGCCTCCATGGGGTAAGGGGCCACCGCCCCCATGCCCCCGGTCATGGGCCCCTGGTCCCCGTCCAGCAGGCGCTTATGGTCCTGGGAGGGCAGGAGGGGCAGGATGGTTTCGCCATCGGTCAAGGCCAGCACCGTGGCCTCATCCCCCTCCAGGTATTCCTCCACCACCACCTCCCCCCCCTCAGGGCCGGAGAGAAGGTTGAGGATAGCCTGCTTGGCGGTGTGCAGGTCAAAGGCCACGGTCACCCCCTTGCCCGCCGCCAGGCCGGAGTCCTTGATGACGATGGGTACACCCACGCTCTCCACGTACTCCAGGGCCAGGAGGGCATCCTGGAACACGCGGTACCGGGCCGTGGGAATGCCGTAGCGCTCCATAAGCCTCTTGGCGAAGGCCTTGGAACCCTCGATCATGGCGGCCTTCTGGGTGGGGCCAAAAATCAAAAGGCCCCGCTTCTGGAAGGCATCGGCGATGCCCTCCACCAAGGGGGCTTCAGGACCCACCAGGGTGAGGTCTATCCCCTCGGCCAAAGCCCAGTCCGCCAGGGCCTCCACGTCTCCATTCCAGGGAACCAACTCCGCCAAAGCCGCCATCCCGGCATTGCCGGGAGCAGCGTAGAGCCGATCCACCAGGGGGCTTTGCGCCGCCTTCCAAAGGAGGGCGTGCTCCCGCCCCCCGGAACCCACCACCAGCACCTTCATAGGGGAGATTCTACCCGCCTCAAGGCCTCCTCGGCCCTCAGGCGGACCTCTTCAGGAAGCTCGGCAAGCTCCCGGCGCAGGGCGGGATGGTCCTCCGCCAGGAGGTGGGCGGCGAGGAAGGCCCCCCGGCCCCAGTCCCCCCCTTGGCCCATAAGGGCGGCCGGCACCAGGTCCCCCAGGCCCCAGGCGGAAAGCAGGGCCGCGGCCCGGAGATAAAGGGGCTTCTCCCTGGGAGTGAGCCCCTGGAAGCGGGGCCAAGCCTCCCCAAGAAGGGCCTTCAGGCCCTCCCCGGGAGGGAAGGCCAGTCCCGAAAGCACCAGGCGCACCGCCCTGGGGTAAAGGCGGTGCTCCAGGAAAAGCACCCGCCTCTCCAGGGTTTCCGGGGTATCCCCGGGCAGGACGGGCACCCGCCCCTGGAGGACGATGGGCCCGGTGTCCATCCCCTGGTCCACGAAGTGCACCGTGGAGCCCGTTTCCCTTTCCCCCGCCTCCAAGACCCTCTGGTGCACGTGAAGCCCTGGGTAGGCGGGGAGGAGGGAAGGGTGGATGTTCAAAAGGCGCCCGTACCAGGGCTCCACAAAACCCGGGGAGAGGAGGCGCATGAAGCCAGCCAGGAGCACCAGGTCCACATCCCTGGCCCGCAAAAGGTCCAGGACCTCCCTTTCAAACGCCTTCCGCCCCCGCCAGGGGATGGCCACCGCCTCCACCCCCCGCCTCGAGGCCCGCTTTAAAGCGTAGGCCTCCGGGTTGTCGGAGAGAACCAGCACCACCTCCCCCCAGGGGTTTTGGGGGGGAAAAGCCTCCAGGAGGGCCTCCAGGTTGGTGCCCCGGCCCGAGGCCATAACCGCCATCCGCGCGGGACGGCCCAAGGGAAACGGGCTCAGCATAAGCCTATCCCAGGGCCTCCGGGTGGTGCTTCTGCCAGTAACGCACCAAACCCTGGAGGTTCATGTAGGGGGGATCGGCGAGCTCGTAGAGGCGCACTCCCTCCTCCTCCACCCTGGCCCGCCTCAGACCCTCCCGCCAGTAGGCCTCAAAGCGCTCGGTCATCTCTTCCAGGGGAAGCCCCTCCTTAAGCCGGTGCAGAACCCAGCCCGCCCACTCCTCCAGAACCTCCCGCAAAGCCAGGAGGTGGGCTTCCACGTCCCGGTAAGGACCGAAGTGGGTGAGGTAGAGGACCTCGGGCCTGAGGGCCAGGATGCGGTCCAGGGAAGCGTACCAGCTTTCCAGGTGGATGTCGGGGGGTGGGGTAGGGGGTAGAACCGGCCCAGGGGCGATGCGCACCCCGGCGATGTCCCCGGTGAAGAGGAGGCCATCCACCAGGTAGGCATGGTGGTGGGAAGCGTGGCCCAGGGCTTCCAGGGCCTGGACCCTAAGCCCCCCGAGGTCCACCACCTCCCCATCCTCCAGGGCCCGCACCCGCTCCTGGGGAATCCCTTTAAGCTCCCCCCAGAGGGGTTTCAGCATCGCCCCGTAGATGCGTCCAGCGGAGGCCAAAAGCCTCGAGGGATCCACCAGGTGCGGGGCCCCCTTGGGGTGCACGTACACCGTGGCCCCAAGCTCCGCAAACCGCCAGGCGGCCCCGGCGTGGTCCAGGTGGATGTGGGTCACGAAGACATGGCGGACCTCCTTTGGGTCCACTCCCTCCTGCTTTAAGGCGGCCTCAAGGCGGGCATAGGTGCTTTCCGGCCCCGTTTCGATCAGGACCGGCCCCTCCTTGGACTGGAGGAGGAAGCTGGCGATGACCTTCTCCGCTCCCTGGAAGTGGAGGTCCAGAACCTTCACCATGGGCGCTCCTCCTTAGGGCCGATCCGGGTGTGCAGGGTGCCGATGCCCTCAATGGCCACCTCCAGCCTGTCCCCCGGCTCTAAGGCCCCCACGCCCTCGGGGGTTCCGGTAAGGACCACATCCAAGGGCTCCAGGGTCATGAAGCTGGAGATGTAGGAGAGGATCTCGGCCACGCTGAAGATCATGGCGGAGGTGTGCCCCTCTTGGCGAAGCTCGCCGTTCACATAGGTGCGCACCCAGGTGTTTTGCGGATCCAGATCGGTTTCGATCCAGGGGCCTAAGGGCAAAAACTTGTCGGCGCTCTTGGCCCGGACCCACTGGAGGTCCTGCTTCTGAACGTCCCGGGCGGTGATGTCCACGGCGATGGTGTACCCCAGCACGTGATCCAGGGCTTTTTCCGGGGGCACGTTCCGCATGCGGTCGCCGATGACCACCGCCAGTTCCCCCTCATAGTGGAGCTCCCGGGTAAAGAAGGGGTAGGGCACCGCATCCCCCGTGTTCCAGGGATCCCGCGGGTTGCCGGGGTGGGCCAGGGCGTTGGGGGCCTTCAGGAACAGGCCCGGTTCCTTGGGAAGGTCCTGGCCGAAATCGTGCCCCATCTCCCGGATGTGTTCCCGGTAGTTTCTCCCCACGCACACGATCTTGCTGGGCGTGGCCGGGACCAGAAGGCGCACCGAGGCCAGGTCGTACCGCCTCCCCGTTGGGTTTCCCCCGGGGCCATCCGTCTCCAGAACCAGCTCTCCTTCCAGTATCCCCCAACGGCCTTCGTTAAAACGTAGAAGCTTCATGCCCTAAAGCTACCATCTTCCCGAGAGGATTTGCAGACCCCTAAGGGCCACCAGCAAGGCCACCAGAAGGGCTGCAAGCCGTCCCTCTGCAGGGGCCAGGAGCAAAAGCGCCAGGTAGCCGAAGATGGCCCCGAAGGGAATGGGATAGATGCCCTTACGCTGCCTCTTCCAGTAAAGGAGGTGGTAGATCCCCGCCACCCCCAGGCCCAAAAGGGCCGCCCCCAGGGTTTCCCCGGGAAACCAGGCCAGGAAGCAGCCCAGAGAGGGGGCAATCCCACCCCCGCCCCGGAAGCGGAAGAAAAGGGGCCAGTTGTGCCCTGCCACCACCGCCGCCGCGGCCCACACCCGCCACTCTGAAGGGACGAGGAGAAGGGCCAAGGCTCCCTTGCCCAGGTCCCACAGCACCACCCAGAAGGCAGCCCAAGGACCCTTGCGGCGGAAAACCCCCGAGCCTCCCGGAAGATCCCTGGCTCGCACCTCGGGGAAGAAAAGAAGCCCCCCCACCAAGGAACCCAGGAGGTACGCCAAAAGCACGTGGGCCATGCCCCCATTCTTGCAAAAACCTCCCCCTTGCCCTATCCTGGTTATGGAAGTTTCCATGAAGCGCTTCCACTGAGAGCGGGGAACCAGGCTATGAGCAAGAAGAAACCCACCATCCTCGAGGTGGCCGCCCGGGCCGGGGTCGGCCTGGGCACGGTGAGCCGGGTACTCAACAACCACAAGTCAGTACGGCCAGAAACGCGAGCCCGGGTGTTGAAGGCCATGGAGGAGCTGGGCTACACCCCCAACCCCCACGCCCGGCGCATCGCGGGAGGAAGAAGCTACACGGTCTCCGTCCTCCTTCCCTTCGTGGCCACGGAGTTTTACCGAAGGCTGGTGGAGGGGATCGAAGGCGTCCTCCTGGAAAAGCGCTACGACCTGGCCCTCTTCCCCATCCTCTCCCAGGCCCGGCTCAGGCGGTACTTGGAGAGCTCCACTCTGGCCTTCCTCACCGACGGCCTCATCCTCGCCTCCTATGACCTCAGCGAGCACTTCGAAGGAAGCCGTCTTCCCACCGACCGCCCCGTGGTATTGGTGGACGCCAAGAACCCCCGGTACGACTCCGTTTACCTGGACAACTTCCTGGGGGGTCAGCTGGCCGGGGAGTACCTGGCGCGCTTCCCCGGCCCCATCTTCGCCGTGAAGGTGGAGGAGGAACCCGACCGGGCCTTCCACCACACGGTCTTCGCCGAGCGCCTGGCCGGCTTCCGGGAAGCCCTCAAGGCGGCAGGCCGCCCCTTTCCCGAGGAGCACCTATACACCACCCGGCTTTCCCAGGAAGGGGGGAGGCTCGCCCTCCGCTACTTCCTGGAGAAGGCCTCCCCGCCCCTCAACGTCTTCGCCGGGGCCGACCAGGTGGCCCTGGGCGTTTTGGAGGAGGCGGAAAGGCTTGGGCTTACCGTGGGCAAGGAGGTGCGGGTCTTGGGCTTCGACGGCCATCCCTTCACCGAGGAGGTGGGGCTTTCCACCATCGCCCAGCCCGTGGAGGCCATGGGCGCCCGGGCGGCGCAGCTTCTCCTGGAGAGGATGCAGGGTTATGCAGGCCCTCCTCGGGCGGTCCGGTTTGAACCTCTCCTGATCGAACGGGCTTCCACCCGCACCTCTCCTGCGGTTCCCTACTTGCCTTAGAATGGGCCCGTGCGCCTGGAACACCTGGCCCACCTGGTGCGTTGGCTCATGCTCATGCCCGTGCTGGGGCTGCTCCTGGGGGCCTTTTACTTCGCCTGGCACGCCCTGAGGGAAGCCCTCAGGGCCTTGGGGAGGCCCTTGGAAGAAGCCCTCCCCACCCTGGTGGCCGCCGTGGACCTGGCCCTTTTGGCCGCGGTGTTCCTGATTTTCAGCCTAGGTCTCTTCGAGCTTTTCATCCGCAAGCTGGACCTCCCCCTGAACCCGGACAGACACATGTGAGACGCTGAATGGGATAAAAAGATGGGGAACCGACCCGAGAGAGGAGGTTCCCCATATGCAGCTTACCACGGTTGGCCGAGCGATATGGAAAGGAGCTAGCCAAGGGGCAAGACTGGCCGAGGCCGGGGCAGGCGACCCGGATGTCCAGGAACGCCTGCGCAAGGTGAAGTTGGTGAAAGCCCTGCGGGAGGGCAAGAGGAGGTGGGAGGAGATTCAGGAGCTTTTGGGCATCAGCCGGGCCACCTACTACCGCTGGGAAAGGGCCTTGAGGGAGAAGGGGCTAGCCGGACTAAAGCCCAAGTCCCGCCGCCCCA